>NZ_JBINJF010000022.1:0-69586 GCF_043951865.1 Halalkalibaculum sp. DA3122
TGTACGGGCAGCCGGAATACGCCCAGCGGACGCGGGAGCTGAAAGAACGGCTGCGCGGCCTGCGGACTCAATACCGGGATACGACGGGCCCTCCGATACAATTGAATGAGGATCAGTCTGGAAAGTAATTACCGGATCCTTTTTAAAAATCAAGTGACTGCTGTGAGTTTTTACTGGAAGATCAAATTAACAACTCCAAACGGGATCACCTAAAACGTCCATTCGTGGTTTAATACCAAGGCCCGACCTGGTGGAGGCAGCCATGCGACCGTCCACACGTTGTGGAGCGCCCTCGGCAATAGAGGTAGTAACATAACTGTTGAAATCAGTAGAGCTAAAAATAAATTCCGGGGGGGTACTGTGGGCAAGATGAGCAATTGCTGCAGTTATGATATCTCCTCCCCAACTATCTTCCAAAGTCATTGCTATACCCAAAGAAACACAGAGGTCTCGAGCTTGCCTGGCACGGGTTAACCCACCGAATTTGCTGATTTTGATATTGACCACATCCATGGCTCGGTCATTAACTCCTTGTAATATCATCTCCACAGAATCTATAACCTCATCAAGGATGAACGGCAGGTCCGTATGTTCCCGAATTGAGTGACATTCCTGGTAGGAATTACATGGCTGTTCAATATATACATCAACATCTGCTACATTTTTTACTACACGCATTGCATCATGTTTCAACCAGCCCGTGTTTGCATCCGCAACTAAAACATCATCGCTATCAAGGACATTACGAACAGCGCGGATACGATCTATATCGTCATTTGCATTCCCACCAACTTTGAGTTGAAATTTTTTGTAGCCTTCTGCTTTGTAGTTAGCGACATTTTCAGCCATT
Source organism: Halalkalibaculum sp. DA3122 (assembly GCF_043951865.1). NCBI lineage: Bacteria > Pseudomonadati > Balneolota > Balneolia > Balneolales > Balneolaceae > Halalkalibaculum > Halalkalibaculum sp. DA3122. Next base: position 851 of record NZ_JBINJF010000022.1, read on the forward strand.
TCGTCCGCCGGCCGTTGGGATATTGCTCTGTAGAGAGGAACATTCTCTCCATAACGCCCTCCAAGAAGCGTGCAGACAGGTTTATCAGCCGATTTGCCGAGTATATCCCAGCAAGCCATATCTATCGCCGATTTAACATAGGGGTGGCCCTTTAACAAATAATCCATCTGGCGATTGATCTTCTGCAGCTGTGTAGGGTCCTTTCCAATAAGTTGAGGGGCCATTTCCTTTAACCCCGTGCGTACACCACGGGCATAGGCAGGAAGATACACCGGGCCCAACGGACACACTTCCCCAACACCCGTAATGCCAGAATCAGTTTCCAGCAGGACAACAGTACTGTCAAACACGTCAACGCTTTTCTCTTCTGACCAGTTGTAACTACCTTCGTGGAGCGGAAGATCAACCTGATAAACCTTAATACTCGAGATTTTCATAGAATAAGTTTGATTTAATGTTTTTGATGTGGGTTAACTGGTTATGCTATTCAACTTTTTTAACAGACCCGTTGATAATTTGATGGCAAATACCAGAATATTTACCGAATTTGATTTGATAAAAGATAAAGTTATAACTTTAAAAGTATATGCTTGGGTTTATAGTACTTTTTTTTCTAAAACTGTTAGTTTTTTAATCACTTCCCTTTCAAATATTAAATCTATTTTATATAAGTCCCCGACTGGGGTGGTACCCCTGTCCTTCAGTTCTTGGATTTTTAGTTGAATAGTCCGAAAAATGGGAAGTTGAAACCAGCTGACCCCAATTATGCAAGCCCCTTAGTCTTGGTTTTCTATCGGCTTTTTTCCATGCCAAGGAAGTAAAAAAATCGAGGAAATCGGTAAGGCCCAAAAGGAATTCGTCTTTAATTTATAAAATCGAATTTCCTATTCCGGTTCCGTATACCAAATGGCAATATTGAACTGTCCAAAAATAATCGCAATCAACAAAACCAAAATATTATACCACAGAAACGGCAGGTAGCTAATTGTGCTGACGCCCAAGGTCGTGGCCATGAAAATTCCACCATCTGTCCAGGGTACCATGGGAGTAGTTACGGTGCCACCTGCTTCAGTATTACGGGAAAGAACCCTTCTGTCGATACCCATTGAGCTGTACCTTTTTTCGGTAAGCGTACTGGCTGTAATAAGCGAAACGTAAGCAGCACCGCCGAAAAAATTGCCGAAGAATCCGCTCAATATAGTGGAGGTGGTCAACTTCCCGACGGTATCGGCCCACGCGAGCAGTTGGTTGCCAATAACCTGGAGTATGCCCACTTTTCTCATCAGTCCTCCCAGTCCCAATGCGAACATGATTAAAACGATGACGCCATACATAGATTCAATTCCCCCCCTGTTCAGCAAGGTGTTTATAAATGCTGCATCTGTTTCTATTAAGCTGCCAGAGTACAGTGACCGAACTGAATCAAGGGTATTCAAGTTTTGAAAGGCTCCGGCACATACAACGCCAAGCAAGGCACCAAACGTAATTACCGGTAGTGAAGGTAATCGAAATACCAGTAGTACAATGACCACGACAGCGGGGAGCAATAGGTATATACCGGTATTAAAATGTGTGGAAATGGCCTCCCGAAATAGCGTCGCCTGGCTTAAATCAACGTTGCTACCGCCATAATTAAATCCTGCAATTAAAAACAAAACGAATGCAATTCCCGCTGCAGGAATACTGATATAGAGCATTGACTTTACGTGATCTATCACCCCTACCTGGCATAATGAAGCGGTCATAATTGTAGTATCGGATAACGGGGATAATTTATCACCCAAATAAGCTCCCGATATAACTGATCCTGCTACCAAAGGCAATGAAAAACCAAATCCTTGACCAATGCCCATCATGGCAATCCCGACAGTTCCGACAGTACCAAATGAGGTGCCAGTTGTAAGAGATGTAACACCACAAATGATAAATGCTGAAGCAAGAAAAGTTTCCTTGTTCATGATCGATAAACCATAATAAATGATACTCGGTACTATTCCCCCCGCAATCCAGGACCCAATCAGGGCCCCAACACCTATGAGGATTAGCGCAGCATCCAAGCCGCTGTATATCCCTTTGACCAGTCCATGTTGCATATCTGAATAACGAAATCCGATCTTTATACCGAGGCCAATTACGATAAACCAGCAGGCAAACAGCGCAAGTTGAATAGGCAACTGTAGCTGGGCAAGGGAAAAAAACAATATTGCCAGAATCAGTATCATTACAGCAATAACTTCCCATTTCGTCGGGAGTCGAAAATCATTATCCATAGTTCTGTATTTGATTACATCTCTAATATCGGGCAAGCTAAGGAATTCCTTAAATACATTAAGGAGAAAAGACTATAACAAAATAGAATTAACTAATTGAATACTATTTTGCTATTTACTGGCACAAAATTAAATTAAGGAAGGGTTTTGGAATGAATTTAAAATCCACAGTTCATTCATTTCTTTTAACAACGTGCTTCATTGTGCCTTGCAAGTCTCAGTGTCAGCCTGTCAGCTGTATACGAAATCCCGGGTGAGGAAACAGCCGGCAGGCACAACTCTTTGTTATACCGGCGGCTGGGTGATACACATGGAGGAGTGATCTGCGAAACGGCAACAACATTGCCCGTCAGGTTTTGGATTCCCCAATTGCCAAAAGTGGAGTTGCATATTCAGGATAAAGAAAGGAACCCTTATTCTTTAATAAAAGTCCATTTGGCCAGCAGTTTGGTGCCGGGATCAATAACCACTTCCTCAGGTTCTTTTTCGACAGGAATTGTTAGTTTCATAGTCCGTTGATCCATAACGTATTTTTTAACGTCCGGCAGAATTTGATCATCATCGTAGATCCCGATTTCTATGGGTATTTCAAACTGAAACTGCTTAGCTTGAACCTGGCTTAACTGTATCTAGAGTGTAAATCTAACTCTGTCTAAGTTTAGTAACTTAAAACTCACTAACTTAGACAATTATGACACAAGAAAAATAAATAACCTGCAGAAAAAAGCCCTCCAGCAATTAAGATCCGGAGAGTTGTTATTTGGCTCTGATGGTGCCTTCGCTCCGATGCTCAAAGGCTTCGTCGCAGGCGGAGATGGATGCGCATCTGGACCACCAGGAACGCAAGGCAGGTAATAAGCGTAACGGCAAAGGCAGAAAACAATCAAAAGCTCGGCCGGTAGCTTCTAAATCGACACTCCCCAAGACCGCCAGAGTAGCTTCTATCCCCAACTGGTCAAGAAACGCGAGACGGTGCTGGCGCAGAGCCTTGCCAGCAAAATTATCGGTCTCTACGGGCTGGGGATGAGTCTACGGGGCATCCGCGACCACATCGCTGAAATGTACGACACAGAGCTTTACTGCACCATGCTCTCCCAAATTATCGACCGGGTTATTCCGGAGGTCAAAGCTTGGCAGAGTCGGTCCTTGGAGCCGGTGTATTGCATCGTATGGCTGGATGCGATGCACTATAAGGTCCGCTCGGAAGGCCGTGTGACCCCAAAGCCCTCTACAACATTCTGGGGATCAACCGGCATGGCTACAAGGAGGTATTGGGCGCTTATATCTCCAAGAGCGAAGGGGCCAACTTCTGGCTGCAGGTGCTCTCTGATCTGAACAATCGAGGGTTGGAGGATATCCTGATTGCCTGTACAGATAACCTGCGAGGCTTCACCGAATTTCCTTCCATCCAACCTATATAGACACATGATACATTTTAGTCGGTATCGGATTTTGGAATAAGTACTCATCTATTGAAATTCTACAGGATTTGTCATGTTATCTAGGACGAATTGCAACAAATTATATGCAGATGGAATCAAATTTTTCGGTTTTATGTAAATGGATTATATGAATCGGCACTTTTGTGTAAAGCACCTAGTTCTTTTGTTTTGTAGAGGTCTAAATAGTAGATTCTTTTAAAACATTATTTTTCAACTTCTTATCTAAATTGAACTAGTCAATGTAAATAAATCAACGCCCGCAAAATTATTTAAAAAAGGTATTGAAGTTTGCTTTACAATGAGAAGAAAATATCGAGATTTATAAGATTATTAAGTTAAAAGTCCCAAAAACAACAAGATATGATTTATATTTAAAATAATTGTTTCATAGGCAATTATTAGCCAGCGGATTAGGGAATCATTTTAAGATATAAGGTATGTCTAGTAATAACAATAAGGGATCTAAAAATACTATAGGATCTGATTTAACATCTGATCGGGATGCTGTGGAAAAATATTGGGTAAAAGCTGTACAAAAGGGAGATAAACAAGCCTACCGCATGATGTTTGAGGCTTGGTATGATCCACTGCTCCGCTTTGCGTTCCGTTATGTTGAATCCAGAGCTATTGCCGAAGGTTTGGTACAGGAAGTATTCCTATGGATATGGCAGAACAGGGCGGACTGGGAAGTACGGGGTAAATTGAAAACTTATTTATTCAGGGCTGTAAAATATGAGGCTATTGACCACCTGCGAAAAGACCGAACCAGGGATAAATATGTTGAGAAATTTTCAGAGATACGTGAAACCAAGGTTGAGCCCAAACTGCCCGAAACCGATGATGAAAGTGAATTTATCCGCGCCACACAACAGGCTATTGAAGAACTGCCGGAACGGGCAAGAATGGTATACAAATTAAGCAGATTAGAGGGGCTTACGTATAAAGAAATTGCCCAGGTGCTGGAGATCTCACCCAAAACGGTTGAGACCCACATGAGCCGGGCACTGGATTACCTGCGGGACAGGTTAAAAAAATTTCTGCCTGTGCTGGTAACCCTGTTGTATTGTCTGCCAGGTGCTAATTTCCTTTTTTAGTGTAGCTACCACAAAATTCGCTAAGCATTTAGCCACAGATTTACACTGATTACAACAGATAAGAGGCCTTTATAATACTGTTGTTTTGACCTCCCCAAGCCCTACTGTGTATCCAACGGAGCTATGAAGAGATATTTCAAAGGTCTCGATAAGATTTATATGCCGAATAAGTGTCCTCTAATAACTACTACACGAATTAACTAATAACTATGCTAGTGTGGTGGTTACCACTTTAAAAAGTATAGTAACGCAAGTAGTGTAATAGTAAACAAGAATTCCCCTTTGAAGACCCTGTCCCGACCGCTGTCGGCAGGGTTTGGGAGATGTAGTACTCCCAATAAACTGTTTCACTACTTAACATACTTCGTGATAACCAACACTAGTTAAATATCGGAACCAGGCAGAATGCCGTCTGTCATATCTGAGAGGTGTTTTGCATAATGCGAAAAAAAATATAAAAAATTCAGGGTACCCGGATTTTGATACGCCGTTATAGGTGAATGTGATTTTATAGATCGTAAAACAAAAATTAAACCAAGAAAATGGGGTCACGCATTAATATAAATCAACTTCATCGCTACCTGAACGGGGAATGTTCAGAGGAAGAGAAGCGGCATATCGAGGAGTGGATGCGGAAAGACCTTGAAAACAAACAGGTTGTAGATGAATTACGCCGCATATTAAGCGTTCAGCCTGAAAAGGAGCTTAATTCGGATACGCAGATGGCCTGGCGAAAATTGGCCAATAAGATTAAGGAAAGCTCCCGAGAAAAGACAGACAAACCTGCAAATGATGACCAGCGGTCAGAAAAAAAGTATGTTTTTCAACATTCAGCTTCCCGCAGAACGGCCGCCAGTACGAAAAATAAGAACTACTTGAAATATTTTGTCCGGGCCGCAGCCGTTATGCTAATTGCACTGGTGGGCATCTATTTTTTTATCAATCCCGGAGCGCTGTCCACTTCTGACGCTTCTAAGAACGTTTCCATGAAAGAGGTGGTTACCAAGCGTGCACATGAGGCTGAGTTATCATTCAGTGACGGCACAAAGGTAGTGCTGAATGCGGAAAGCAAAATCAGGTTCCCCGAGCAGTTTCAGGCCAATACCCGCAAAGTTTTTTTAGAGGGCGAGGCCTATTTTGAGGTGGCCCACCTGCCTGATTCTCCCTTCATCGTACAAACCAATGGTGCCGAGGTCACTGTGCTGGGTACGCAATTTAACGTAAAAGCCCGCCCGGAAGAGTCTCAGATATCGGTGGCTGTTGCCGATGGAAAGGTTTCACTTGCATCAAAAAGCTCGTCTGAAGAAACCATTGGTGAAGAGGTTATTTTGGGTGCCAATCAGATGAGTGTCATTAAATCGGGGGCAGCTCCCATCGAACCTGCCAGTGTAAACATTGAAAAGCATCTTGCATGGTTACGGGGCGATTTTGCATTTGATGAGGAACCATTTGTCAACGTATTAAAGGAGTGGGAGCGCCGTTTCGATGTGAATTTTATTGTGGAAGACGCTTCACTAAAGTCAGTAAAGTTTTCAGGAGAATTCAGACGAGAAAGTCTTAACGAGATGCTTCAGTTAACATCTCAGTCTCTGAATTTTAACTACGAACGACAAAATAACACCATAATCATAAACTGATAAGATATCCATGAACATATGTACGACACACTCATAAATACAATGATGATATTATCGGTGCAATTGATGCCCGTAAATATTCGATTATAATGTTAATGTTAGTTAAGGAGGAAATGGGGATTATTATGAAGATACCGAATACCGTAATATACACACTAAGTGCATTAGTTTGCTGCCTCTTCTTGATGCCTTTTTTGATATCGGGCCAGACAGTTGAGGCCCAAAGCGGTGACGATTTGGATGCGACATATACGCAGCGATTGTCATCTGTGGATTATGTAGAAGTTGAAGAGGGTAAATACCGGACCTTTAATTTTGAGTTTCGGAAAACGCCCTTCAAAGATGCTCTCCAGAAAGTGGCAGAAAAAGGGAATTACAAACTGCTTTTTAACCACAACCTGGTATGGGATAAGCGAAAAGTGACTATGGAAATGAATCAGGTGAATCTGCGAGAAGCCTTCAACCGGATTCTGGGGCTTACCCCGCTTGATTTTGTTGTTGCCGGTAACGGCTACATTATCATTACGCAGAAAGTGGAGAATATGAAGACCAAAGTTCAGATTGAAACAGTTACTGGCGTAGTGACCGATGCCAATACCGGGGAGACGATGCCGGGAGTCAACGTTGTGGTTAAAGGAACCACAACCGGTACCTCCACCAACAGCGAAGGACGTTTTGAATTAAACGTACCCTCTCTGCAGGATACACTGGTATTTTCTTTTGTGGGATATCAGCGCAATGAAGTACCGATCAACGGGCGCACGCAGTTGAACGTGAATTTGCAGTCTGAGGCTATATCGGGAGAAGAAATTGTAGTCACCGGTTATGGTACGCAGGCCAGAAGAGAGGTAACAGGCTCCATCGCCTCCGTTGAATCCGAACAGATCAACCAGGTGAGTGAGTCTTCACTGGAAAATGCATTACAAGGTCAGGTTGCCGGCTTGCAGATGACGCAGACTGGTGGTTCGCCCACGCAGATGTCACGAATTGTGATCAGGGGTATCAACTCGATATCAGCCGGTACTGAACCGTTGATTGTCATTGACGGCATGCCCGTTAACGGCAGTCATCAGGATGCCGGCGGCATGGACCAGGGTATCAACCCGCTCTCCCTGGTTAATCCGAATGATATTGAATCGATCGAGGTGCTGAAGGACGCTGCCGCAACCGCTATTTACGGTTCTCGTGGCTCCAACGGGGTTATCCTGATCAGCACCAAAGACGGAAGGCGCGGCGCTGGTACGTTTGACATGAACTATCAAACCGGATTCAGCACCCCCGTCGGTACCTACGACCTTCTCGATACGTCTGAGTGGCTGGAAATAGTGGATCTTGCACGTGCAAATAATCCGAATAATCTGGATCCATTCGACCCGCTGAGTGATTATGACTGGCTAAATCTGCCTCCCGAAGGCCAATTAGACAGACAGGAGATTCAGAACATCAATACCGATTGGTTTGACAGGATCCTGCGGCCGGGGCAATTCCACAGCTTAAATGTTTCGTCCAGCGGCGGTACAGAGGGAGGCACCAGCTACTACGTGTCTGCCAACTACCGTACGGATGAGGGGTATCTCAAAACAAACAATATGAACCGGATTGTTACCCGCGCCAACGTTGATCTCGCACCTCTCGAAAACCTTACCGCCGGTATTCGCACCAACTTTACCTTCCTGCAGCAGGATGAAGTACCGGTCAATGGCGGACCGCCCTGCTGCAACGATCAGGTTGCCAATGGTAACTGGACCCAGGCCGTTTCCGGAGCACTGCCCTGGTTACCTGTTTATAACGATCAAGGCGAGTTGTTCCACCAGCGTTCTGGAAATAACCTTGTGGCTACCCTACACGACGAGTGGTACACATCATGGAGCAGAAATCTGCGTACGCTCGGTAAAATATTTGCCGATTACCAGATTCCCAATTTTGACAATCTGGAGATTCACTCCGAAATATCCCTTGATTACAAGTATAACAATGCTCTGAGGAGTGCGACCGGTGATCTCCGGCCTTCAGGGGAGCCATACGGGCGCCAGCAGGGTTCCGAAGCCTGGTCGTATAATTACAACATTTATGGGACCTATCAGGACAGCTTCCTGGGGCTGCATAATATAAAAGTTACAGCCGGTACGGAGGCGTTCTCAGAAAATTCACTGAATTCCTTCCTGGAGGCCCTGAACCGCACGGCTACGGATGAGATGATCGGTAGCCCGGGAGGTAGTTCTATACAACGCTTGTCATTTAACCGAAGCCGGGAAACCCGGTTTATCGGATACTTTGCACGCGCCAACTATAATTATCAAGGACGCTATATCGCACAGTTTAGTATCCGTCGTGACGGATCCTCCGTATTTGGTGCGGATAAGCAGTTTGGTACTTTCCCGGCTGGATCTGTCGGCTGGGTTATATCCGATGAGCCCTTTATGCAGAATGTAGACTTTTTGAGTTTCCTGAAACTGAGAGGAAGCTATGGACTGACAGGTAACGCCAACATACCCACAAACGCAAAATTCAACAGTTTCGCAGGCTGGAAACGATATGGCAGCGTGCCAGTCGGGTACTACTTCAACCAGGTTGGCTCTCAGGAAGTTGGTTGGGAGACAACCGAAAGTACTGATGTAGGTTTTGAATTCGGAATCTTGAATGACCGGATTACGGGTAATGTATCCTACTACAAGCAGGATGTTACGGATATGCTGCTCGCAAGCCCGATAGCCCAATCCAATGGAACCGCATCGGAGCAGATTTGGGCAAATATCGGTGACCTGCAAAATCAAGGTTTCGAAATTTCAGTCAATTCCCAGAATGTCGCAGAAGGCGATTTCTCCTGGAGGACCGAATTAAACCTGACGCTCAACGACAACGAGGTACTCTCGCTTACGCCTGTTATTTCAGATAACAACTCCGGTCTGCGGCAAGGTGTAACCAACACGCGTATCGGTCAGGGCATTGGCCTGTACTTTATGGCTGAATCGGCCGGATTAAATCCGGATACCGGATATGAAATGATCTACGCGGTGGACAATGATCCGTTCCTTGTCAACGATAACGGCGAATATGTGGATCAGAATGGTAATGTGATAAGCGAAGAAAACCGGATAAATAACCCGAACTTCCTTGAGACGACCGATGAGATGATTCCGGCCACAGAATCCAATGTGAGCAATAACCGCACACTGATGGAGGGCAAGAGCGGCATCCCGACCTATTATGGCGGGCTTACCAACACGCTTTCCTATAAAGGCTTCGACTTCACATTTACCCTGAATTTCCAGGGTGGTAATTACATATATGATCAGGTTTTGCAGGGCAAAACACGGCCGGCAGGTACAGGTAACTACAGTACTGAGCTGCTCGGTAACTACTGGACAGAAAATAACCGAAATGCCAGGTATCCGAAGCCAAGCTGGAACAACCAGTACATGGTAGACGGCAGTGTAGAGAGTTTCGGCACGCAAACATCGATGTATCTTTACAAGGCAGATTTTCTGCGTCTGCGCCGGGTACGGATAGGATACAACCTGCCTCCCTCCATATTAAACACTTTGAATATGCGTGGGCTCGAAATCTACCTCAGCGGAACGAACCTCTGGACATATGCTCCGCACCATCCGGGTCTTGACCCCGAGGTCACCAGCTTTGGCAATCCGGAGCAGCGAAATCTGAACCCGGGCGTGTTGGGTACAGGGTATCTGCCCCCTTCCCAACAGTTCAGCTTGGGTGTTAATCTGAGCTTTTAACAACAAGTTTGTTACTCTCTAATCAGAAAAGGATATCATTATGAAGAAGACGAAATTACTAACATTCATAGTCGCCTGCTTGTTTGTGGCAATCGGTTGTGAAGGAGAAGATTACCTGAATAACGTGACCCCCTCTTCAGGTGAGGGTCCCGGACAGGGTGAATGGCAATCTGTAACCGATCTGGAACACTTGGTCGTAGGCTCCTACTGGATGACCTCAGGCGAATGCTGCAATGAAACCACATTTACTTTTAGCAGCTTTGCCCGAACATTGCCAACAGATATTACGGTTCCGTTCAGTGATGCCGGAAACGGCTATTTTATCGGACCTAGTGAAGCCAATGTGTTTTATGATCTGAATCATAATCCCGATAATTCGGCGCTAAATAAAATTTGGCGGAGTGCGTATGCCGTAATAGGTAACTCCAATGACGGCATTCAGTTCATTAATGAAAATTTCATGAACAACGATGGTGAACCTCCGTTTGAGGATCCCGATAACCAGATCTCCAGGATCTACGGTGAATTCAAGTTCCTTAGGGCATATAATTACTATATGCTGGCCAAAACATTCTCTCCGCCCTACAGCCAGGATAATCTCTCGGAACAATCAGTCATAATACGTACCGAACCAACGGCCGGATTTGGTGAAGCCAACAAGCCCCGGGGCACAGTTGAAGAACTCTATGATGTGATCGTTTCAGATCTGGAGGCTGCGATCGAAAATCTGCCCGATGCACCGCGCTCGGTCGATCCGGAGCAGTATAATTACAGCCGGGCCACCAAACCCGCTGCAAAACTGTTACTTGCACGGGTAGCTTTTGAAATGCAGAACTGGGACCTGGCCCAGCAAATGGCGACCGAGGTTATCGAGGATTCCCGGTTTACTCTGGATGAGGATCCTATCGTGGCCTGGGAGCAGGATATCCATACCCGCCCCAATGAAGTGGTCTGGTATTACCAGTATGTTGACGGTGACGGCGTAGGCCATGCCAGTAACTGGAAATGGCCAAAAGCGTGGAACTCATGGAACGCCACACGTGCCGACTGGGGGCTGAGTGGTTCTATTGTCAACAACTCAAAGTTCATTGCTGCCAGTTATTCCTTCCTTGAAAAAGTGGATTGGATCGATAACGTAAATGACAGGAATGAGACCACAGAGGCCACCAACGACCTGCGTTACCAGCAGCTGTACAAGCGGTTTGAGGCCGGTGATGACACCGGCGGGCTTGAGTTCGATCGGCCTACTGTTTGGGTGAACAAGTACTATAGAAATCCCGACGCTCCGCCGGTGACCAATGTACCGCTGTTGAGGGTTTCTGAAATGTACCTGACCCGGGCGATTATCTCATTCCTCGGCGGCAATGGTGCCAACCAGGATGTTGCCCAGGCGCGCAGCGACATCAATACCATTCGCGAGCGGGCAGGACTCAGTCCCATTGCACAGGGTGATCTCACCGCCGAAATAATTCACGCAGAACGGATGCGGGAACTCTCATTCGAAGGAGACCGGCTGCCGTATCTGCAGGCACTCCGCCAGGATATACCTCGTGGAGACCGTTCTGCAAACAGCCCGTTGCCATGGAATGACGGAAGCCTTGTATTCCCCGTCCCTACTGGTGAAACCGACTTTAACAATGCTCTATAAGTAATGTTGAGCTGGCAGAACCCTTAAATTACTGAAGGAGTACGATGGAAACTTCGTACTCCTTTTTATTTGCAGGAGGAAACCTTGGGAAATCAGCATCCGGATAATTCATCCTGGTATCTGGTGATGAGGGTTTAATTGAATAGTGGAAAAAATGCGGTTTAAAGGGATGTGATGAAAGAAGATACAAGTATATTTCGCTGCATTAGGTTTGTACAATTACTAATTCTGTTGGGTTTTGCCATTCATTTAGCAGGATGTGAGTCGAATTCCACTTCCGAGAGGTACAGTAACCAGTATATAAAGGGATGGAATATTCTTTCTGATAACGAGCAGAAATCCCAGCTGGTGATCGATCATCTGGAGGAATACGATATCAATCACCTGCAGATATCCCACCAAATTGTCATGGATCTGAAAGATGTCCGCAACACCGAAAAACGGCAACTTACCAATGAGCTGACTAAAAAGGCCCATGAAAAGGGAGTTGAAGAGGTAGTGGTGTGGGATCACGCTCTTTATGATCTCGACTACTATCCCGATCGATTTAAAACCGGTCCCGACAGAACCATCAACTTGGACAATCCCGAATTCTGGAAGTGGGTAAAACAGGATTACCGTGATATGCTGGATATGGTTCCCGGGATAGACGGTATCGTCCTCACTTTTATCGAAACCGGCGCACATGTGGAGGATCAGTATTCCAAAAAATTGGAAACCGAGGGACAGAAGCTGGCGGCCCTGGTGGATACGCTATCCAGCGTGATTATTGACGAGCGGGACCTTTCGCTGTATGCCCGTACCTTCTTTTACACCAAGCAGGAGATGCGTGCCGTGCTGGATATGGTTGAGCTGATTGAGCATGACGAGATCACAATCATGATGAAAGAGTCGCCGCACGATTTTATCATGACGCACCCGAACAACCGTTATGTGGAGCGGGTGGACCGCCCGGTACTTGTAGAGTTTGACCCAACCGGGGAATTCCACGGACAGAGCATCGTGGCCGGAACGTTTGCGGAGCATATCAGAGATCGATGGTCCTATTTTCTGAACCAATCCAATGTCGTCGGTTATGTGGCCCGTACCGACAGGTTTGGAACTACCCAGATCCTGAATCGTACTTCAGAGCTGAATTTATATACCCTTCACGCACTTCAGCAGAATCCGGATCTCGACCTCGACCGGATCTATGAAGAATTTATTACTCAGAACTACGGGAAAAAAGCGGTGCCACCTCTAAAGCTAGTATTCCAAAAGGCCGAGGACATTACCAAGTCCGTTTTTTACTCACTGGGATTGAATACGGCCAATCATTCCCGCCTCGATTTTGATTATCCCTCCATATACGGCAGACACGTCTCCGGGAAGTGGCTGGAAAATCCCGTTGCGGATATCGCTCATAATGTGGATACCACCCTTCATTACTGGAATGAAGTGGTCAATCATCTTTCTCCCCCGCGATATAAAGAACCTGATGGACCCTTGAAGATAGAGGCCCACTGGGTAGTGGAAAACGGATGGGTGGAACCGGGTGAAAAAATGACTATGGAATACCTCCGGATGGTTGTCAGGGAAAAGAATTACGGGGTGGAACTGGCACGTAAAGCCCTTCAGGAGATCGAAAACGCCGAGCCGTACATTGAAAGCAGTCAACAGTATGACAAGCTATATCAAACATTCAGGCGAACTCTTATCACCGCCAGGCTGCGAAGAGGTGCAGCCAAATCGTATTACGGGTACAGGTTGTATAACCGGGGTGCGCCATACCAGACCGAAGAGCTGAAAGAAGTACTTAAAAGCGGGCTACAGGAATTGGCAGCGATGGCGGATACCGTCGAAGCTTATCCCCACCCGCATACCGAAGGACAGTGGAACTGGTGGGAAGATGCGGAGGATGCCCGTGAGCTGTATCGCAAAGTAAATTCGGACGGGTATGAGCCGTACGGATCGACCGGAGTTCAACTTGTTCAGCCGTTGAAATGACTGTTGAACCGGGACAGCAAATTTTATGTGAAATTAAATCGCAGGCTTATGAAATCACTCTTGGAAAAATGTGGTGAACTGTCGATCGCAATATTGCTGGTTGTATTATTCTCTGTTTCGGCTTCGGCCCAGGTACCGGAAATAGGCTCGCAGGTAGGCCTGCCGGACGACCCGCAGCAGATCGATTCGCTGTTCAAAATCCTGTATGAACACAACATGCCGGTGGCCCGTATCTGGGTTACGCTGGACCCGTTCAGCCCGGAGAAGTGGGATTTTTCAAAATACGATGCCGCTTTTAATGCCGCCGAAAAATACGGGGTCGGAATCTGCCCCACGCTGGGTCCGGCGGGTACGGGTGTATCGGTGATGCTGAAAAACCGGGAGGATATGCACGAGGCGCGCCACTACATCAAAACCGTGGTGAACAGGTACAAGGACCACCCGGCCCTGGATACCTGGATGCTGCTGAACGAACCCGGCACCTTTCCCGCCACCGACCCGCTGCCGATGAGCCGCTTCCGGGATTGGCTGCGTGAAAAATACGGCTCTGTTGACCAGATGTGGGGCGATTACGCCTCCTTTGAAGAAGTTACCTACCGGGACAGCTGGGAGCAGGGTCCTTCCCGTGCCTTCGTGGACTGGTACACGTTCTGGCGCTTCCACATGACCTGGTACCTGGACTGGATCGGCAGCGAGGTACGCAAATATGACAAGAAAACCCAGCTGCACGCCAACGGCCACTCGCTGATTAGCAACGTCACCAACATTTCCACCGATCTGCCTTCCTGGCGTGCGGTGCTGGATCATATCGGGGGATCGATGCACCCGTCCTGGCATTTCGGGGGTATCCTGGATCGCGATCAGTATGCGCTGGGGGCCGCCTATGAGTCGGCCCTGCTTCGCGGCAGCGCCGAGCCGAAACCGTTCTGGATTACCGAGCTACAGGGGGGCAACAACCTGTACCGGCCGGCCTACCCGTTTCATCCTACCGAGAAGGATATCGCCCAGTTCCTGTGGACGATTATCGGTTCCGGCGCCGACAGAGCCATTTTCTGGACCTTGAATGCCGATTCCGACTGGTCTCTGCTTGACTTCCAGGGCCGCCCCAGCGAGCGCATCAAAACCGCCGGCCAGATTGCCAAAATTGTGAACAAGCACAGCGATTTCTTTGCGGGGGCAGAACCGGTTACCGCTCCCGTAACCATCATGCTGAGCCTGGAAACCATGACCCTGCAGCTGGCCACCGAGGGCTGGAATATCGATGTGGAAGAGGATCATATCGGGCGCAAACGAAATGCGCACGTGCTTTCGGCCCTGGCCTATTACGAGGCGTTCCAGGAGCTGGGGATCCCGGTGCGCATCAAACATATGCACGATTTTGGCTGGAATCGGAATACCGGGGAATCCAGGATGATCATTTTACCGCATGTCACCTCCGTGACCAAAGAACAGGCGGAGGGACTAGAGACCTTTGTAACCAGCGGAAACACCCTGCTGGCCAGCGGATTGACGGGGATTTATGACCAATACCGTGATTTCTGGCCGACCAAAGACGATTTCCCCCTGCAAGAAACTTTTGGGGGAAGATACACGGAGATACGCCTGTTAAGTCCATACGGGAATATAGAACTGAATGAACCCGATGTTACGCTGCCGTATCATCTCTGGGTCGGGGAGATCGAGGCGATGGGCAGCAGTTCGATCGGGGATGAAAACGGCTGGACGACAGGAACCCGGCATTCGGTTGGTGGTGGAGAAAGCATTTGGGTGCCCTCCCTGGTCGGGCTCGGGGCCTGGCAGAAGGACAATAAAGGGCTGACCGGTTTTATCCGCTATTATACCGGAGATTTGATCGATCAGGTTCCGTTCCGTTTTAAAAAACAGTGCGAAGGTTGTGTGCTTCGCATCATGGAAAATGAGGGTCGGTATGTAACGGTGGTTACCAACGGCACCGAACAACCAAAGCGAACCGTACTGCATGTGAAACACCCGGATTTGAAAGCGGACCTGCTTTGGGGCAAAAAAGACCAGGTAAACACTGAAGGGAATGAAATATTCCTGGGACCCCGTGAAACCGTGGTGATCCTGTGGAAGTGATAATATTTAACGTGAACTATATAATAAAAATAAGTACGAGAAGAGGTTGTCTGCCGGCCTTTGAAATTTTTGTTGGTACAGTGACCGCAGCCGGAGCGTTAAGCCCCGACAGCTGTCGGGAAACAAAAATTTCACCAGCCGGCGATTTTTTTGGTTCATTTTTTCATCGGTGAAAAAATGAACACTACTAAAAAGGTATCCAAAGACCATATAAGCGGTATGCACAATTTTTCTTAACCTGACCTAATGATCTTTAGGAATCAATGTTGGGCTACACAGTCTTTTTGATCACTTTACAGCGCGTCCAGTTAACTCTTCAAATTGACTACCTCCAACCGTAAAACGGCAATCTTAAATTTTCTGATGCCCGTTTAATTAATAACTAAATGACGAATGTTATGAATACACAAAAAATATTCTGCCTGCTGATATCCGCTTTAATGGCAACACTGATTGCCGGTACAGCCGCCACCGCCCAGGATAACCACGATTACCTAAAGGAGAAGTACGCCAACATGCACCACTCCCCAGTGCAGGAGAAATTCGAAAAAATTGCCCCCATGCCGATCGGGGCGGTGTATGTGATGCGGCCCGGCGATACCGAGGAGGACATCCGCTGGCACTTCCGGACCATGAAAAAGCTGGGGTACACCAATTTGAAGCAGCTGATGACCACCCCGGAATGGAGTGAAGAAGAGGTGAAGATGATTGCGCTGGAAGAGGGCATCATCCCGTGGTGGTACAGCCAGGGCGGCTGGGAGGCCATCAGTGACGAGCTGCTGAACGAGCTGGGAATACCCGAAGATACCCCTGTCGAGGACATTCGCAATCACCCCAAAATGCAGGAATACCAGCTCGAGGTGATGAAGGATCGCGTGCGGAAGACCGCGGAGTTCAAGGAGCAAAACCCCAACCAGGAAGCTCCGGATGGAAGCAGCACCGCCTTCGATCCACAGGTGGGCGGCACTGAAATGGACCTCACAGAAGAGGGTGAAGAGCTGTTTGTGGAATGGGCCAAAGAGCAGTATGGAACCATTGAGAAATTAAACGAGGCATACAACCAGGATCACGCGGGACTCAATATCGGGGATTACGGCCAGATCGGATTCAGTTCCTGGGAGGATTTTGAAAAGAACTGGAAGAATCTCAGTACCAAGGAATACAGGCACATAAGGGATGTTTTCCGCTTCAAGGCGGATCACAACCTCGACAATATCCGCAATGATGCCCAGAGATTTACCGATTTTTATCCCCACGCCCCCTACCGCGGCGGCGGTGAGCTGGGACTGTTTTACCCGCAAACCTGGTACAACGTGGACCTCGAGGGCATCGCCGAAGTGATGACCGATTTCGGCACCTTTTATCCCTCCATGCACTTTTCATGGCATTTCGAGCGTGTGGACAACGAGGTGCTGCGCCCCACCTTCATGCAGGCCTCCTACGCCACCGATATTTTTAAAGGCGGATGGGCGGCCGCGTGGGAGTCGACCGGTGGTCCCCAGTATTTCAGCGGCAGCGGCCATGGATTTAAGGTGGATGACCATACCATGACCCAGTTCATCTACAATCATATTGCCGCAGGTTTTAAAGGATTCGGCCTGTGGGCCTGGAGCGCACGCACCGCCGGCTGGGAGGCGGGCGAATACAGCCTGCTGGGAAAAAATAACGAAATCACGCCTCGCGCACGGAAGGTGGGAAAAATCGGGCAGGCGCTGCAGGAATACCGCGATGAACTCTGGGATGCACAAAAAGAGCCTTATGTGGGCGTATTTGCCGACTGGAACAACGAGGCGGTCTGGACCACCATAGCCGTACACGGCGAAGATGATTTCAGGATGTTTCCGATTGAAGCGCGTGTAGGTGCCAGCCGGGCCTTGATCAACGGTGACGTTCCGTTCGAGTATGTCACGGAGTCTGACCTGAGAAAGGGACTTGCCCAGCGGTACCGGGTTATCTACATGTCGGCAACGCTGGCTATCGAAAAGGATATGTTCGGGATCCTGACCGAGTACGTCGAAAACGGCGGCCGGCTGGTGATGGATATGCCGGGCGCGTGGTACGACTCCTACACCCAACTGCTGGACACGGGAAAAGGCAGCAAATTTGAACAACTGTTCGGGGCCGCCATCCACGACTACCAGAAAGCCGACAAGAACCGCCCCAACAGTATCGGGGATTTTGAGGTGCACGGCGTTACGGCGGGCATCACCCCGTATACGGCCGATGTGGTAGCCAGCTTTTCCGATCGCGGAGAACCGGCCATCACGGAGCATCATCTGGGAGAGGGAACGGCCGTTCTGCTGGGCTACGAAGCTTCTCACATGACGTTTAAACCGGGCAATAAAGAGGCCGAACAGATGCTCAGGGATTACGCGCTGGGTCCCTACGACGTCCCGTTCCACTCCGAGGAGGCGATCGCCTACCGGATAGCGGCCCCTGAGGCTGACCACTACTTTTTGCTGAACGACAGCAACCAGGACAAGATGGTAAATCTGGATATCCGGGACTATGAATACAGCAGGGTTACCAGTCCGGTTACCGGTGAAACCCACGAGCTCGGAAAATCCGTGATGGTGGAAAGCCACAGCGGCCGCTGGTTGCGCTTTGAAAAGTGATTTTGTGACAAGATCCTCTGGATTACCGAAACCCTGAGGGTCTGCGTGAATTCAAATAAAAAAGTAATTTCAATGAGCAATCTCTCCAGAAAAGAATTCCTGACGCACTCCGCCCTCGGACTGGCCGGAACGGCGCTGGGCGCCAAAGGATTGTCGGTCGACACCCAATCCACGAACCCGGCCCTGGCATCAAACAGTAAATTTGCAAACGGGAAACTGCGCAGTGATGAGGAGGTGCTGGAGGCCGCCCGGCAAAATATCGACACGTACCGGAAGGGCGACGTCGCCGTTCGATTGGTCGGGCAGGACGGTAAACCGCTGACCAACTTCCCGGT
This sequence comes from Halalkalibaculum sp. DA3122, assembly GCF_043951865.1. Taxonomy (NCBI): domain Bacteria; kingdom Pseudomonadati; phylum Balneolota; class Balneolia; order Balneolales; family Balneolaceae; genus Halalkalibaculum; species Halalkalibaculum sp. DA3122. Next base: position 19,712 of record NZ_JBINJF010000022.1, read on the forward strand.
GGATGTGAAGCTGCAGCAGCACCATTTCAAATTCGGCGACAACAACGTTGCGATGGACCAGATGTACCGGGTCGGGGATGCCCGTGCGGAGCGGCTCGAAAATTACCGCGACCTATACGCCAACCTGTTCAACGCCCTGAATTGTACCTGCTACTGGACGGAGCGCCCTCGCAACAACCTGGCCAAAACAGCCGATCAGCAGGGGGAACTGGACCTGGACGGTTTCATCGATTCCGTGGAATGGGCACTTGCTCACAATATCGCTCCCAAGGGTCACAACCTGTTCTGGACCGTGCCGAAGGCGGTGCCCGACTGGCTGGAAAAATACCCGTATGAAACCCAGATGAACTATGTGGAGGTGCGCATACGGGATCTGACCTCCCGCTTCAAAGACCAGGTGCTGGAGTGGGATCTGCTTAACGAGATTCTCTGGGAGCCCGCCATGAAAAATTTTGATAAACGCGAGTGGCCCTACCTGGAGTCCTATGAAAATATCGTCGATATGATCTGCACCATCATTCAGTGGGCACGGGAGGAAAATCCGGATGCCGCCTACCTGCTGAACGACTACGGGACCAATCCGAACGCGTTCGTCGGACGCGGACTAACTTCCCAGGACGGCCGCAAGGTGACCAACGAGTTGCAGCGCAAGCGGTATATCGAGATCGTGCAGCGGCTTTCCGGGCAAGGGTGCCAGCCGAACGCCATCGGACTGCAGTGCCACATCGACATGCCGATCACCCTGCAGCAGACGGTCGATTATTTTGATGAGATGTCGGCCGCCGGCGTGCCGCTGCAGGTTACCGAATATTTCGTGGGCGAGGATGACCTGCAGGAGAGCGGCCTGGAAAAGTACATGAGCGACGATCCGGACGAGGCGATGGCCCGCTACACGGAAGATTTCATGACCGTCGCCTTCGGGCACCCCGCGATCAAGGATTTCTATTTCTGGGGTGTGATGGGTGATGCGGTAAAGTGGGAGGGGGAACTATCCCCGGCTTACAACCTTCGCCCGGTGTATCACACCATTGACAAACTAATCAACGACCGGTGGACCACCGAAGAGAGCTTGGTAACCAACGGCGACGGCTACCTGCGCTTCCACGGTTTTTACGGCGACTACAGCGTGCGCTACCGGGTGCCGGCCAACAAGGATATGGAGATCGGCAACCGCTTTAGCGTGGTGCCCGGCCAGTCCATGCCTCTGGAGATTAAGACGGTGGTAAGCCAATAGCCTTTTCAAGGTGGAGCACACCTGAAAGGTGTACCCCACCGGGATTATTGTAAGCAAGTGCGGTCCACTTACATAGTGGGCTGCATTTTCACGGAATCGTATGTGGCAAGTTAAATTAATCTAAATATGGATATGAGATTTGAGTTAATATAGCAACCGGCCTTTTGAAATTTTTGTTGGTATAGTGAGTGCAGGCGGAGCGTAAAGAAACCATTTCTGTTTGAGATCCGCGTTTCCCAGCGGATCGAGTTAAATGGTTTTAGCGTAGACGCAGGGAACGCGACAAAAATTTCACCAGCCGGCGACTTTTTTGGTTCGTTTTTTCGTCGTTGAAAAAATGAACATACCCATTGAGATGGTTCTAATGTTTAGTTCAAAATCTACACCCGCTTCTTCAGCATGAAACGAAAGATTACCAATACCCTTAAAAGCCTGTTTTTCTGGTTCCTGGTTATAGCATTGCTCCCCCGGCACGCTTTATCCCAGGAAAATCCGGTCTGGGACTGGCTCATCAATACCGACACCCTGCAAGGCAAGCACGCCACCGGCGAGCATCCCCGCGGTTTGATATCCCTGGATGACGTTCCGGAATTGCGCGAGCGCATCAAGACGGAACCCTATAAAAGCTGGTTTGGGAATTTCCGGGAGAAGGTGCGGGATGTCGATTATGGCACTTCTTACGAAGCCCAGGAAACGGCTAAACTGGCGGGTGACCAGTGCCTGCTGTATACCTTTACCGGCGAACAAATGTGGGCTGACCGCGCATATTCCAACCTGAGAGAGGTGTTCAGGGATGATCAGATTTTCAATAATCCCGTGTCAAGGGGATTGACACGGGCTGCCATGCTCCGGGGTATGGCCGTGGCCTATGACCACTGCTACCCGGCCTGGTCGCAGCCGCAGCGGGATGACGTAAACCGGCAGATCTACAAAATCACCTACGCCACTTCGGCTAATATGGGTCGCGAAGCCAATTACAGTCTCGTCAGCAACTGGATGGGCGTGCGCTGGGGAGCCGTCCTGTTTGCCAGCCTAGTGTGGGACAATCCCACCGCCGGGGAGCCGTCGATCATGGAGCCGCTCCGTTGGGACACCTTCAAGCGGTTATCTGACCACATGGAGATAAATCTGCTGGAAAATGGCTGGAGTGCGGAGAGCATGGGGTACCACGCCTACAACTGGTCGTTCATCGGTCCGGCGCTGATTGCATTTGAGAACCGGCTGGGCGACCAGATCCCAAGTGTGCTGCGTTTTTTCGAACCGGCATCGGAGCAGTCGCTTTGGGGGATCATGACCTCGACGGTCTCCATCGAGCGGCAGGAGAGTGAGGTCGGTGTCAAGGCCGACCTTTCCGACGACAACCAGAATATGGGATCCGGGCTGATCGGCATGGGATTCCGTCTCTACCCGGAACGTCAGCTGCCGGCACTCAAGTGGATGCACGATTACCTGGACCGCGGCAATATTTACAGCCTGCTCTACTACCCGGAAACGGTGGAGGCAAAGAACCCGGCGTCGATCGGCTGGCAAACCTATGCCGACGAGCAGCAGGGCGTGGTGGTATTCCGCGACCGGTTCCGCAACGAAAATGATATCGTGGCCACCTACAACACCTCGGCGGAGCGCTTTGCCGGGCACTGGGGACCGGATGCCAACACCGTGCGACTGATCGGGCTGGGTTCGTTCTTTATCGACGGCGCGGGACGCACGCAGCTTGTGGCCGGCCAGACCAACCTGTTTCCGGGTCCCGTCTCGAAAGACCAGGAGGGCATAAAAAGCGAAGGTACTTTTTTAGGATTTGAGACCTTACCGGACGGATCAGGTTTTGCCTGCGGGCGGGGGAGCAACACAGGCGTCAAAAACCAGCAGACCTGCTTCGTGGTCGATTACTCCGTTTTTGAGGACCAGGGCGGGGTATTTGTGCTCGATTATGAATCGGACAACGGTGAAATTTGGCGGCTGAATACGCCGGAATACAATACCGTCGACGTGCACGAAGGCGGATTCACAATCACCAACCCCGACGGGGCCAGCCTGCGTGCCACAATTTTAGGCGTGGAGCAGCCGCTGGACATAACCACCGGGCGCGTACGGTACGGCGGTGAAACCGAGCGGCATAATCCCGGTATCGACTACCGCGGGAAGAACTACCAGTATAACAAGTGGATCGACGTGGCAAATGAGGGCCATATCACCGTGGTGTTGACGCTGCTCCCGAAAGGGGCGTCCCATCCCCAAATTAGCAGCGGGAAAACAGCTGATGAGATCTATATAGATGACCATTCGATACAACTACCGAAATGCGAAAAGAATGAATGTACAAAGAAGTAATTATGATAAACAAGATTATCGGTTTACCAGATCGGATTGATGTTTTTTGTGCTATCTGCGAGATCAGCGTAATCAGCGGTAGATCGTTAGGAACCGGAGGTGGGGCACCATTAAATATGGCTTCCTCAAAAAGTCACAATAGCCTTTCCTCTGGCGGGGAGTGTTCGTTTTTGTTCACCCAAAAAGGAACATTTCTATCATCGGAAAGAGGATATTGTGATTTTTTACGGTAGGCCTAGCTATGAAGATGATTAGCTGGCTTTCTCCTCAAAATTAAAGCTAGCAACATAATGAGCAATATTTATCCATTACCTATGCAAAGTGGTTGACCGAAAATATGCGATATCTGCGCCATTTGGGCACTAATATTCTCCCGCAGATTACGCTGATCTCGCAGATGCTGTACTGGTATTAAAATTTAAAATAAATTGAACGACATACACAGTAAGCAGATAAATCGGATCATGAAATTCCCTGAAAGCAAAATCATAAATATTTCTATCGCAGGCTGTCTGGTGCTTCTGATAGCCGGGATGCTTTCCTGTAGGCAGGCTCCCGATCAGTCCAATCCCCGAAAAAATGTACTGTTCATCATGATCGATGACCTCACGACCGACCTGGGCAGTTATGGCAATTCCGTGGTTAAATCGCCGAATATCGACCGGCTGGACGAAAACGGCATCCAGTTTACCCAGGCCTACACCCAGTTTCCGCTCTGCAATCCCTCACGAGCTTCGCTGCTGACCGGTATGTATCCCGGTAAAGTGGGAGTCAAGAATTTGTCGGATGGCCTGAGGGATAATATCCCGGACCTGGTCACCCTGCCCCAGCTCTTCAGGGAAAACGGCTATTTTACGGCCCGGGCCGGTAAAATCTTCCATATGGGCGTTCCCGATGACATAGCGGTCTGTTCTTCCGGTGCGGACGACCCGCGCTCGTGGGATATCACCCATAACTGCAAGGGATTTGAGCTCAACACCAACGGCGTGTTTTACAACGCCACGCCCTACGAGGAGGACACCGTCGGCACCGGCGGAGCCATCAGCTGGCTCAAGGCGAAGAAGCACGACAGCCTGCAGCACGATTACAACGTCGCAACCCGTACCATCGAGCTGATCAGGGAGCACAAAGATGAGCCGTTCTTTATCGCACCGGGGTTTATTCGTCCCCATGTACCCCTGGTGGCCCCGGAACGCTTTTTTGCGATGTATGACACCGCCGATATCACCCTGCCTCCCGCTCATCCCGATGACCGGGCGGACATCCCGGAGATCGTGCTCGACTACTTTGCTTCCGACTATGATATCACCAAAAACGAGCACAAGCGGGCCATCAGAGCCTATTATGCCTCGATCACGTTTGTGGATGAACAGGTAGGACGCATCCTGGAGGTCCTGGAAGAGGAAGGACTGCGGGAGAATACCATCGTTGCGCTGGTCAGCGATCACGGGTTTCAGCTCGGCGAGCACGGGCTCTGGTTCAAGAACTATCTCTACGAGGAATCGAACAGGTCCCCGTTGATTATTCATGATCCCACGCAATCCGGCGGCGTGCAGCAGTACGACGGACTCGTTGAATTTGTGGATATCTATCCGACGATAGCAGAGCTGGCCGGATTACCGTATCACGACAGGGTCCAGGGCAGGAGCCTGCTGCCGCTCTTTAAAAACGAGGAAATCGATGAAATAGAGTATGTAAAGATAGAAACCAAACACGGCAGATCGATTCGCTCCAAAGAGTGGGTCTATAACCGGTACCACAGCGGTACGGAAGAAATATTTAACCTTCGGGAGGATCCGCATGAGTTTAATAATCTCATGGATGACGATATCTCACCGGAAATCAAAAATGAGCTTAGAAACGAGTGGAAGGAGGCATTCAATGGTTTCGATAATGAAAGGTAGCAGAAAGGAATCAAGGGTGGATGAGTTCAGCGGAGGTCAATGAAGTTATTCGGTTGAAATCTTTGGTGTTGAAGATTACTAGTGCATGTACAGAGGCCTTTTCGGCAGCTCTGGCTATCAGGGCATCATAGACAATTGGGCCTTCAAGATTGTACTCCTTTACATAGTTTAGCACACCTAAATAATCCTCTTCCGCCAGACTGATTTGCTTAAAAATAGGTAGCATGGACTGATGGATTATTTGGAAAGTTTCATTCGCTGTAAAATTAAGGGTACCCCAACCCTCTGGTCAGGTTTCGATACACTTCCGCCAGCGAGTGGGTAGCCATGTAAAAGGAGGTGGACTGATCCGCATATTTTTTAAACAGAATGGAAGATTCTTGATGATTTGGATGAGATTTAACAAGCAAAGCGATCAGCAAATTACTGTCGAACAAAACACTCATAACCCAACGGGTCGTCTTAAGATAATAGCATCACGATCTGAATCTTCCGGAAAATCCCGTGCGATGTCCTCTTTTGTAAAGGCCGGACCTGATAACAATGTCAACCCGGTTTCCGGATCTTCAACCAGCCGGCATTCTTCATTTTCCGGTTCTTCTACGGATCGGTTTGTATCCTCTTATGTGGAACTCATTTTTTAAAATGATTTGGTTATTGTAATTGATGAACGTATTGAAACGAAAGTTATTTAATCAGATGAACATGCAACATATCAAAAATTTATTTCTTTTTCCTGCGTGTGGCTTGTTAACGTGTTGTCTGCTGGTTTTTAATGCAACACCGGCTGTAGCTCAAAATTCCAGAACAGCCGGTAATTTCGTTCAGCATCCCCGGCTGTTTTTGCAAGAAGATCGTCTTCAGCAAATACGGCAGGCCGTTGAGGTGGAAGGCTCCCATCATGCTGAAGCTTTTCAACTGTTGAAAGAAAAAGTCAAGGATGGGTACGAGGCCTTTGGGGCCACCGAATCCAACTGGAATTACGCCCGCTCCTACCTGGCGCAGAGCGCTGCTTTCCTGTACCAGTTGACCGGTAATGAGAAATATGCCGATATCGCTTATGAAACCCTGGTGGCCGTGCATGAAGATCCGGACCCCGACGGGCGCCTGCCGGAGGAGGGCTACGGCCTGTCTCGTGCCACGGTGGGAATGGGATTTGCCCTGGCCTACGACTGGTTGCACGATGCCTGGAGCGCGGAACAGCGGGCCTATATCCGGCAAAAAATTGTTACTGCTCTTGATGCCTGGGAGGAGTATTACCACGCCAACATCGACCACACCTACGGCTCCAACTGGACGGCGGTCTGCCGCGGCGGGGAACTGATCATGATGCTGGCGGTGGGTGAGGAAAAAAGCAGGTCCGAGCGGTACGAGACGATCAAGGAGCACCTGAAAAAGCATATCCGTAACGGGTACGACAATCTCGGGGTAACGCAGGAAGGGATCGGCTATACGAGTTACGGCGGCATCTTCCTGCTGCCGGCTATCTATGCCGCCCAAAGCGTGGGGGACGACGAACTGTACCAGGCGGCCCGCAGTATCGACTGGCACAGGCAGGCGATATATGCCGGGTCGTTTGCCGGTATTCCCCAAAATGGAACGATGACCGGGCACAAGATCTACCTGATGTCCGGCGTGGGCGGCCCCGCGATCAACGAAGAGGGCTGGGCCAGCCTGCTGCTGAACTGGGCACCGGAAGAGGATTTGCCCTACTACCTGTGGTGGTACGACCGGCACACCGGCAAGCTGGCTGTCCCCCGGGATGATCCGTCACAGCGATACGACTTCAAACGCCAGGGCACCATCTGGGCGATGCTCTACTACCCGGAGGAGCTGGAAGCCAAAGATCCCACCGGCGTGTATCCGAAAGCGATCCGCAGCGGGTGGGGCACGACGCTGTTCCGCAACCGCTGGAAGAATCCTGATGACATTTTTGCCAATCTTATCGCCGACGGCTCGGACCACAGCCATGCCTGGTCGCAAACCGAGGCGGGACAACTCGGCCTGATTGGATTTCAAAAAATGTTCATCGGGGGACCGAACAAGGAGCGGGCTCCCCGTTATTACAGCAAAGTGCTGATGAACGGTAAAACGGGAGCTGAAAATACGACCGGCAGGCAGGTGCATTTTGAGCAATATGAAAACGGGGGCTATTCCGTAATCGACGGCGGAGCTCAGTATGGGAAACTGGGAGTGGATCGCTATCGCCGGCACATGTTGGTACAGTTCGCCGATCCCGAAAAGAATGAAGCGCTGGTGGCGGTGGCGGACCGGCTGGAGGCGGACAGCACCATGAGCTATACCTGGAACCTGAATTACGGCTCGCATGAACCGCTCTGGGGTTTGACTGTTGAAACGGGAACCGAAAAAAAGCTGCCTACATTTACCATCCAAAATGAGCGTGAAGGTCGCTTTCACGGATGGGTAATCGCCCCCGAAGCAGCGGACCTGGAAACCGGGGAATCACTCCAGATAAACCAAAAGGCGGAAAATACTCAGTTTTTTGTGATCGGCTGGACCGGCCGCGGAGTACCGCCGGATATGCGGAGCCTGGAACGCGGTACAAATGGAATTCGTGTACAAATCGGGGACAAAAGTTTCGTACTGGATCAGGTTAACAACCGTCTGTTCACTGGTGAACAAGCCAGGAATTTTAAGATTGATTGATCTGCCTGAAATGAGATATTGAAAAAGGCTTTGTACAATGTGATTTCAAGTCAAAGCAGGTTATTCGCGGACTTATCAGTAGAAAATGGTGTCTGCTGTTTGAAGCCTGAGTATTTTTCTGCTTGTATTGGGCACCCCTAAATCCCCTAAAGGGGACTTGCAGAATTGCATTTAAGATCAAATCTGCCAATTTCAAAACTTTGAAAATATTTATAATCCATTTTCGGATGATATCCTCAGAATTAGGCACTTTAGGAAAGTCCCCTTCAGGGGTAAACCAAATGAGCGGGCAAAATAGAATAACATGGAAACAATTAAATAAACACTCGTCGTTGAAAATTATAAACGCAATCATATTTATAACTAGCTTAAGCCTGCTCATTGGCTGTTCGCACTCTGCCCCGGAAGAGTCCGGTCAAAAGGCGGCAGGCGGTGACGGCAAGGGCTACCGGTTTGAAGAGTTAACCCCGGCTGAAGAGGGGCAACCCGGCTTCCGTCAGCTCTCTTCCTCGGATACTAATATCGATTTCACCAACCGGCTCACGCTGGAGGAGATCGGCGAGAACCGCCACCTGATGAACGGCTCCGGGGTGGCCGCCGGCGATATCGACGGTGACGGGCTGGTCGACCTCTATTTTAGCGCCCTGAACGGCCCCAACCGGCTGTACAAAAATATGGGTGGCATGGAGTTCAGGGATATCACGGATCAGGCCGGTGTGGCTCATGAAGGATATTACTCGACCGGTGCCGTTTTTGCCGATGTTAACGGGGATGGGCACCTGGATCTGCTGGTGACCTGTTTCAGCAAGGAAAACGCGCTCTACATCAACGATGGAAACGGGCAGTTTCACCGCCGGGAAGACACCGCGCTGGGAGAAGCCAACGGCAGCACGACGATGGCCCTGGCCGATATCACAGGGAACGGGTATCTGGACCTGTATATCGCCAAGTACAAGGAGAAGTCGGTCTACGACCTGTATTCCTCCAACCAGATCGAATGGAACAACATCCTCACCGAGCCTCTCGGCAATCTCTCCAAAAAGTATGAGCTGGCCCCGCCGTTCGACCAGCATTTTAAAATTCACTACGAGGACGGCAAAGTGGCGGGCCGGTACGAGATCGGGGAGGTGGACGAGCTATACCTGAACGAGGGCGGTGAATTTGAAAAAGTCAGCGACACCGATCTCGAAGAGATGTTCCTGGATCAAAACGGGAACTTCCTGGGGCTGCAGCCCGACTGGGGGCTCACCGCCCGGTTCCAGGATCTGGACGGTGACGGGCTGATCGACCTTTATATCTGCAACGATTTTGAAGCCCCCGACCGGTTGTGGATGAACCAGGGTAACGGGCGGTTTAAGCTGATCGACTGGCAGAAGATCCGGAGCCTCAGTAACTTCAGCATGGCGGTCGATTTTTCCGATATCAACCGGGACGGCTACCAGGATATCTTTATTTCCGAGATGCTGAGTACGAAGCACTCGAAGCGGCTGACGCAGGCCGGCCCGGAGGACCCGGATGAAATACCGATCGGCGATATCGAATCGAGGCCGGTCTACAACCGCAACTCCCTGCTGCTGCAGCGGCGGGACCATACCTACGCGCAGATCGCCTACTACAGCAACACCGAGGCCACGGACTGGTCGTGGGCTACGCGTTTTCTGGATATAGACCTGGATGGGTATGAAGATCTGCTCATTGCCACCGGGTACCTCTGGGATGCGCTGGATATCGACGCGCAGATTGCCCTGCACGAATCGGGACAAAATATCATGGATCACTACGTGGAGTTCATGAAAAAAGCCCCCGAGCTGAAGCAGCCGAACCGGGTACTCCGGAATGACGGGGACCTGACCTTTACCGACAAAACGGAAGACTGGGCTATCGGCGAGGAGGATGTCTCGCAGGGCATGGCGCTGGCCGACCTGGACAACGACGGGGACCAGGATGCGATCATCAACCGGCTTAACAGTCCGTCGGTAATCTACGAGAATGTGAGCAGTGCCCCGCGTATAGCCGTGCGCCTGAACGGGAATCCGCCGAACACGCAGGCGATCGGTGCCAGGGTTGAGCTGCTGGGCGGACCGGTGCCCGCGCAGGAAGAGCAGCTTTCAGCAGGCGGCGATTACCTGTCCCATTCCGAGCCGATGGCGATGTTTGCGGCCGCCCCGGACTCCAATCACACGATAAGAGTCAGCTGGCCGGGCGGCGGGCAGACGGTCATCGACAGCGTGAAGGCCAACCGGGTCTATGAAATTGATGAATCCAGCAAACAAAATGTCTCGAACGAAAAAACTGAAGAAAGAGAATCATCCCAATCACCGGTATTCAGGGAGCAATCCGCCTACATAAGTCATTCACACCATGAGGATACATTCCCCGATTTCAATCTCCAGGCGCTGATGCCCACCCGGCTGAGCCAGCTGGGGCCCGGGATCGCCTGGCTTGATATAAACCGGGACGGCCGTGATGACCTGTTGATCGCATCAGGAAAAGGAGGCCGCATGGCAGTGTTCCAAAACAGCGGGGACGGATCTTTTGATACCGTTGAATTGGGACCTGCTACCCAAACGGCCCCCGGCGACCAGACGGCGATCATCGGCTGGCGGCAGGGCGATCAAACGAAGCTGGTGGTGGGCAGCTCCAACCTGGAGCAGAAAGGCCCGGAGCATCCCTCCGCTTATATCTACACCATAGACGAAAACGGGTTAGTGCAAAGCTCTGCCATCCCGGGCGTGCACTCCACGACGGGCCCGCTGGCCGCCGCCGATATCAACGAGGACGGTTACCCGGACCTGTTTGTGGGCGGGCGGCTGAAACCCGGCATCTACCCGCAGAGCGCCAGCTCGCGGCTGTTTATTAATGAAGGCGATTCGTTTCGGCTGGACGAGCAGAACAGCGGGCTGTTTGAAAATATCGGTAATGTGACCGGGGCGGTATTCGCGGATGTCACACAGAACGGCCGCCAGGACCTGCTGCTGAGCACCGAGTGGGGACCGCTGCTCCTGTTCAAGAACAACGGCGGTCGTTTTGAGGAAGTCACCGCTGAATACGGGCTGGACCAGTACCGCGGCTGGTGGAACGGGGTGGCGGTCGGCGATTTCACCAATAACGGCCAGCCCGATATCGCCGCCGCCAACATCGGGGAAAACAGTGTCTACCAGATGGAACTCGGCCAACCACTGCGGATGTACTACGAGGATTTTAACCGGGACGGCCGGGTCGATATCATCGATTCCTATGCCAATCAACAGGGGGATTATGTGCCCCGGAAGAAATTATTGACCTACCAGCAGCAGGAACTCCCGTTCTATAAAACGACCAGTCACGAGACTTTTGCCAATGCCACCCTGGATGAGATCCTGGGCGGCCGCCTGGACGACGTGCCGTACAAGCAGATCAATACCCTCCGGAGCATGGTATTTATTAATGATGGGAACAGTTTTGAGGCAAAACCGCTGCCCCCACGCGCCCAGTTTTCAATGGGTTTTCATCCCGCTGTGGCCGATTTCAATAATGACGGGAACGAGGACCTCTTCCTCAGCCAGAACTTTTTCGCGTTCCCGCCGCAGGTTTCGCGCCTGGATGCGGGACGCGGCCTGCTGCTTGAAGGGGATGGGAGCGGCAATTTTAAACCGGTTGCCGGATCCAAAAGCGGTATCAAGGTGTACGGGGAACAACGGGGAGCCGGCTTCGCCGACTACAATGCCGACGGCAAGGTGGACTTGGTGGTCGCCCAGAACGGCGCGCAAACGAAACTCTACCGCAATCAAGCCGAAAACCGCGGGTACCGGGTGACGTTAAAGGGGCCTGACCGGAACCGGGATGCTGTGGGATCAAGCCTCCGCCTGGTCTATGAAAACGGGGAGAAGGGTCCGCGGCGGTATGTGCAGAGCGGAGCTGGTTACTGGTCGCAGGGCAGTTTTATCCAGGTGCTTGGGGCAGGCAGTACAGGTGCAGCCGAAATCGAAATCCGGTGGTTTGACGGGACTACTCAAACGGTGGACCTGGAGGATGGAAAATGGGATTATGCAATTGACTATCCAAAATAAAATATCGTTTACAGTATTTTGATGGAGCTCGGATGACATTTCGAGTAAACTTCACCACAAAGTGGCACAAAGTAGGCACAAAGTTACACCAAGATGGCTTAAATATTTTTTGTGCCCCCTTTGTGCCTTCTTCGTGTTACTTTGTGGTTCATATTATTAGGGATAACATTTTAAATCGATTTAACATGAAGAAGTACCTTCGTTCTACCTGGATTCTAATTTCTCTGCTGCATGTAACTACAACTGGTTTTGGTCAATACGGCAGTATAAACGATGATCCCGAATTCACCATAAAAAGCCTCGAAACCATCACCAATCTCTCCGTTCCGGATTGCGATGGGCTGGCCCTCGGTGATATCAACGGGGACGGCAAGACCGACATCCTGACCTCCGCCAGTACCACCAGCCTGGTGTTCTGGTTTGAGCGAGGCGACACCCCGCGCGACTGGACGCGCCACCTGGTGTGGGAATCGCGCAACAACAACAAGATCGAGGGCAACGACCTGGGCGATTTCGACGGCAACGGTAGCCTCGAGGGCATCTCGCTCGACCAGCGACAGGGACAGATTCTGCTGCATAAGCAGATGGCCGACCGATCCTGGCAGACAGCCGCTATCATGGAAAATCGCCCCATCCTGCAGGATTCCTTCGTCAAAGACCTGGACGGCAACGGACGGCCGGAACTGATTTACACGTTCGAGGGCAACAAAGAAGGCGTGGGCGGTGTGCACCGGCTGGAGCTGACGGGGGATGACCCGCTGAATCCTGCACACTGGCGGGATCACACCTTGTCAACTTACGAAAGCGCGTGGTGGCTTGTCCCGGACTTGATGCAATTTTCAGGAGATGGCGAGAAAAACGATATCGTATATACCGCCCGGCACCTGCTGGGGCGCAATCCCGGTTCCAGGCCAGGTCTTTTCTGGCTGGAACGGCCTGCCAAGGTATCAGGGAAGTGGCAAAGCCAAGTCATCGATACCACGCTGGAACATCCCCTGCACGTCGATAACGGCAATTTCAGTGGTAACGGCAGCGGGCAGGACCTGGTGGTCGGCGGATTTAGCACCGACCGGCTGTACTGGTACGATTTTTCATCGGATTGGAAACGTAATTCTATCCCGGTACCCGAGATTCGCGGGAAAGCGGCAAAAGATATCTGGAATGTGCGGACACTGCCCTTTAGGAGCAACGGGCGCGACTTGATTCTTGCTGTCCCATCCGAGGGCAACTGGTCGCAGATGGTGGTCTTCGAGTACCTGGATGGAGTATATCGTGGCAAAGTGCTTAAAGAGCTGCCTTACGGCCACCCGATGGAGGACCGTATCCTGTTCGAGGACCTCAACGGCGACGGCACACCCGAAATGATCATCGCGGATTCCGGCGGACACCTGCTGCGGATTATGGAATTCGTGTTTCGGGATTGATTGCAGAATAAATGAGCGGATTCGTTTAGGGTGCCGCCGGGTTGACCCATCCTTGTTCCTTCCCTACAGAGCAGGGAAGGAGACGCCTGTCTTAGGCTTTACAGTTTTGAAACAACGTTGCGTCATCCTGGAGGAGCACCGAAAGCTTTTCGGTGCGTCGCAGCCGAAGGATCTCCTTAATACGGGCATCGCTTATTTAAGTGGTACTACTCACACGTCAGCTGCTTATTTCTTTGAGATCCATTCGACTGCGGCCCTGGAAATCCACCAGGGCTTCCGCTCAGGATGACGTGGCGTTGTTTAGCTCAACTTCCGAAAAATGTTAAAAAACGTTCTGTGTGAACCGGAAACGATGGCATGTAGTGCTACGCGCCCCATATAGATCCCTGGTATGGCCTGGTCTTGTGCCATCGATATAATGTCGGGATACGTATCGGATTTGTTGCTGTGGGTTGACCTCCTTTTGTTTTCCCCCCTGCGGGGCAAGGGGAAAGACGTTTATATCAACTTTTGCAGCGGATTCAAGCCATCCTGCCCGGATAGGGATGGGTCACCCCAGGGCGTCCGAATCGGTTGCTATTCGAACATTTATTGGTGCCAAGACACGAGATTTTTTTTTGAACATACCGTTTCCCGCTAATACTACGGGTAAGTTTGTAGCACCTACATGGCCGTTTTGCGGAAGTTGAGTTAGAGAATGCTTACCCGGCTGTGATCACTGTGACAACAACTCCAATGGCCGGAATTGGGAGCTTGTTTATAAAAGTTTCTGATTTTCATATCAAAAGAAACCACAAGTTTTTACAACCACAATTAGGGGACAGAACGTCGACATTCGCCTGTAAATATAATCACACCGTACAACCAAATTTCAAAATAAGGGAATACGCATGAACTACAGGGGATTCATACGATTGTTGGGATCAGCATTAATTCTGGGATTGGTAACCTTGCCGGTTTACGCCCAGCAGGGCCACGATTTCATGCACGATAAATACGACCAGATGCATGACTCCCCGATGCAGCAGAAATTCGAAAAGATAGCACCGGTGCCCGCAGGCGTGGTCTACATTCAGCGTCCCGGCGAAGGGGAGGAGGAGATTCGCGAGCATTTCCGAACGATGAAAGAGCTGGGATTTACCAACCTCAAGCAGGTGATGTCGCTGCCCGGCTGGTCCGAGGAAGAGATAAAGCTCATCGCCTTGGAAGAGGGCATCATCCCGTGGTGGTATGCCGAGGGCGGCTGGGAGCCGATTACCGATGAATTGATTGCCGAGTTGGGGTTGGAGGATCTGACCATGAAGGAGATCCGTCGCCATCCGAAAATGATTGAATATCAAAAAGGGGTGATGGAGAAACGCATCAAGCGATCGATGGCCTACCAGGACTCGACAGGGCGGGATGCTCCGAACGGCAGCAGCTCGGCGTTTGATCCCACCGTTGGCGGGCGCGGGCTCGACCTTTCACCGGAAGGCGAGAAGCTCTTCGTTGCGTGGGCCCGGGAGCGGTACGGGGATATCGAAACACTGAATCACGCCTATAACCAACATCACGCGAACCTTCAGGCGCGGGGTGGTGCCTTTGAGTCGTGGGACGATTTCGCAAACCGCTGGGATCAGTACAACCACCGCGAGTTTCGTATCCGTCGGGATATCCTGCGCTTCAAGGCCGACTATGGTATGCACAACCTGCAGGAACAGGTGGACGAATTTCATGAACTGCACCCCCATGCACCCTACCGGGCCGGCGGCGAGCTGGGGCTGTTTCGTCCGCACGCCTGGTTCGGGGTCGACTTCCCGGGCATCGCCGACATCATGGAGGATGACGGGTCGTTTTACCCATCCATCCACTTTACCTGGCACTTCGACCAGGTCAACGACGAGCTGGGTCCCACCGTGTACATGCAGGCCAGCTACATCAACGACATGTTCAAGGGCGGCTGGAGCGGCGGCTGGGAAACAACCGGCGGTCCGCAGCAGTTCGGCGGGGAAAAGTTCGGTCAAAACAACAAGGGCTTTACCGTCGATGCCCCGGAGATGCAGCAGTTTACGCTGAGCATGCTCGCCTCCGGGTTCAAGGGCTGGGGACTCTGGTCGTGGAGCATCCGTACCGCCGGCGCAGAAGTGGGGGAGTACGCCCTGCTGGATCACCAAAACAATGTGACCGAGCGGGCCCGTGAAGTCGGCAAGATCGCGCAGGGGATGCAGAAATATCGCGAAGAGCTCTGGGCGGCCCACAAGGAACCGCTGGTGGGCGTCTTTTTCGACTGGGACAATGAGGCTATGTGGACCGCGCTTTCCATGAAAGGGCAGGACAGTCTCCGCTACCGCCCGATGCAGGCGCGCGTGGGACTGACACGCGGGTTGATCAACGCCGATATCCCCTTCGAATACCTGAATCCCGATGACCTGGAGGCGGGGCTGGCCAACCGGTATCCCATCATCTACCTGCCCGGAGTTATCGCGTTAAACAAGGATCTGCTTCCCATTTTTACTGATTATGTAGAGCAGGGCGGGCGGCTGGTGATGGACATGCCGGGTGCGTGGACGGATACCTACTCGGCGCTCTTCCCCCGGGGCACCGACTCCGAATTTGCAGAACTGTTCGGAACCGTGCTTCGGGAATACCATTTCTCGGGCATCAACCGCGACTGGTACCTGAACGGGGAGAAGCTGATCGGCTCCATCGGGTCGCTGAATCCCCGGGAGGCCGACATCATCGCCCGCTTCGACAATGGTGAACCCGCCGTCACCGAGCATCAGCTGGGAAAGGGCACGGCCGTAATCCTGGGCTACGAGGCGGCGCGGTTGTGCTTTCGACCCGGGAATACCAAAGAGGAAAAGCTGCTCCGAACATTCACTATGGGCGATTATACCACGCCCTTTCATTCAGACGGCGCTATCGTCTACCGGCTGGCCAGCCCCGATGCCGACCATTACTTTTTGCTGAATGAAGGCGAGCAGCGAAAGGTGAAACTGAATTTCGATTACTACGAGTACGACAGCGCCAGTGATGTGGCTACCGGGGAAGCCGTTGCCCTGGATGGGTGGATCGATCTGCCCGGCCACGGGGCACGCTGGCTGCGGTACGAGAAATGAAAGAACACAGGATCTTGTCTCTGATTCATTTAATTCTGCCTTTTGGGCTGTACCACAAAGTTGAAAGGAGGAGTAACAATGGGTCACGAAGGGTAAAAAATTTTTAAAATACCGGTGCAAACTCCCCGCTCGTGTCCATTGGTGGCGTATATTTTGGCTCGGGTAAATGGTTGCGCTGTATTTAGGACTTCCTCAAAAAAGTCACATTTGCTACTTTCCAATAATAGAGTTGTTCCTTTTTGTGTGAACAAATCCCGAAGGTGTTCGGGACTAAAGAACCGGACACCCCAAAAATCACCGCCGGGATTAGTTATTGGTTATTAGGAATTAGTTACTCGTTTGTCCCAAATAACTAATAACCAGTCACAAATAACTACCCTGCGCCTATGCTGCGTTTGCCCCGGCGGCTCAGAAATCACGAGGCCGGGGAAGGGAGAAATCCTGGGATTTGGGGCAGTCCCAAGTCCAGAAAATCCCTGCACCTGATTCCGGTAAAACCACGTGGTGTGGATAAGCAAGGGCCGGGTTGGAGCCTACGGTAGAACAATATCTGGGATTTTATGGTGAGTTTTTTGGTTCGTTTTTTCCACACCGAAAAAATGAACAACCCATACCGGGAGTACCGGCAGGTAGAGATCTCAGGCTTGCAAAGGATTTCCATCCGGCCACAAATGCAAGGAAATTTGGCAAAAGCCAGTAAACCCATGTATTTAATTATCAATTTGTTCACTTATTCATAGTTATCCAGTCAAATAGCTTGTCATAAGTACGGCCTATAAATTAAAAAGTAACCCAAAAACACTCTCAGGATATCCATAACAACATAGCTTACATATGCAGTGTGGTAGTACTTGCGGCAGGCATCATCGGGATGATATACGCAGATCCCGGAATTCATGCGGAAATCCAAACCAGCAAGTACAAAGTTGACACAACCACCAGCCGTGATCTTTGGCGGCAATACAAGCAAAATCCCAACACCCATTCGCATATCCCGAATGTATCGTATGCGGGATATTACAACAGCGAAAAACCGCTGATAGCCCCTGAAGTTGTAGCCGATGTCGGGGATTTCGGAGCTGCAGGCAACGGAAAGAGGGATGACATAGATGTATTCCGGTCCGCCATAAGGGCAGCTGCGGGCAAAGGCGGCGGAACGGTTCACATACCACCGGGAACATATCGGCTTACAGGAGTTATTTACCTTCACCAAGACGGAGTGGTGCTGGCCGGGTCCGGGCAAGACAAAACCACACTCTTATTTGACGCGTCACTGACCGAAGTCCTCGGTGCCAACCGATCCGGATCCGGCCACGCTTCCGCATGGTCCTGGATGGGAGGCATGATCTGGATAGGACCTGAAGATACCTTTAACGGCAAAAAGAGATCCTATAATTCCGAATCCTGGCGTACTGCCAAAACCCTCACCGGGCTGGCAAAACCTGCAAGTCGCGGTGACAAGGTGGTGTATGTGGAAAATTCCTCCGGGTTGCAAGCGGCTGATTTTGTGCTCATGGCGTGGTCCAACCCGGTGGATCTTTCCCTGTTGCTGGAGATGGCCGGTCGTCCCAAAATGAAGAATTATGACTGGAAGAAATCGGGGGCACGTCTCATTCAGAAGCAGGAATGGTTCTGGCCCGTTGTTATTGATTCCGTGGAAGGGAAAAGGGTTACGCTCAATCAGCCCTTGCGTATCGATGCGCTTGAAAGATGGGATGTCCAAATTAAAACACCCGGTCCCCATGTGCATGATGCCGGAATCGAAAATCTCAAAATTTCCTTTAAGAATGCACATCCAGTTCGTGAACACCTGGAGGATGTCGGCAATAACGGGATTTACATAAATCGCGCGTTGAACTGCTATGTTCGAAACGTTAAGATA
Organism: Halalkalibaculum sp. DA3122; assembly: GCF_043951865.1. Classification (NCBI taxonomy): domain Bacteria; kingdom Pseudomonadati; phylum Balneolota; class Balneolia; order Balneolales; family Balneolaceae; genus Halalkalibaculum; species Halalkalibaculum sp. DA3122. The sequence goes on from NZ_JBINJF010000022.1 coordinate 38,301, forward strand.
CGGAATGCGGAAAACGGGTTGATTCACGCATCCGCCAAACAGACCACCGTCTCAGGCATTCATATCGAGGGGACCCGCATGCATCATGCCACCGCTCTTCGGGTGAGTTCGCATGATAACCTGATCTCGGATTTTCGTATCGAAGCCGAGGTACACCACGGTATTAACACCGAGGCTCTTTCCACGGGCAATGTATGGCGCAAGGGACGTATGGACCATGGTACATTTGATTCGCACCGGGCGATGTCGTGGGGACTGCTGCGGACCGACATTACCATTCACAATGACGGAAATCCGGGTGGGGCGAGCGATACCGGGCCGTTTTTGGGACAGCGTGTCGTACACTGGAATATTCGGATCACCAACGGTAACCCGGACTGGATATACCAGCCGGAAGCGATCTCGATGGGTGCCTTAGTTGGGATCCGGGGTGCGCCGGTCACCGAAGAGCCTGCTTGGGCAATGCCCGAGGGAGACAAGGGTTACCTTATTGCTGATCCGGGCCAGGTACCGGAACCGACGGACCTGTTCGAGGCCCAGTTTAAACATCGCACCGGTCGGCCGCTGAATATTAATTTGAATGAGAAATAATAAATGAGATCAAAATTGGTGATGAAATGAGAACTCGGTATATGAGAGTTAGCAAACTTCACTGATAAACTCTTTTCCCAGACCCTTGAAATCTTTGTAGTTACAGTGAACGGGCCCGGGAAGTCTTATCAAATACAATGCCGCGTCATCCTGAGCGAAGGCCCTGGTGGTTTTCCAGTGCCGAAGTCGAACGGATACTCCGTGTTTATGGCAACTGACGCGTGAATGATACCACTGAAGCTGGCGCTGCCCGTATTAAGGAGATTCTTCGGCTGTGTCGCACCGAAAGCTTTCGGTGCTCCTACGCTCAAGATGACTCAGCGTTGTTTCACAACCGCAAAAGCTGGGATTTTATTGGTTTATTTTTTCATCAGTAAAAAAATGAACACTACTAAATGTGGATTCTGAAACCCAGACTATACAAATAGTACATTTCAATAAATATTAAAAATGAGCTGAAATTATTAATGAATAAAGGATTCCATAAGCTCTTCTGTATAATTCTGTTGATTGGTGTAATTATTCAGTGTTCCGAGACAAGAAATACAGAAAAACCCGACCCGGGCTACTTCCAGCGTACCATCCTCGATGAGAACCTGAACGAGCCGATGGAGCTGGACGTATTCGAGGATGGCCGGGTAATATTTGTAGAGCGGTACGGCACCATAAAGCTCTACCACCCCGATACCCGTGAGACCGAAATTATCGCCGAGCTGAACGTCAATGCCGTATTCAGCCACGGACTGCTGGGCGTGGCGATCGATCCCGATTTCCGGACCAACAACTGGGTCTACCTGTTCTACTCACCCGAAACCGAAGGGGAGCAGGTGCACCGGATATCTCGTTTCAAGTTAGTTGAGGATCGTTTGGATACCCAGTCCGAACAGGTCATTCTGACGATTCCGGTCCAGCGGGACTATCACGCCCATGAAGGCGGTTCGCTGCAATTCGGTCCCGATGGAAACCTCTACATCGCCACCGGCGACAACACCAGCCCGTTTTTCCCGGACACCCGGGCCCCCGTCGACGAGCGTCCCGGCAAGCAGGCATTCGACGCCCGGCGCACCTCCGCCAACACCAACGACCTGCGCGGGAAAATACTGCGCATCAAGCCGGAACGCGACGGTACTTACAGCATCCCCGACGGGAACCTGTTCCCGAAAGAAACACCAAAAACGCGCCCGGAGATCTACGTGATGGGCGCTAGGAACCCGTTTCGCATGGCCGTGGACCAGGAGACCGGCTACCTGTACTGGGGCAATGTAGGCGGGGTGGATGAGGTGCACCAGGTAAGAGAAGCCGGGTTTTACGGCTGCTGGCCTTACTTTTATGGCAATCACCAGGTTTATGACCATGTGAAGAAATACCTGGATGATATCCCTGATCCCGATAACCCGGTTAACCGCTCTCCCAACAACACGGGTCTTCGCGAGCTGCCCCGGTGCCGGCCGGCCTTCATGTGGTACTCGGACGAGCGGTTTGAGTTGCTCGGGGGCAGAGACGGCGGGAAAAATATTATGGCCGGTCCCGTGTACTATAGCGGCCGCTACCCGGATGCCCCCGGCAAGCTGCCGGAGTACTATGACGGCAGGCTGTTTATCTACGACTGGGTGCGCGACTGGATCCGCGTGGTGGAGATGGACGAGGATTACCGTTACCACGGCATGGAAACCTTCATGGACTCCACCGAGTTTTCCAGCCCGATGGATATGGAATTTGGTCCGGACGGCACGCTCTACCTGCTGGAATACGGCTCGCAGGGATATGCGCAGAACCCCGACGCCAGGCTCTCCCGCATCGAATACGCAAGCGGAAACCGGCGGCCTGTCGCCCGTATCAGCGCCGGGGAAACAAGGGGGGCTGCACCCTTCGAGGTTCGCTTGTCTGCCGAATATTCCCACGACCCGGATGAGGGCGACCGGCTCAGCTACGCCTGGCGGGTTGAGGGAGGGGCCAGGGAATCCACCGGTCTTGAAACCCGGTTCCGATTCACCGAGCCCGGCCGGTACCGGGTGGAGCTCACCGTAACCGATTCTGAAGGGGAAACCGCCCGAGACCGGGTGGAGCTGCTGGTGGGCAACGAACCGCCGGAGGTGGAGATCGCCTTGGAGGGCAACCGCGACTTTTACTGGGATAATGCCAATTACCACTATGAAGTGACCGTATACGACCGCGAGGACGGGGAGATTGGCGAAGGAATCGATCCCTCGGAAGTAAAGGTAAATTTCAAATACCAGCCTGCAACCGGAACGGCAGGCGGCGGAGAGCAGCAGGTGCCACGCGGTAAATCTCTGATGAGCCAGAGCGACTGCAGTGCCTGTCATACCGTTGATCAGCAGGGTATCGGTCCCTCATTTCGGCAGATCGCGAATCGGTATGCCGGGCGGGAACAGGTGGTGAATACGCTGGCCGCCGCCATCATTACAGGCAGCAGCGGAAAATGGGAACAGAACACCCAGCCGATGCCGCCGCACCCGCAGTTAGAGAAACAGGAAGCGGAACAAATGGCCGAGTATATCCTCTCGCTGTCAGAAGAAAAGGCCGGTATTTCGGGGCTGCCTGTATCGGGAACCTTGCAATTTGACGAGCACTGGAAACAAACCAGGGGCAGCTACCGGCTGACCGTCTCCTACTCCGACCGCGGGGCCAACGGCATCAGGGGCCTCGAAACCACGGAAGAGATACTGTTTCGGCCACCGCGGCTGCAGGCGGAAAATTACGACCACGGCCACAGCGTGAAAACCCGCAACAAGTTTGTGGACGGCATCCAGCACGGCGCCTATATCGTGTTTGAAGATGTGGATTTGACTGAAGTTCGATCCGTCTCATACAATGTGGCCTCCAACATGGTGGGCGGCACGGTGCAGATGCGGCTTGACAGCTTGGAGGGACCGGTCATCAGCACCGCCGAAATCGAGGGAACAGGAGAGGAGGTGGATTGGCGTGAAGAGCTCTATACCACCTCGCTGGCGTGGACGGAATTCGCGGCGCCCGTAAAAGAAACCGCCGGGGAACATGACCTCTTCCTGCTGTTCCGGAACGAAAAGGCAGCACAGGATAAACTGTTTATTCTGGATTGGATTCGGTTTCGGAATAAGCAGAATTAGGGAGGTAATTTAGGATCTGCCTTTTGAAAATCCATTCAGGGATGGCTATGTAGCATACGCCTGTTAAACAGATATTCAGCAACACTAAACACGGGGGATTCTCATAAAATGATGAATACCACAATCCGAAAATTCGTAATCACAAGTCTGTGTATAATTTTTTGCGTTATCAGTATCAAAGAAACAGCCGCCCAGGATAAACCCGGTCTCTTCTTCCGGGAGGACTGGAAAGAGATCCCAGCCGAAATCCCCATTACGCAGCAGCATGTGGCCAACCCGGATTTAACCCTCAAAACCTACGGCCCCGGTGGCGACAGCCTGAAGAAAAGCCACCACGACCATATCCCCGACGATCCGTGGTACCTGTGGTCGGGCAATGCGGAAGGTCCCTGGGCTGCGACCCTGAAGCACCAAAGCCAAAACGTGGATCTGACCGGCAATGCCAGCATCACCTGGCGAAGCCGGCAGTCGGGTTTTCACGAACTGCGGATTATCCTGAAAATGTCAAACGGCGACTGGCTGATCAGCGACCAGTCGGATGGGGCGGCCTCGGACTGGCGGGTGCGGGAATTTATACTGAAAGATATCCGCTGGCGGGCGTTCGACATCGAGGATATCCGCGAGGGCGGCTGGGTGAGTGAACCCGACCTGTCAAACGTCGAGGAGATCGGGGTTACGGACCTGCGCCGCGGGCACAGCTCCCCCTCCAGCTCCCGTCTCGACTGGATCGAGGTGTACGGCGAACCGGTGGATCGACCTTAAATAATGTGAGCCAGGGAGAAGAGAGATTTTAGATTAAATACGACGCGGTAATGCTCCGGCCTTTGAAAATGGTGCCATGGTAATGGTAGCAGGAACATGAGCTTTATTAATAACAACGTCACGTCATCCTGAGTGTAGCGAAGCGGAATCGAAGGATCTCCTAATTCATGGCAACTGACGTATGAGTGATATTCAGGGCAACGGCATTTTCCGAATTTAGGAGATCCTTCGACTGCCGTGCGCCGAAGACTTTCGTACTCCTGTGCTCAATATGACTCATCGTTGTTTTGCAATAATTCGACCGGCGACCTTTAGGTTTCCGGTTCTTCAGTTCTTAGTTTTTTGGAATTTCAAATCGGTCCAATATGAGTGAAAAACCAGATAAAAAAAGCTTCACCCGTAGTGAATTTTTAACCCTTACCTCGCTGGGATTGGGTTCGGTCGCGCTGCTGTCCGGCTGCGGGGATGCACAACCCGAAGTTGAGAACCGGGTGCCGGCCGGGGAGGAGTGGCGCAGTGTCCCCGAAGACTCCGCCTCCTATCTTTCGGAACAGGCATCCCAGAATAACATTTTGCAGGAGGCGGCCGACGGGATTGCCCATCACCGGAAGAGCCCGGCCGCCCTGCGAGTCCGCGATGATCAGGGCAACGTGTTGCGGGGACTGGAACTGGATATCACCCAGCAGGAATCACTGTTTGAATGGGGACTCTCCTTCATTGAGGATATCGAAGACCGGCATAAGCCCGCATCGGACCGGAAAATGCGTCATGTTCGGGAACTCTTTAATTTTACCACGGCCAAATGTTACTGGGATGAGCGGTGGCACCAGCCGATCGAGAAAGAGGAGGGTAACCGGATCTACCATGTGTTCCGGGATGAAATATTGTATGGCCGGGCAAACGGGCTGCAGATCAAGGGACATCCCCTGGTTTGGACGGTACGCAAAGCAATACCCGGATGGCTCGATAACTACGAGCACCCGAAGAGGCTGGAGATCCTGGAATCGCACGTGCGGTCGCTGGTGCGGCAGGGGAAAGGACTTGTTGCTTCGTGGGATCTGGTCAACGAAATGCTGTGGGAGCCCACCTTCCGGAACTACCTGCAAAGGGACTGGCCCCATATCGAGCCGGTCGATGAGATAGCAGATTATATCGCCCAGGCCCTGCAGTGGGTCAGGGATGAAGATCCGGAACCGGCCCTGGTGATCAATGATTACGGACTGCAGGTGGCACCTCACGAAGACATAACAGCAAAGGGGCAGCGCGAGCGGTATGTAGCACTGGCTGAGCTTCTTAAAGAAAGAGGTAGTGCCCCCGATGCCATCGGCACGCAGGCGCACGTGGGCGGCTGGTACACGCCCGAAGTGTTCAGGGAATCGCTTGATCACTTGGCGGAAGCGGGGTTGCCGATCCAGGTTACCGAATTCTGGGCGCACCTCGAGGACCTGCCGGAGCTACGGACTATGTCCGAGTCCGAACAAACGGATGCCCTCATCCGATATATCACCGATTGCTATACGATCGCCTTTGGTCACCCCGCCGTCAGCCATTTTTCCTACTGGGGCGGGGGACGGCATTTCTTTGACGAGAACGGAGCTCCCACCCGTGTCTACAACGCTCTTTACGACTTGGTTGCCAACCGGTGGACAACGGAGTTATCATTGCAAACGGATGAGGAGGGATTTATAACTTTCAGGGGCTTTCACGGAGATTACACCGGGCGGTTTCGTGATAAACGCGGCAACCGCCACGAATTCCGGTTTTCGGTGCTGCCGGGCAGGGACAACCGGTTTGAGCTGGAAATCAAACAAGGTATACGCTGAAAAATGTATTTGCCGGGTGATCTAATCAAGTTTTGGGATACAGATGGGACCCCTAAATCCCCTAAAGGGGACTTTCCCACGGTGCCATTAAATTGGTACTGGGTCTCAACACAAAGTTGGAACCATATTAGGGATGGGTGAATGGCAGGATCAAAAAACAAGCTATCCAGAAAGTCCCCTTTAGGGGATTTAGGGGTAATACAAAAGTTTGAACAAGCTACATGAGAAATAAATTTACCATCTAAAGCTTCCTGAATATTCCCTATGCACCGAAAAAAATTTCTTGATCTCCTCATAACGGGTTCACTCCTGTCTTTCACCGGCACTCTCATACCAGGCTTGCGGCAGGAAACCTCAAACGATAATACGCCCGCTATTTCGAAATACCTGTTTGTGGCCGGGGAGCGAAGCCTGGGCGGCATCAAGGTGCTGGATATCGATGATGGCCACACGCCGGTTGATGAGATCGATTACGGCGGCGGCGACGCGAAGGGGATCACCGCCAGCGCGGCGACCGGGATGCTGTACCTCTCGTCCCACTGGCAGGATGAGGTCGTCTGCTGGAATTTGACGGCCTCAAAAGTGGAGTGGAGAAGGTCCTACGGTCGCTACGCCGACCGGCTGAGTGTAACCCCCGATGGCGAGCTTCTGTATATCCCGCTGCGGCAGGATGGGGAATGGGTGGTGTCAGATGCCTCCGACGGCACGGAAATCACGCGCATCCAAACACCGGGCCGCCCGCACAACACGCTCGCGGCAAGAGGCAGCAACCATATCTACCTCTCCGCCCTCGACAACCCGTTTCTCTACCAGGTTGACCGGGAATCGCAGAATATCGTTAAGGTGATCGGCCCGTTCAGCAGCGGACTTCGACCTTTTACGGTCAATGCGGATGAGACGCTGGCGTTTGTAAATGTGGATGGGCTGCTCGGATTTGAGATCGGTGACATCAAATCAGGCAGGCGGCTGGTGCAGATCGGCGTCGGTAATTACCCGGAACCGGAAGAAAGCTACCACAACACGCCCAGCCACGGCATCGGCCTGCGGCCGGACGGGAAGGAGATCTGGTGCGTTAATGCCGGCGGGTACCTGCACGTGTTTGACCTGACGAAGTCGCCGATCCGGCAGACCCACGATATCAAAGTAAACGGCGACCCCGGCTGGATCACCTTCAGCATCGACGGGGCCTATGCCTACTCCGCCACCGGGGATGTAATTGATACCCGTAAAAAAGAAATAGTTGCCCGGATACCTCCCAGCGAAAAGATGATCGAAATCGATTTTAGAGACGGGCAAGTGGTGCGCGTGGGGAGCCAGGTTGGGATAACCAGGAAAGTATAACGTGACCTGGGTTCAATTATGCAAGTAGAATAACCGGCACGTACTTACAATCACTCCTGGAAGAGTGGATCTAAAATCCGAGTTTTTTCGGAATTTGGACGGTAGGTGTCCGGTTCGCTTCCTGCCGGTAAGGGACCTCAGATCGACTTCAGGAACGTCTGAAGTCGATCATCTCCCCTCACAAGGGGAGATTTCCGTGAAGCCCATACCTGGTACCGGGACACAACACAAAGTTGGAAACATATTGTAGACGGGTGAATGGCAGGGCCGCAATAACAGGCAACTCCGAAAGTTCCCTTTAGGGGATTTAGGGGTAATAGAAAATGGACAAGTAGTTAGGTTTTTGCGTTTTTATCACAGTTAATCATCAAATTAATATAATCACAGTTCACGAAAATATCTGAACTGTGATTACCGTGATTAACAGGATGAATTATAATGTGTCAATCCAAAACTCCAATTTTTGTGTATAAAATTCAGGGTATCCCAAACCGGATACGCCTGTCTAGTGAACCGGCTTAATCCAGTAACGGGGAAGGTGCGTGAGTGACCGGGATGCGCATGTTTCGCCACTTGAATTTATAATGCTAAAGAATAAGGGACTTTCTTTATGGATAACAGCATGTCGCGGCGCGAAGCACTGGGAATGGGCACCACACTTGCAGCCGGATTTTCGCTTTTCCCCTCCATCATTTCATCCAACGCATTACGCCGCAATGCCCGCGAGTTTAATGTGATGGATTATGGTGCTGAGGGTGACGGTACCACCCTGGATACCGAGGCCATCCAGCAGGCCATTGACAAAGCTTCCGATGCGGGCGGCGGAGCCCGTGTGCTGCTGCCCGGCGGTCACAGCTATTTGACGGGCACGATTGAGCTGAAAAGCAATATCGATTTCCACCTGGCCGACGATGCCGAACTGTTGATCAGCACCAACCGGGAAGATTACAAAACGGGCGCGGCCATCACCTCCCGCGATATTCGCAATCTCAGGCTTTCCGGGACCGGCAATATTGAAGGGCAGGCCAAAGAGTTTATGACCCACTACGAGGAGGAAAACCAGTACTGGTCGCCCAAAGACTGGCGGCCGCGCCTGTTCCAGCTCTATACCTGCAAGGGACTGGAAGCCGTCGATTTTTCATTCGGCAATTCGCCGCTCTGGGGATTCCACATGGTAGGCTGCGAGGATGTGGGGATCGACAGCCTGACCATCCGCAACGACCTGGAAGTGCCCAACTCCGACGGCATCAACCCGGACCACTGCCGCAACGTGGAGATCAAAAACTGCGATATCGTGGCCGGTGATGACAATATCGTGGTGAAGGCGACCCGGCAGGACCGGGAATACGGTCCCTCGGCCAATATCCATGTGTATGACTGCGTGCTCCAGTCACAGTCGGCGGCTATTAAAATCGGTACCGAAACCACCTCTGATATTCATGATATTTTGTTCGAACGCTGTATCATCAAAGACAGCAACCGGGGGTTTGGGATTCAGTCCCGCGATGAGGGCGAAGTCTACAACATTACGTTCCGTGATATCGAATTTACGGTAGAACAGGTTCCGGATATCTGGTGGGGACTCGGAGAGGGCATCTCATTTACCTCGTTCCCGCGTACCCTGCAGAGCGAGGTCGGTGGTATCCGCGATATCAAGCTCTCCAATATCAAGGGTATGACCGAAAACAGCATCCGCATCAATGGATCACCGGAGAGCCGGATTCAAAATATTTCGCTGGATAATGTGGATATCCGGATGAACAAGCGAACCGAGCACTCCGGCGGCCGGTACGATAATCGTCCCACAGAAGTTTACCAGGGCATCGAGGTGCACGACAATCCCGGCTACAGCATCCAGTACGCCGACAATATCTCGCTGAACAACTGCAGCATCGAATGGGGTGAAAACCGGGCGAAGTACTACACCCACGCCCTCGAGTCCGAGCACGTTTCCGGGCTGAAAATGACCGGCTTTGAAGGCGAGGCGGCCCATCCCGACTTGTACGATTCAATAGTCATTTATTAGTACTATCGAAATAATTCCGTTGATTTTATTAAAGAAAGGCACACATTTTATACGCAATACGCAATACGCAATACGCATATACCTAATTTTCTAATTTATTCTAAAACGAATTTAGATTATGCCCATAGACAGAAGAGACTTCCTGAAAGGTTCCATGGCAATTGCAGGCGGACTGATCCTGCCGGCGCACCTGGTGGGGTGTCAATCCGGGGATGACGACACGGTATATGATGTCGTCGTTTATGGCGGTACCTCGGCAGGCGTCATAGCCGCCGTGCACGCGGCAAGGAGCGGTCGGTCGGTGGTGCTGATCGAGCCCACGAACCACCTGGGCGGGCTCACCACCGGGGGACTGGGACGCACCGACCTGGGTGTTGAAGACACCATCGGCGGCATGTCGCTCGATTTCTACCGGCGCATCCGGCAGTACTATCAAAATGAAGAGATCTGGCAGTACCAGACCTGGGATGAGTATATGGACCGTACCTACCTGCTTGAGGAGGACAGCGAGGGCATGTTCGGATTCGAGCCGCACGTAGCCAAAGAAATTTACCGGCAGATGCTGGAGGAGGCCGGCGTGCCCGTGGTGATGGAAGATCGGCTAATCCTGAACCAGAGCGGCGTGGAGAAGGAGGGGAACCGCATCACCACCCTGGTCACCGAAGAGGGAAATCGTTACCGGGGGCGTATCTTTATCGACGCCACCTACGAGGGCGATCTGATGGCAATGGCGGGCGTCTCCTACTATGTCGGGCGGGAATCCAACAACCGGTACGACGAGTACCTGAACGGGGTGCAGCTGGAGCGCTCCCACAACCATATTTTTCATCACCCGGTGGATCCGTATGTAACGCCCGGCAATCCCTCCAGCGGCACCCTGCCCGGCGTGCACGACAACGATCCCGGCACCACCGGTGAGGCCGACCACCGCGTGCAGGCCTATTGTTACCGCCTCTGCATGACCGACGTGCCGGAAAACAGCCGCCCAATCGAAAAGCCGGTGGGCTACGACGAGCAGCGCTATGAGCTGCTGTTTCGCTATTACGAAACCGAATACGATGAAGTGCCCTGGATCAACGCGGCCATGCCCAACCGGAAGACCGACATCAACAACCGAGATGCCTTTTCAATGGATAACATCGGCAAGAACTACGATTACCCGGAGGCCGATTACGCCGAGCGGCGACGCATCATTGAAGAGCACGAGCACTACCAGAAAGGCCTGATGTGGACGCTGGCCAACCACGAGCGGGTCCCCCGGAAGGTGCGGGACGAAGTGAGCAAGTGGGGGTATGCCAAAGATGAATTTACCAATAATGGAAACTGGCCGCCGCAGCTCTACATCCGCGAAGCCCGGCGTATGATCGGCGAATATGTGATGACCGAACACGACTGCCGCCGCATGCAGGTGGTGGACGACTCGGTGGGACTCGGGTCCTACAACATGGACTCTCACAACGTGCAGCGCTACGTCACCGAAGAGGGCCACGCCCAGAACGAGGGGAACCTGGAGTTTTCGCCGGAGGGTCCCTACGCCATCTCCTACCGCTCGCTGATTCCCAAACGAAACGAGTGTACGAACCTGCTCGTCCCCTGCGCCGTATCAGCTTCCCACATCTCGTTTGGTTCCATACGGATGGAGCCGGTATTCATGCTGCTCGGACAGTCCGCCTCCGCAGCAGCCGATCTGGCACTGGATGCAAATGAAGTGGTGCAGGATGTGAATTATCCTGATCTCAGGAAACGACTGCTGGATGAAGGGCAAAAACTGGATGTGGATCTCGAGGAATACCCGGAAAACCCGCCGGACTGGATCTGATCAGGTGATGGCAAAAAGCACCTACCCTCCGCGGGCAGGGTTCGACTTATTTTATTGGTTCCCAGAACGGGGTTGAAAACCCTGCACTTTTCGTGCAGTGAGCATTCATTTAAATTTAAAATATAAAGATGGGTAAAACAGACCGGGATAATTTTAATCGGAAATCATTTATAAAAAAACTGGGCGGTGCGGCAGCGGGTGTGGCGGGTTTCCCCTTTGTTCTGGGTGCAGGTAAGCGCAATTCCAGCCGGTTCGAACAGAGAAATCCACCTTTGAAAAATGTCGGGCCCAATGATTATATAAATTTGGGCTTAATTGGTGCGGGTGGCAAGGGCCAGGACAATATATCCGCAGCACTGCGGTATAACGGTTTTCGGATGGTTGCAGCTTGCGACCTGTACGAAAGCCGTTTAAAACGGTGTAAAGAGAAATTCGGGGATGACATTTTCACCACAACAGATCACCTGGAGCTGCTGAACCGGAATGAGGTGGACGCTGTAATCATCGCCAGCACTGATCACTGGCATCACCGGCATGCGGTGGATGCACTCAGGCACGGCAAACCAGTGTACCTGGAAAAACCGATGACAAAAACGATCGCGGAGGGGCATGATCTCATTGAGGCTGAACAATCTGCCGGAATTCCTCTACAGGTCGGCAGCCAGAGAACCAGCCATATCGTTTACGAAAAGGCCGGTGAGCTTTATAAAGCCGGAGAAATAGGGAAACTCAATTACGTTGAAGGCTACTGGGACCGCTATTCCGCAAAAGGGGCCTGGCAATACACGATTCCTCCCAATGTTTCAACAGACGAAGTGGACTGGGAAACGTTTCGTGAAGATCTTCCGGCCATACCGTTTGATCCTAAACATTTCTTCCGGTGGAGAAACTACGACGAATATGGGACGGGGATACCGGGTGATCTTTTTGTTCACCTTTTTTCAGGGTTGCACATGATTACCGGTGCATTGGGTCCCGAAAAAATAACCGCTTCCGGAGGGCTGCGTTACTGGCACGACGGCAGAGATGCCGAAGATCTGGTACTGGGCATCTACGATTATCCGGAAACAGACCAACACCCGGCATTTAATCTTTTTCTGAGGGTTAACTTTATCGATGGTTCCGGCGGTGGTTCCAGGATTCGACTCGTAGGCTCGGAAGGAGAAATGGAGGTCAGCTGGACCAAATTGATCGTTCGAAAGGGTAAAATGCCGGAGCTGGCAAATCCGAAGGTGGGAGATCTGGATGAAGAGACCAGAAAAGAGGTTATGGCAGAATACGAAAGGAAACTGTCGGAAAAACGAGCTGAGCTGATCGACCCTCCTGAATACGAATACAACGTTCCGGACGGCTACAGCGACGGGTATGACCACATGGTGAATTTTTACAAATCCATTCGCGATGGCCATGAAGTACTGCAAAATGGAACATTTGGATTACGGGCGGCGGGTCCGGCTTTGCTGACGACAGAAAGTTTGCGAACCAATACCATCGTAAACTGGGATCCGACTGAGATGAAGGTAAACTGACGTAACTGCTGCATGAGGACTTGAAATGCCGATGTTTTTATCTCCCCAATCCCTTCGGTGTTCCAGGAGATGACTCCTCCTAAAAATAAACCCGCACCTGCATAGCGAACATCATTTCCGGCCAGGGGTAACCCGATAAACTCGTAAGTCGGTTGTATAATTAAAATTTGAATGGTAAATAGGTTGACAACAGTCATTTTTAAAAATAGTGAGCTTAATGTGAAGATGAGAAAATTATATAGATGGGTTAAACGTACCGTTTTTCCAATTTTTGCCTTATTAGTAGTTTCCGGCTGTAGCCCGGATGAAGGCACAGAAACAGAACCCGCCAAACCCAACATCATAATTATTTACGGGGATGATGTGGGGTACTACGATATCGGGGCCTACGGGACCGACATGATTCCAACGCCCAATATCGACCAGTTAGTTGCTGACGGAATTCGATTTACCTCCGCCTACGCCACCTCCGCCACATGCACGCCCAGCCGCTACTCGCTGCTCACCGGGGAGTACTCGTTTCGAAATGAGCGGGCACAGATATTGCCCAGCGACGCCCCGCTGCTTATCGAGCCGGGCAGCCCTACCATCCCCTCGGTGTTAAAAGAATCCGGGTACCGAACCGCGGTAGTGGGAAAATGGCACCTCGGGCTGGGTGAGGGAGCCGTCGACTGGAACGGCGCCGTAAAACCAGGTCCGCTGGAGGTGGGATTCGACGAATCGTTTATCCTGCCGGCCACCAACGACCGTGTGCCCACGGTGCTGCTGGAGGGCCATCACGTGCAGGGATTATCGGAAGAGGATGAACCGCTGCGCATCAGTTACGATGAAAAGGTCGGTGACCTGCCCACCGGTGAGTCACATCCCGATAAGCTGCATTACCCGGCCGATCCGCAGCATTCGGGCACCATCGTAAACGGCATCAGCCGTATCGGGTGGCAGACCGGCGGGCAGTCGGCCTGGTGGGACGACCAGCAGCTGGCACGGGTGTTTACCGAGCGAGCCCAAACGTTTGTAGAACAAAACAGGAAGAATCCCTTCTTCCTGTTTCTTTCGATGCACCAGAATCACGTGCCCCGCTGGCCGAACGAGCAGTTCGTCGGGGAAAGCAAGACCGGCTTGCGCGGCGATGCCGTGGTGGAGCTCGACTGGGTGGTGGGGCAGATCGTCCAAAAAATCGAAGAGATGGGGATTCGCGAAGAAACCCTGATCATTTTCACCAGTGACAACGGCCCGATTTTCGATGACGGGTACACCGACGGCTCCATCGGGGAGGCCAACGGGCACGATGCCAGCGGGCCGTTCCGGGGCGGCAAATACCACGCCTTTGAGGGAGGCACGCGCCTGCCGTTCATCGCCAGCTGGCCCGGCAGCATCGAAAAGGGTACGGTCTCCGATGCCATCATCAGCCAGGTAGACCTGCTGGCTTCGCTTGCCGACCTGGCCGGTGTCCAACTCCCTGAAAACGAACATTTTGACAGCCGGAACCTGGCTCATACCCTGCTGGGACATACGAAGCAGGGCCGTGAATATGTCGTCCAGCAGGGAGCGGGCGGGGTGTTCGGCATCCGCAAAGGCCAGTGGAAGCTGATAGAATCCGAAGATAAGCCCCCCGAGTGGACCGAAACCAAGCACAACGAGCACCAGAACCCGCTGACAACCTCGCAGGTGGATGCCGGCAGGTACCTCTACAACCTGGGTGAAGATCCCGGTGAAACGAATGATCTGGCCGACCAGCACCCCGAAATTGTGAAAGAGCTGTCAAACCTGCTGCAGGAAATCCGCAGCGGTAAATAAGGAGTTCCCCAATATTCGTCGGACGACTGTTTTTGTCGTCCGACGAATGAACAAAGTTCAATTTGAAGATAATTTAAACCTTACAGACAGTAATTTTCAGGATTGAAGTTTTAACTAAAAACTGATCTGAATTAAAGCAAAGACAAGAATTCTAATGAACGGGAAACGAAATATTTTTAAACTCTCCACGCTGGGAATTCTACTAATTTGTTACAGTATTTCAGTTTGCGACCTGCATGCCCAAGCCCCGGGCCAGAGAGCCGATCAAACCCCAAATTTAATCATTATTTTCACCGATGACCAGGGCTATGGTGATCTCAGCTCCTACGGGCATCCGGAAATTGAAACCCCCAATATCGACCGCCTGGCGGAAGAGGGGATGAAGTTCACCGATTTTTATGTGCCGGCTCCCGTGTGTACGCCGTCGAGAGCAGCCCTGCTGACCGGTACCTATCCCAAGAGGGTGGGGCTGGCTCACCGGGTGCTCTTCCCCTACTCGAAGACCGGTCTGAATCCCGATGAAATAACCATTGCCGAGATGTTAAAAGATGAGGGATATGCCACTGCTGCCATCGGGAAGTGGCACCTTGGGCATTATGCCCCGTTCCTGCCCACCAACCAGGGATTTGATTACTATTTCGGAATCCCCTATTCCAACGACATGGGCGACGTGGACTACGACCGGTACAATATGGCGGAGGATTACGTTTCGGGGCCGATTCCTGTGTATCGGAATGAGGAGGTTATAGAAGTGGATCCTGACCAGTCGCGGCTGACGCGAAGATACACCGATGAAGCGATCCGGTTCGTCACCGAAAATCGCGATCAGCCGTTCTTCCTGTACCTGCCGCACAGCATGCCCCACGTGCCGATTGCCGCCTCACGGCATTTCAGGGGGAAATCCGATTACGGCACCTACGGTGATGCAATTGAGGAGATTGACTGGGGCGTCGGGGAGATTCTGGATCACCTGGAACATCTCGGGATTGCCCGGAATACGGTTGTGATGTTCGCCACTGACAACGGGGCCTCAGAGTGGGAAGGCCAGGGCGGTTGGGTCTGGACGCCGGAGTGGGATGGTCGTGTTACCCGCGGCACGCAAACCTACCGTTCGGGATCAAACGGACCGTTGCGGGGCGACAAAAACACCACCTGGGAGGGGGGCATGCGGGTGCCGTTTCTAATTAGATGGCCCGAACGTATACCCGCAGGAGAAGTCTCTGGAGCACTGGTCACAAGCATGGACATTCTGCCAACCATCGCCGGTATTTTGGGAATCGAGCTACCGGCCGATCGCAAAATTGACGGCTATGACATCTGGCCGATCCTCTCCGGCACCCAGAAAGATGAAAGTCCCTACCAGGCCTTTTACTACTACCGGGATGATCGACTGCAGGCGGTGCGTAGCGGCAGGTGGAAACTCCATGTGTACCGCCCCGATTCGGGCGCCACCGAAATGCTGTACAACCTGCAAACCGATATCGGGGAAACGACCGACGTCTCAGATGAACACCCTGATGTCGTGGAGCGGCTGCAACGGCTGGCAGAAGAAGCCCGGCGGGATCTGGGCGATGCCGCCACCGGCCGGGAAGGCAGCAACGTGCGACCGATCGGTAAAATTGAATAAGAGGGGGCTTTGCAAACCCCTCACTTTAAAAGCTTGTCATTTTGAGTCCGCGATGTAATCTCCCTTTAGAGTCTCTGACGGGAGATTGCCGCACCCCTGTTCGCTTCGCTTACTTAGGGGCTCGCAATGACAGCTGGTTTTGCAAAGGCTCGGTAACAAAACTATTACCCGGCGTCCATTTTCAGTTCGCGGTTAAAATTACTTTACATAAAGACGATAGATATCAGATCACATATGGAAAAAACATTTAAAATTTTAGCAATTCTGCTAATTCTTGTATGGAGCCAGGCGATTCCTTGCATTGGGCAGTCTGAACCGCCAGAAAAACCCAATATACTGGTGATCATGCCTGATGATCTTGGCTGGCACGATGTAGGGTACCAGGGCTCATCCATTAAAACCCCGAATATCGACAAGCTGGCTCAATCGGGCCTGATCCTGGATCAGCACTACGTGATGCCCACCTGTACGCCTACGCGGGTGAGTTTGCTGACCGGTCGCTATGCCAGCCGTTACGGCGTTACCGGCCCGGATTACGGCGAGGTGATCGACCGTGGAGATCCCACGCTTGCGTCGCTGCTGTCACGATCCGGCTATTTCACCGCCATTGCCGGCAAGTGGCATCTAGGTTCACCACCACATACACCGCTGAAATACGGCCTTGATTCCAGCTACGGCTATTTTGACGGGCAGATCGACCCGTACACCCACAACTACAAGATGAAAACGAAGCTGACCAGCCGTAAGTCGTGGCACCGCAACGACGAGTACCTCGATGAGGAGGGCCATGCCACCGACCTGATTACCGATGAAGCGATCCGGATCATTGAGAAAGACCGGGAACAACCATTTTTCCTGTTTGTGGCGTACAGTGTTCCCCATTTTCCGCTCGATGAGCCGGAAAAATGGACCTCGAACTACGAGGATGTGCAGATGAGTCCCTCCCGAAAATGGTTCGCGGCCAGCGTGACCCACATGGATGACGGAATCGGCCAGATTATGGAGGCCCTGGAACGGACCGGCCAGCGTAAAAATACGCTCATTTTATTTGCAAGCGACAACGGAGGGCAGCACAGCTGGCACAGTGATACCGAGTACCGGGGTAGGTACGCCGACAAGCCGCACCGGGTACTGGGCAACAATTTTCCGCTGCGCGGCTGGAAGGGGGATCTCTACGAAGGCGGTATCCGCGTACCGGCGGTAGTTAACTGGCCGCGGGTATTTGAACCGGGCGTCGTCGAGGTGCCTCTCCATATTGCCGACTGGTTGCCGACTTTCCTGGCGCTGGCTGATGGCAGCGAACATGTCACCAACCGCGCTCTTGATGGAAAAAATATCTGGCCGGCTCTGACCGGGGAGGCCGAAGGTTATTCTGACCGAACGCTCTACTGGAAAACCGGCGGAGAATATGCCGTGCGGCAGGGCGACTGGAAACTGATTGTGCAACGCAATGACCAGGCAAAAGAGCTGTACAACCTGGCGGATGATTTCCGGGAGACCACGGACCTGAGCGATGAAGAGCCCGAAAAAGTGAACCAGATGCTGAATCTGCTGGGTACTCTGAAAAAGTAAGACACCGTAAAACAATAGCGGTGATATAACGCGATAAATTTCAACTTATTAATACTATTTAATACTATGATATTCATTTTTTCGAAACGCTGTGATCGATTGTATGTCAAAATAGGAATTGGTCTGTTGCTGGTTGGAGGGCTGTTCTTCTCACCCGTACAAGCTCAGCAGGCTGTATCGCCCTACGATTTCCCTTATGGATACCCAATGCCTGAATACCCTGTAGCGGGCGGTTCGCATCCGGCCATGGCTGGTGATTACTACGACAGCAAGCCGGATCCCCAACGAGAACTCAAACGCATCGGCCCATATGCGTTACGGTTGATACAGACCGACAGTGCCCGGGAAGCAGTTCGGTACACGGATTGGTATCGCCAGCACTACCCCAATTTATTGGACGGTGAAATGTTATTCATGCGGACGGTGGCCCTGGCTCAACTGGGTCAACTCGATGAGGCCGCCGAGAGCATGGGAAAAGCCTTGGCTGAAACAAATATACCTCCACAGCAGTTTATTGCGGGACCGCGCCGCCTGCTGGCCCCACTGCATGATCATCCCGCATTCATAAAACTAAGGGAGGACATGAAAGGAACACTTGTTCATGGCCCGATGCTGGGAGCCATGACCGATCACAGCGTTAATGTATGGGTAAGAACCGTATCAGAGACCCCGGTCAGAGTGGTGATGAGCAGGTCTGAAGAGATGTCGGACCCGATCGTTACAGAACCCGTTATGAGTAAGGCTGACGATGATTATACGGCTGAAATATCCGTAGAGGGACTCCAGCCTGATACCCAATACTATTACGAAGTCCAGGTGGGTCAGGAAAAACATCCAATACGCGCCGACCACCAGCAGTTTCGCACGTATCCGAAGCGAGATTACCCCGCGGCATTTCAGATGGTGTTCGGCGGATGCGCGGGATACGTCCCCCACAAAGAACGGATGTGGGATACGATTCGAAAGTTCACCCCACGGGCCTTTCTGACTCTTGGGGATAATGTCTATATCGATGACCCGGAAAGTCCCGATCAAGCGCGATTCCATTATTATCGGCGCCAGTCAAGGCCGGAATTCCAGCGGTTGGTCGGATCCAGCCCGGTCTATTCCATCTGGGACGATCATGATTTCGGGATGAACGACAGCTGGGGCGGTCCCAGGGAGGATCTGCCGTACTGGAAACCGATGGTGTGGGATATTTTTACCGAAAACTGGGTCAATCCGCCCTACGAAAGCGGTGATCGGCCGGGCGGATGGTACGATTTTACCATTGCAGACGTACAGTTCATCATGCTGGATACCCGCTATTACCGCGAGGATGCCGGGCGCTTCGAGGGCCAAGGAGTTGAGAATCCCTCGATGCTGGGGCCTGAACAACTGGCATGGCTGAAAGAGACGCTCACAAACTCCGATGCAACCTTTAAGGTATTGGTCTCTTCCATTCCTTGGCATTACGATGCCAAAGGCCAAGGCGACAACAAAGTGGACGGCTGGGCCGGGTTCCCCCATGAACGTGAAAAAATATTTTCATGGATTGATGCACATAATCTGGGAGGCGTGCTGTTGCTTTCCTCCGACCGGCATCGGTCAGATGCCTGGGTAACCGAGCGCGAGAATGGCTATGACCTGTACGAGTTTGGATCCGGCCAGTTTACCAACCAGCATACCCACCAGGTGCTGGACGGCGCCCTGTTTGGCTACAACGAGAAGCCCTCGTTCGGGGTATTGAATTTTGATACGGAAGCGGAAGACCCGTCGGTACAGTACCGCATTGTCGATATCGACGGGTTTATTCACCAGGAGTTGACCGTAAAGCGCTCGGAGCTGGAATACTGAGACCCCATAAGTTCGCCACTGCGGATACATACTAGAGAGTATGAAGATGTTTAAACAGCTTGATCTATCCTTTGCGAATGGACCGTCCCTGAAGACCCAGTAAATGAGGAGGTTAGCCCTCCAGTGGGAGTGATTTCCATGCTGGAATAGACCGACAGTGATGCCCCAATTGTATTCCTGGAGTAAACTGGACAGGCAAAGCTGGCCTAAGCCGATCAACAGATTTATTTTAGACAGGCTGTTAAAAAAGAAAAAAGGATGGAGAGTATGCTTTCGAAGCTATGAGCTAATATTAACCTGACAATTTATAATACTACTCCATTATTGTTACACCGAGAAGAATTTTCATTTTTTTTAAACTTTTTTTAGAGCAAAAAAAGCCCCTAACTCTTTGAAAGTCAGGGGTTTATGAGAAGCGATCCGGACGAGATTCGAACTCGCGACCTCCTGCGTGACAGCAATTAAAATAGAATTTTCGTAAGTTATAAAAGCCTACCAAGACTTACGTAAGTTATTGTGTAGCAATGATTTAAAACTTTTATAAGTTTTCAGGAATTCTCTAAGATGCATGCGGTCGTGTTACCCCGCTGTTACCCCGAGAATGGTATGTTAACTACTTCAAAAAAATGAAATGGCTATTATAAATTTTAATTACCAGGCTTTAAAATCATTAGAGTCACCAGATAAAAGAATAGAGGTATTTGATGAACGGGAAAATGGGTTGGGCTTGCGTGTCACTCCGGGTGGGACAAAAACATTTTTCTATCGATACCGGGTTAATAATAAGATCCGAAGATACACCATTGGCCAATTTGATAGCGTTGGAGTAAAGGATGCTCGCAATGTGGTATCCAGACTGCGGGTTATGGTGCTGGATGGGTTAGATCCCCAAGCTGAAAGACAGAAGAAAAAGAATATCAATGGGTTAAAAACTTTCTCGGACCTGGTTGAAGAGTTCAAAGAAAAGTATCTGCCCACACTGAGGGAAAATACCCAGATAGAATACAATAGAATTATTGACAAGGAATTATTACCGGTATTCGGTAAACTTCCGGCCGTTAAAATTACAAAACATGAAATCGTTGAAATATTAGATAAGAAGGCCTACAAGGATGGCTCTCCTACCATGGCCAACCGGATAAGATCCCGGCTGTCTCGAATCTTTACCTTTGGCATGGAGCGAGGGCATGTAGAAGTGAATCCAATACAAAATGTATCTACCTATAAGCAAGGGGAATCCAAACGACATCGTTATTACAGTGAGGAGGAGATTAGGAAACTGTGGGGATTCTTTGAGGATTGGGGAGAGCCGACACAGTCTGTATTACAAATGCTTTTGATCTGTGGCCAGCGAAAGACTGAAACGATGAAGATGAGATGGGCTGACATCCAGGGAGAAGTTTGGACTATTCCAGCTTCATTAGCAAAAAACAAGCACCCTCACGACGTGCCACTATCTCCAATGGCTTTAGAAATTATTGACAGGATGAAAAAGATAAATGGGAAAAGTGAATATGTGTTTGCCTCACCTCAGAATAAAAAAGCTCCCCTTGATTCCATGAGCCGGGTTCGTCAGGCCATACAGAATAACACTGAAGTTTCTGATTTTCGTCCTCATGATCTTCGGCGAACCGTTGCTACGTACATGGCAAAACTGGGAATTGAGCGCACTGTTTTGGGTAAAATCCTTAATCATAAAGGATTGGCCGGTGATGGACAGGTAACAGCCATCTACGACAGGCACAGTTATATGGGGGGAAAAGCGTAAGGCCTTAAACCTGTGGGGCACAAATTTGCGAAAGATCCTGGATGAGGAAAATGAAAAAATAATCGTAGGATAAACAGGAATGAATAATGATTTAACATTAACTGATCTGCAATGGCCGGGGAATTCTCAAAAGGAGCAAGAGCGAAGGGAGGCCGTACTATTCCATTTCTTCAGTGTTTATGCAGAGCACTATAACAGGCAGCGGGTTGGGGCACAGGCTGACTTTGCCAGCATACTGGATCTTCTTGGCAAGACGTCTGACTCAAAACATCAGACGCTGGAAAAGAGGAAAGAGAGATTTAAAAACGAAATCTTTGCATTAAGTGAGCAGTATCACAAGGGGTTTGGAAATATTGACGTCTCAGCCGTTGAAAATTATAAAGCCAGGATAATAGAATTGGTGGATGAAATATCAATGCCTGAAGAGATATGCTATCCAGATATAGATGAAATCATTGATGAACTGCGGACCTATACCGTAGAGTTTGCTAAAATCATTTTCAATGAAAAGAATATAGATTCTGCCGTACCAATCTTTAAGGGGGTTTTTGATCTACATCAATATTACAATGGGTATATCGATCTCAGAATACATATGACGAGTTTGGGACTTGTAATACACAAAGTAAATCAAGAGGGGTACCCCGAAAGGATTAAACTTTCGGAAGAGCTGGATGAACAAGAAAAAGAGGAAATCAAGAGAGAAGTGTTCAAAAGTTATGACTTGCAAAAAAATGACTATTGGATAACTGCTTACGAGCTCTATAACAATGATCGTACCTGGGAAGAGGTTTACGAGGTAATCGAAAAACTAAGAGCGGATCTTGGGCTAGTACCCAAATACACTTCCTTTGATAGCTTCAAAAGGGCCAAGAGTAGATTTGACAAGCAGCGGCGTTCAGGGACAAAGTAACCATTGTCACCCTACCAAAGTGACCATTGTCATCTAACCAAAGGCTGTTATTCGCAGTAGGTTTTAAGCGCATTAATTACTAACCAAACGCATTAAAACCTATGAAAGACTTATCTTTAATAAGACCCAACGAATTAGCTGATCTGTTAAGCATTTCGATCCCCACCTTATATCGAATGATCAATAACGGCGAACTGCCACCCAAAGTCAGGATCGGAAAAAGAGCCGTCGGATGGCACCGCTCACAAATTGAAGACTGGATGGATGAGCGGACAGAAGAACCAAAAGAATTGGAGGTTCAAAACTAAGTAATGTTATACCTCTTTGGGCAGGTAGGGCTTTATTTTCCAAAGCGACAACTGAAAGGAAAATGCTCTACCTGTCTAACTTGGTAAGCATTGGCCAAGAACTCCCATTCAAATACCCACCCTCATTAATCTATATCTCAAACCATTTGCCAGAAGCCGAAACTAATGACAGTCAGCGAAAAATTAACCCCACAGGATATACATGCAATTTTAAATCGATTAGGTATTAATCCCAACGGCAGGAAGCCGGATCCCAATGGGTGGATAACCATTCGTTCCCCGCTACGAGAAGATAATAACCCCTCCTTTGGCCTTAATCTCCAGACCGGAGCCTTTAAAGACCACGGGACAGACGAAAGTGGTGATGTCATCACATTAGTGGAACAAATAAAAGGCATCAATACCACAGAAGCCATTAAGTGGGTTAGAGAGCTGTTACATTATTTGCCTGCACATACAAGTAATACTAGTTACACTTCTGGGGCTCAGAAAAAAAGATCAGATACTTTCTGGGATTCACAACATTTGCTCCTTCTATCTGAAAGCCAGGAGCGATTAAAAAAGGAACCTGCGCATCCTCTCATTGCACAGCTATTATCCTACGATCAGGTTAAGATTGATTCGCTCCTATACTTCGGTTGCGGGATCCTAAACCAGTACGGCGAAGACTGGCTGGCTTTTCCCTATGATACCGGCTGCCAGTTATATCGCAGAGTAGATGGGCAAAAGCAGATACGTACACTTAAAGGAAGCACACCGGGTAATTCATTTTTTGGAGGTAGAAAGATAACAAGAACTTGTGAACCATTAGTAATTGGGAAGTCTCCCAGGGAAGCGATGCTGCTTCATCAGCTTTTATTAACCAATGCTGATGTTATTGGGCTGGCAACAGGAGAACAGTCCAACCTATCGGATATGCAGATTAAATGGTTTCGAAAGCAAATTGAAGGATCAGATTATAACAGAATTATTTTGTGCCTGGATTGTGATACGGAGGAAGCTTATAAAACGACCAAACAATTAGGATTAAATATCAAAACAATTGAACCCAGGCTCGATGTATCAATAGTTAATATTTATCAGCACACGAAGGGAAAATGTAAGGATGTAACTGACTTAGTAAAGGATGAGGAGTACTGGCCGTTAATATCTGATATTTTTAAAAGTAGAGAAGCAATTGTTATTGAGGAGCAAGTAGAAAAACCACTAAAAAAGCTACCGGAAATAAACCTGGATATTGAAACGGCCCCATCCATTCCAGATGTCGTATATGAGCACTTGCCTGAACTTTTGCAAGCCCAGTGTCAACTCATTAGTGAGCAGCATCGCAAGGATGTCTTCCTGGTATCGGCCCTTCCCGTCGTAGCCGCTCACATGCCCAAAGTATTGGCTGATCACTCGGATGGGTATTATTCCCCGGATCTATTCACCCTGGTAGTAGCAGCTCCGGGAACAGGGAAAGGGACCGCCGGGAAAGCAAAAAAAATGGGACATGTTTTGAATGAACACCTAATTAGAGACTCCAAGATCAGGAAAGCCGATTATGAGGCCATGACGGATGAGCAAAAAAGCCAGGTAAGTGAGCCCAGGGAACAAAGCCTGTTTATCCCGGCCAATTCTTCCAGCCGGGCCATTTACGACACCCTGGATGCCAACGGGGGAAGTGGGCTCTTGTTCGAGACCGAAATTGATACCATGCTTAATGCTACGGGGCAGGATTGGGGAAATTTTTCTGACATTACCCGAAAAGCCTTTCATCATGAATCGATCTCTATTAACCGCAAAGAAGAAAGTTTCTCTATCAATAGCCCCCGGCTTTCAATATGTCTCACTGGGACATTTGATCAATTTACCGAGATGTTTCAAAGTGCCGAAAATGGACATTTCAGTCGATACGCCTTATACACCTTTAATGTCCCGCGCATATGGCAAAGCCACCGGCCGACAGCACAAAGTCGCCAGCTGTTAGTTTCTCTGGAAGCTGCAAGTATGGAGTTATACGAGCTCTATTCGAAGCTGAAACCAAGGGCTAAGCCTTTGTATGTAGATCTCACCTCCGAGCAGTGGGAGATGATTGACAGTACCTTCTCAAATAAAATGCAACTTATAGAGGACTGGGACCTTTCCTCCTATTTGCATGCTTCGAACAACCGGGCTGCGATTTTAGCTCTTAGAATGGCATCGATGTTCACAGTATTACGTACCCTTACGGCAGAACCCCCTCATACTGGAAACAGATACCAGTATTGAACCCGGGCAATCGGATATGATAGCGGCTTTATGGCTGGCCGACACCTTCATCAAGCATGCGATTCGACTGTACCATATTCTGCCAAAAGCTACGGATGTAGATGGTAAGGGCGAGCGGTACCGCCATTTCTATCTTGCTTTACCTGAGGAGTTTGAAACCAGCAGAGCTATTTTAGTTGCAGAAGGGTTAAACATCCCAGAACGGACGGCCCACCGCTGGTTATCTGCACTGACAGGAGAATATCTAACCCGGATTAAAAGAGGCTATTACAAGAAAATGACAGAATAGTCCATTGGCAGTTATGGCAGAAGTGGCATTATTGGCAATTGGTTTTAAGAGAAATGCCAGTTCTGCCAGTAATGCCACTATTGCCAATACGAAATTGGCGGCAAATGTCTCGTATGTCTCATAAAATATTCTGGTGATTTTTTGCTATCATAACTTCTTTGTTAAATGGTTTAATTATTAGATAAGAACAACATATACGTCTTTATATGACCAATTTTCGGGAACGGGCCAATTTTATTTGGGATGTCGCCAACCTTATTCGTGACAGCTTCAAAAGAGGAAAATACCAGGATGTCATACTTCCCTTTACTGTACTTCGAAGAGTAGATAGCGTATTACAGCCTAATAAAGGAGAAGTCCTTACTACCTATAACAAGTATAAGGAAAAGCTGGAGGACATGGATGACCTGCTTCGACAGGCCTCCGGTTATGCTTTTTACAATACCAGTAAATATGATTTTGAACGGTTGCTGGCGGATCACGAGCACATAGCAGATAACCTACGGCGCTATATCAATGGCTTTTCGGATAATATGCGGGAGGTACTCTATAATTTTGATTTCGATAACACCATCCGAAAGCTGGATGACCAAGGTTTGCTGTACCAGGTAATGCAGCGCTTTAATGAGATCGATCTGCATCCGGATACCGTCAGCAACATGGAGATGGGATACATCTTCGAAGAGCTGATCCGTAAGTTCAACGAGGCAACTAACGAAAACCCCGGTGAGCACTTTACCCCACGTGAGGTTATCCATCTGATGGCTAATATTGTTTTAGAGCCTGATATGGAGGAGCTACAGAAAGAAGGTATTATTGTCAAAGTATATGACCCTGCATGTGGAACAGGTGGTATGCTGAGTATTACGAAAGACAAGATCCAGGAGATCAATCCTGATGCGGATGTGCGCGTTTTTGGGATGGAATTGAATCCAGAGACCTATGCGGTTAGCAAGAGTGACTTTTTTCTAAAAACCGAGGACGGTAAAGATGCGGAGAATATTCTGCAGGGCAGTACACTCTCCAATCCCAAGCATAGTGGAGAGACCTTCAATTATATGTTGGCTAATCCGCCCTATGGCAAGGATTGGAAACGGGACAAGAAAGAAGTAGAAGACGAAGCCGATCGCGGCTATGCAGGACGCTTTGGAGCGGGTACGCCCCGCAGTAATGATGGTCAGTTGCTCTTTACACAGGATATGCTTTCTCACAAGGCCCCTTTCGAAGATGGTAAAGGCGGCAGCCGTATTGCCGTGGTTCATAACGGATCTCCGCTATTCACCGGTGATGCGGGGAGTGGAGAAAGTGAAATCCGCCGGTGGATGCTGGAAAATGACTGGCTGGAGGCTATCGTAGCTCTGCCTGAACAGCTTTTCTATAATACAGGCATTGCTACCTATGTGTGGATTTTGAGTAATAAGAAGACCCCAGAGCGCAAGGGGAAAGTCCAGCTTATCGATGCTTCGGACATCTGGGAGCCGATGCGTAAGAGTCTGGGCGATAAGCGCCGAAGAATATCCAATGACCAGCTAAAACAAATTACGAAGCTTTATAGCGATTTCCAGGAGGGCGACAAGGTTAAGATTTTTGAAAATGAAGAATTTGGCTATCGCAAAGTCCGTATTGAACAGCCGTTGCGGTTGAACTACCATGCGGTTCCAGAGCGTATAGAGCGACTCAAAGAAGAGCGGGTCTTTCAGAATTTTGCCAAGAGTCGCAAGAAAGATAAAGAAGAAAAGAAGAAAGAGATTGAAGAAGGCAAAAAGGAGCAGCAGTTTATTCTCGATGTGCTCCATTCGATGAGTGATGAAAAGTTTACCAACAGCCGCAATTTCTTTAAGCGACTAAAAGAGCGATTCGCAGAGCACGATTACAAGCCCAAGAAAAGCTTGTTAAATGCAATTGAGCGGGCTATCGGTGAAAAGGATGAGGAAGCCGATATCGTAAAGGACAAGAAGGGGAATCCAGAGTCGGATACCGACCTTCGTGATTATGAGAACGTGCCACTGGATGAAGATGTTTTTGAGTATTTCGAGCGGGAGGTGAAACCGCACGTGCCGGAAGCCTGGATCGATGAAGACTATACCGATGAAAAGGATGGCGAAGTGGGACGTGTGGGCTATGAAATCCCCTTTACGCGGCACTTCTACGAGTACGAGCCACCGCGTCCGCTGGATGAGATCGAAGATGAGATCAAAACGTTGGAAGAGCAGATTCAGGACTTAATGAAAGAGGTTATCGACTAATTAATGGCATTACCAGTTAACATAGAAAAGCTCATTAAGGGCACGGTTGTAGAAACCGAGCGCATCGAATTCAAGAAGGGATGGAATCCTGAAGGTGTGATTCACACGATGTGTGCCTTTGCCAACGATATCAATAATCTTGGTGGTGGCTATATCGTCATTGGTGTCGAAGAAGAGGATGGCAATCCTATACTGCCACCAACCGGACTGCAGAAGAATCAGTTGGACGCTATTCAAAAGAAACTGGTGGAGCACAGCAACAGAATTCAGCCCACCTATTTTGCCGTCTCGGAGCCAGCAGAAGTTCAGGGAAAGTATGTATTTGTTCTCTACTGTCCTGGTGGAGATAATCGTCCGTACAAGGCTCCGGTATCCCTTTCGGATAAAACCAGAGGCCAGGCGTACTGGATTCGCAGATACAATTCTACGGTACAGGCGAATGAACAGGAGGAGCAAAAACTTCACGAGCTGGCCGCTAAGATTCCATTTGATGACCGGATTAACCATGAGGCCTCACTTAACGATTTAAAACTGTCGCTTATAAAAGAATTTTTGCAAGAGATCGACAGCCCATTGTTTGAACAGGCTGATGATATTCCTTTTGCTGAACTCTGTCGGCAAATGCAGATTGTGAAGGGTCCAATTGAAAATTTAAAACCTGTCAATGCAGGACTCCTGCTGTTTAATGATGAGCCGGAACAGTTTTTCCCCGGAGCCAAGATCGAGGTCATTATTTATCAGGATGAAGTGGGAGATCGGTTTTCCGAAAAGATCTTTACCGGCCCAATTCACAAGCAGTTGATCCGGGCGCTGGAATATCTCCAGACGAATGTTATTCGGGAGGAAGTAGCAAAGGTTGAAGGGCAAGCGCAGGCCAATCGCTTTTATAATTATCCCTATGCAGCCATAGAAGAGGTGCTGGCTAATGCCGTGTATCACCGGAGCTATGAGCTGCGCAATACGATCGAAGTAAATGTACGGCTGGATAAGATTGAAGTTCTCAGCTTTCCCGGTCCGCTCCCGCCGGTAGACAATGACATGCTGCAAAAAGAGCGTATCGTTGCCCGAAACTATCGCAACCGTCGTATTGGTGACTTTTTGAAAGAGCTGCAACTGACTGAAGGACGTTCGACCGGCTTCCCAAAGATTTATAAGGCTATGAAACAAAACGGCTCTCCGGAACCGATCTTTGAGACGGATGAGCAACGAACCTACTTCTTGGCTAAACTTCCTATCCATTACAGCCTACAGGGGGAAGCTTGGGCATTAAAGAATGATGAAAAATTTCTTTCAAGAAGTGAATATGCAGAGCAGCAAGAGATATTATTAAATGAGCTTGGGACAACCTTGTCCCAAGTCTGTCCTAAGTCTGTCCCAAGTGAAGAAGGAGCCTTGATTATAAAGAATTTGGCTCAAGAAGGGGCTTCACCTCTTACGGATTTAATGGAGTGGATTGGCGAAAGTAACCGGACACGATTCAGGGAAAATTACCTAAATGGCTTAATGGAAGAAGATTTAGTAGAGTTTACGATACCGGAGAAACCACGAAGCAGCAAACAGAAGTATCGGCTTTCGGAGAAAGGCGAAGAGTTATTTAATGGCGTGAAGCATAAAATAGAATAATTACCATATATCTTAGTATGAGTACATTCGGAAACTTACAGCAAGTAGATCTTAGAGAAGGATGGGCACATGAGGCCTTTGACTTTACACAGTGGCTGGTAGATCAGGAAAATCTACAAATGCTTTCCGACGAGATCGGTATTGAAATCGCTCCAATTGATTCGGAGGTAAAGACAGGACGCTACAGCGTGGATATCCTGGCAGAGGAAGAGAATACCGGCAAGAAGGTTATTATTGAAAACCAACTGGAACAGACGGACCATGATCACTTGGGTAAAGTGATAACGTATGCTTCGGGCCATGATGCGGAGTATATTGTGTGGATTGTGAGGGACGCTAATGATGAGCACCGACAGGCGCTGGAATGGCTCAACGATCATACCGGCAATGAACTCAATTTCTTTCTGTTACGATTGGAACTCTGGAAGATTGATGAATCAAAACCGGCTGTGAAGTTCAATACCATTGTAAAACCTAATGAGTGGACTAAAACGTTAAGAGAACGTAGTCAGTCGGATGATCTTACGGAAACCAAGATGATGCAGCTGGATTTTTGGCAACAATTCAAGTCATTTTGTAGAGAGAAAAATTCCCGATTGGGAACTCAAAAAGCTTCACCTCGTCATTGGTATAATGTTGCTATAGGAAGATCGGGTAGCAAAGTAGTTCTTACCGTAAATACCCGGGACCAAGAGTTGGGTTGTGAGCTATACATCAAAGATGATAAGGAGTGGTTTGATAACCTATATGAAGAAAAAGAAGAGATAGAAGCGACTATTGGTTCCTCATTGGAATGGCAACGACTGGACGACAAGAAAGCCAGCCGTATAAAGTTGGCGAAGGATGTTAATTTTGAGGACCAAGATCAATGGACGAACTATTTCGAGTGGCTGAAAGACAGGGCAGACAAATTTAAACGAGTATTTGGAGCATGAGCCCTGAAATTATCATATCGGCTGTCGCGCTTGTGGTATCTATCGTAGTTGCTATATATAGCTACAGACAGGGGCAGAAAAGTAATGAACTCCAAAGTCGTGTCGTAAAACTGGAGGAAAAACGGGAAGAAAGGAACCAAAAACAATTAAGTGAAGCTAAATTAAATATTGAATTGGAGAAAGTTGCTACGGGAAAATACATTTTTCGAATTATTAATAAAGGTCCCGCAAAAGCTACTGACTTTTCTTTTAGAATTAATGGGCAGGCTCCCCATAAATATGATAGAATGTTGTTCGATTTAGAATCAATTAACCAAATTCAATCTGGGCAAAAACTTGAAAAAAGAGTGAGTAATACTAAAGATCAAGGTTCAGTAATTGATGTAGTAGCCAATTTTGAAGATGGTAATGGAAAACAAGAAAAGGAATTCAGGTTAAATTTTTAGAGTATGCGCTACCGTAAACCAGAAGAGCTGAAAGAAACAGATGTTGAGTGGAGTGGAGATATTCCAGTTGATTGGGATACGACAAAATTAAAGTTCCAGACCATGGTCAATATGGGACAATCTCCACCCTCTGATGGCTATAACAAGAAAGGTATAGGAACGGCTTTTCTACAAGGTAATGCAGATTTTACCGATAAATATCCTCAAACAGAGTCATTTACTGATAATGGAAACGCGTTTAGGGGTTAACATTAAGCAGCTAATGCATGTTTAATATGCATTAATAGGTTGCCCGTTTTGCCAGTTGATATACTGCAGCAGCGTTACTGAGGCCACTTTGCTGATCAATCTGGCTCGCAGCCCGGCAAATGTTTTGGCATAGTTTCGTTTGAGCATCATCTGGTCGCAGAGCTGCGAAAAGACCGTTTCTACCCGACGTCGGGCGGTTTTAAAAACCACTGCCCACGGTTGGTACCCGCTTTGATTGCGACGCATCGGCGTTTGGAGTTCGATGCCGGCACTATAAAACAAATCAATCTGCTGTTTGCTTGACAGGTACCCCTTGTCGGCCAGCAGCAGACAGTCGCTGAGCCCGCTGTGTTTAATATCTTTCAAATAGTGAACATCATGGACACTGGCTTTGGTCAGATCCATGCTCTGATAGACCCCGTCCAAACT
>NZ_JBINJF010000023.1:0-67107 GCF_043951865.1 Halalkalibaculum sp. DA3122
TTGGTACGTTGAGCAGGTGATTTGTCCTTCAACGCAGCTGAAAGGCCCATTTCGCAGCCTGTTACAGACTGTAATGATAATTTGGCAGTAAAAATGGAATAAGTTATGGTCATCCATGAAGTTACATGATTTTATCCAACATACGCGTGAGAAATCCGGGCTAGTGTAGTTATCGGTTAATTAGCGTAGTAGTTATTAGCTCGTCATTATTCTGCATTTACAACCTTATGCTGCATGTTATCTGTGAAAATCTGTGGCTAATTACTTTACTAATATTAATTTTAGTGGTAGTGACACCCGCTGGTATTGTTTTAAAGGACCTTAGCAGAGCCTGATATTTTGTTGGTAGGCGGTTGTATCACCGACCTTGTTAATCTTGTAAACGGGAGTACAACTCCCTAAGAACGAGAATTTGAGGTTTTGCAAAGTCCTCTTTAAGATTGTACTCACCTGAAAACGTTAACCCACCGCAGCCGTTTCCGCCTTATCCACCGTTGCTTCTTTCAGTGCTTTCAGAAATTCGGCAGCCGCTTTGATATCCGCAATCTCATGGATCACAAAGCGCACCCGTTCATCTTTCTGAATCACCTTGAAGCGATCCTCGGAATATTCCTGCAGGGCCTTAAGCAGCGGTTGAAATTTTGTGCCGTAAAACTCTTCCCCAAGCTCGGAACTGTTTTTCGGACATTTCAGCCACATGCGGTCGGCGCGAACCGTCACTTTGGTGATGAAGTTATGCGAGGCGAAAAGCTTGATCCTGGCCCCTGTAATCAGGTGCTGCCCCTCGCTTGGTATCGGGCCAAACCGGTCGCGCACCTCCTCTTCCCAATCGTCGATCTCCTCTTCCGTGGTGGCCTGCGCCAGTTTTCGGTAGAGATTGAGGCGTTCAATGTTGTCGGAAACATATCGGCCGGGCAGGAGGGCGGCAACGTCAAATTCAACAGTGGTTTCGGGCAGATCGGTTTCAACTTCCACGTCCTCAAACACATCGCTGAACTCTTCCTTCTTGAGCTCCTTGATGGCGTCATTGAGAATTTTGTGGTATAGATCAAACCCGACGTCGTTGATGAACCCGCTTTGTTCCGCTCCCAGGATATCCCCGGCCCCGCGAATGTCGAGGTCGCGCATCGCCAGGCTGAAGCCGGAACCCAGGTCTGAAAACTCTTCGAGGGCCAGCAGCCGTTTACGAGCTTCGTTGGTCAGCGTTTCGACGGGTGGGGTGATCAGGTAGCAGAACGCCTTGCGGTTGGAGCGCCCCACGCGACCGCGCAGCTGATGCAGTTCCGCCATGCCGAAATGATCGGCCCGGTTGATAATCATGGTATTGGCGTTGGAGATATCGATGCCGTTTTCCACGATGTTGGTTGAGACCAGCACATCAAATTTATGGTTGTAAAAATCGGCAATTATCTTCTCCAGTTTCTTGGAACTCATCTGTCCGTGTGCAAAACGTACGCGCACATCCGGCACCAGCTGGCGGACCATAGATGCCACTTCTTCAATATTTTTCACCCGGTTGTGGATGAAAAATACCTGTCCGCCGCGCGCCATCTCCTGCCGGATGGCATCGCTGATAAGGTCTTTGTCAAAACTGTGAATTTCCGTACGAACCGGCTGGCGGTTGGGGGGCGGGGTATTGATGATGCTGAGGTCGCGGGCCCCCATCAGCGAAAATTGGAGTGTTCGCGGGATCGGGGTGGCCGTAAGCGTGAGTACATCCACCGTGGCGCGGTACTCCTTGAGTTTTTCCTTGGCAGAGACCCCGAAGCGCTGCTCCTCGTCCACAATCAACAGGCCCAGGTCGTTGAACTTGATATCTTTCGAGGTAAGCCGGTGGGTGCCGATGATGATGTCCACCTTGCCCTCTTCGAGTTTTTTGATTGTCTCTTTCTGCTCTTTGGAGGATCGGAAGCGGGAAATCATGTCGACATTGACGGGAAAATGTTTCATCCGCTCCCTGAACGTGTTGTAGTGCTGTTCGGCAAGGATTGTGGTCGGTACCAGTACCGCAACCTGTTTGTGATCATTGACCGCCTTGAAGGCCGCTCGCAGCGCTACTTCCGTTTTGCCAAAGCCGACATCCCCGCAGACCAGGCGGTCCATCGGCGTATCGGACTCCATATCCTGCTTTACAGCCCTGATCGCCTCCATCTGGTCGGGCGTTTCCTCGAACTCGAAGCGCGCTTCCAGCTCGGTCTGCCACGAGGTGTCTGCCGAAAATTCAAACCCGTCCTTCGATTTTCGTTCGGCATACAGCTTGATCAGGTCACGCGCGATATCCTTGACTTTTTTCTTTGTCTGCGCTTTTTTGCGGGCCCATTTGGCGGAGCCGATTTTTGAGATGCGGGGCTGTGTTCCCTCCTTGCCTGAATACTTCTGAACCTTGTGCAGGCTCGATACATTCACGTACAGCACCGAATCTTCCTGGTATTTAAGGACGACCGACTCCTGCTCCACCCCCTTGACTTTAATTTTCCTGAATCCGGCAAATTTACCGATCCCGTAGTCTACATGCACCACATAATCGCCAATACTCAGGTCCCGCAGCTCCTTGAAAGAGATTCCGCCGTGATAGCGCCGTTTCTTTGTTTTGGGCCGGTGGTAGCGGTTAAAGATCTGGTGGTCAGTGTAAACGGCTGTTTTTTGGTCTCTGAGGACAAATCCCTGGTGCAGGGTGTTCACAGCAAGGGTGTAGCGGTAGGTATCCGTCGGCTCGTCGAGAAGCTCCGCAAAACGGTCGCGCTGACCCTCATTGTCGCACAGGATATACGTTTGGCAGCCCTCGTTGCTGAGTTCCCGTATATTCTCTTTGAGCAACTTGATACTGCCGTTGAATTCCGGTTGCGGCTCTGCAGGCAGGCGGAAGGTCCAGTCGAACTGCTCGCTGGTGGAAAACCCCCCGAAATGAACGGCCGCCTTATCCCGAATTTGAGCTTCAAACTCCCCGATGGAGATAAAGGCTTCGTGCGGGGGAGGGGATTCCCCGGGCTCCTCGAGATCCTTGTATGCCTCCTCTGCCTTGTGGAAACGTTTTTCAATATCGGATTTTACCAGGCTTTGGTTGAAAAAGACAAAAAGGGTTTCATCGTCAAAATAGGTCAGCAGGCTCTCTTTTTCCCCGGTACTCAAATTTGTGGCATCCGGCACGATGCGCACACTGTTCAGGTAGGAGATGGAGCGCTGTGTATCGGTATCAAACTGGCGGATGGACTCGACCTCATCCCCGAAAAACTCCAGACGCACCGGGTATTCCCCGGAATAGGGGAAGATATCCAGGATGCCGCCCCGGGAGGCAAATTCGCCGGGTTCGTCCACAAATTTCACATTCTTGTATTCCTGGTCCACCAGCTCCTCCTTCAGTTTCTCAAAATCCACCTGATCTCCCTTGTCAATAGAGATGGAGGATGTTGAGAATGTCTCAGGTGCCGCAATTTTTTCAAAAAGCGCGCGCGACGATGTTACGGTGACAAATTGTTCGGAGGCTTGGATGCGCTCCAGTGCCTCCGACCGCTGAACCATCAGGCCGCTGTCAATGATCTGCTGCTGATCGTACGGCTTGTGATTGGTGGGAGGGAACAGCAGGGGATTTTCGGTGGCCAGTTCCTCCAGGTCCGACTTGAGAAACTGGGCCGATTCAAATTCAGCAGATATGGCCACTATTTTCTTATACTCCCTGGACAACAGATGAACCATCAGCGAGGAGGTGGATCCTACAAAATGGTCCAGGTAGATCGCGTTGCGTTGATTGAGCTGCTCCCGGAGTTGGTCCCACGGGATCGTCTTTTTAACCGTATCAGTAATGTTCTTTAAAACCATGAGCGAAATGTATTAGAAATAGAACCCAGCCAAAATAACGGTTCCTCTGCAAACAGGCCATTTTAACGCAATATTATTTGTCACCATTTCTAAAATAGTTGTGGAATTAATTACGTTATACTAAATCAATATATTTCAGGCAGATCTGCATAAAAATGCAATAATATTTGTAGTTATATGTAATTTGTTTTTATATGCAATATATGCCTTCGTGATAGATCATTCGCTATTTACTACTAAAGTTGACGTGCTATGTGGGGAAGAGGCTTCATACTGTTTCTCATGCTCCTCTCATTGTTGTGCAGTCCTGTACCGGCGCAAACCGTTGAGGACTTCACTGTGGCACTGGAACAGGGAGAAAAAGCGGTAGAGAATGGAGATCCTGAAAAAGCACTGGAGTTGTGGAGCACGGAGGCGGAACGTGCACCAGAGGGGATAACTGATCCCCGGATCGGCATTTCCTACATTGAACTGGTGACCGCCCTGCAAAAAAACGAGCTTTATGAACAAGCGGTAGATATTTACTACTGGGGACTCGAGAATCCGTCTGACCCGGTATTTGAGGAGGTGTTGTCAGCTGAAATCAAACGCCTGCAGCCCATTGCCAAGCGCAGCCAGTACAGGGCATGGAGAGGCCTGCTGAAAGATAAACAATTCACGGAACTGGGCCAGGAGCTGCTCCATTTTTGGAAACTGACGGATCCCACCATCACAACCCGGTACAATGAGCGGCTCGTAGAGCACTGGAAGCGGATAGCCTACGGGCGGGAGCAGTTTACGCGGAATGATGTTTCTGCCTACGATGCGGATGAGCGTGCGGAAATATATGTCAAATATGGTTCGCCCGACCTTGTCCGCGACGGAATGATCCATTTCAGCTCCGGGCTTGTCCAGTCGTGGATACAGCAGGCATTTGATATCAGAATGACGGACCTTGGTCCGCTGCCCAGTGGAACCGATTCGGTATCGAGAGCGATGGCCCAGCAAATCATGGCTGCTCGTATCATGCAAAAGCAGCAACAGATTATGAATTATGAGCGGCAGGTTCGGTTTGCTCACAACTATCCCCGTTATGAAATTTGGGTCTACAGGGATATCCTCGATAATAATTTTACTCCCCTCATTTTTATTTTCGGAAATGACGGGAACACCGGGCAGTTCAGCCTGTTGAGCTCGGTCGAGGAGATGATGCCCAACTCCGCATTTCGGAGCTCGGGGACCCAGATGAAGGTGCCCCCGTCCTTTTTCCTGCAGCTGATGTATTATCAAAACCTGGTTACCATCGACAACTATTTTGAACGCGCCTACCAGAAGCTGGAGTCCCGCCTGTACAATTTACAGGGAGTCAACCAGTGGGATTCGCGCCAGCTTTATTACCAAAACCGGAGTACTCTCACGCATGCACAGATGAGGGCGCCCGAGGAGCGTTCCACACTGGACAGGGAGTTCCCGTCTATCGACCTGGATGTACACCAGTACCGCCTGCTCAATGAGCAAAATGAGCCCTTTCTGGCCACCTACGTGTTGAGCAACCCGTACCGGGCGTACCTGTACGACCAGCTGCGGGAAGATGACTTTAGCCTGTCATCTTACATGCTGGCGGGATCGGTATTGGGCGTGGATAAAAGCAACCAGATCGCCTTTCAGCAGGCTACCGATAACCAGCCCCTGAAAGGATTAGACGGTTTCCGCGGCAATATTGACCGGGTACAGCCGGAGATCACCTATTTTGAAGTTCCGAACAAAGAGACGATAAACACCCAGCGTTTTTCCATCGAGCTGCGGCATAAAAATAAAGACAGCATGCGGGTCAGCGAAAATGTGTTTAAAGAGAATATTCGCGCCATCGGTAACGTATCGGTGGAACAGAAAGAGCCGATATTGATAACTAACGGGGAACTTCAAATGGGAGATCTCATTGTCGGGGTCAGAGAGAATGCCATGGATGAAAAACTGCCGTTTGGATTCCGGGTGGAACCGGACGCGACTATTGACCAGGGAGAGAACCTGATCGTACATTTTGAAGTGTACAATCTTGAAGGTGAGCCGACCAGCCCGAAGCCGTTTCAAATCGAATATGTAGCCGTGGAAAAAATGGGATTGCTAAAGCGTATTTTTACAAAAAGAGACAAGGTGAGGTTGTCGCTTAATTTCGAGTCTCGGGGCCCGCACTTCAGGGAAAATCTCGAAATTGATACTTCCCCGTTTGAAGCCGGGGACTACAAACTTGAACTTACGGCAACCGAACCCGGCAGTGGACGCGAAGTGGAGCGGTCGATTGAGTTTACCATTGAAGCCCCTGAAGATGGGGAGGAGGGTTAAGCCAGTTCAGTCCTGAAAAACACCTTTTCGCACAACAGTCCGAGTATCAGGAGTGCTAAGGCGGGGATTAGAAAGCGCAGGTACAGGTCTTGGTAATCGGTGTAGATAAGTTCTTCAACTTCAGTCTTTTCCAGTTCATCAATGCGGTCATAGATATCCTGGAGACGTTCAGTATTGGTGGCGCGAAAGTATTCGCCCTCCGTCATATTGGCGATCTCGGTCAGCATCTCCTCATCAATATCGACCTTCACATTTTGGTAGCGGGTCCCGAAAACCGGGTCTTGTACGGGGTAGGGGGCCGTACCGCGCGTTCCAGCCCCGATGGTATAGATTTTAATGCCATAGGTTACAGCCAGATCGGCGGCCGTGACGGGATCAATTTCGCCGGAATTGTTCTGCCCGTCAGTCAGCAGGATGATAACTTTGCTTTCGGCCTGACTCTCCTTCAGGCGATTGACCGCCGTGGCGATACCCATGCCGATTGCGGTTCCATCTTCCACTATCCCCATCTGTACATCATCGAGCAGGCGCTTGAGCAGATCGTAGTCGAGGGTGGGAGGCACCACTGTAAAACTTTTTCGAGCAAAGGCCACAAGCCCGATCCGGTCTGAGACCCGCTTGTCGATAAAGTCGCTTGCTACATTTCGAGCCGCTTCAAAACGATTTGGTTTCAGGTCTTCGGCCTTCATGGAGGTGGAGATATCCAGCACCAGCACAATGTCGATCCCTTCAGCATTTCGTTCTACGGTCGTATTTTGGAGCTGGGGACGCGCCAGGGCCATGACAATCAGCGCGAAAGCGATCCACTGGAGGGCCGGTGCGATCCATATCCCGTAGCTGCGCCAGTTGCCCGGCAGGTCTTTCAGGCCCGAAACATCGGAAAAGGTGATACTGGGCTGGCGTTTTTTAAGTCGCCTCCATACCTGGATCCCGATTAGCAGGGGGATCAGCGTCAACAGCCAGAACCATTCGGGATTTGCCCAACTCATGCGTTATGCAGCTCTTTTGTTTCGGATTCTTCTTCATACTTTCGGCGCTGTTCCTCAATCTCGGACTGGTGCTGGCGACGCATCTGCTCGATCCGGGGGCCGTCATTTTTTCGCGCAACCTCTACAAAATCCTGGGCAATAGACAGTGATATCCTGGTTTGCTCCTCGGAGGGTTTAAACTTGGCAAATTTCACCATGTCCGCCTGGCGAAGCACTTTGCGGGTCTGGGTGATCATCCGTTCGTCGACCATCCGCTTTTCCAGCTCCAGGATAATTTCCCGGCTGGTGGACTCAAGCGCCGGAATATGGTACAGGGTTTCAAAATAGGTGCGGATGGCATCCCCTAGGTTGATATAAAACTGCTTGACATCCTCTTCCTCCTCAAATGAAAAGCTGCGCAGTTGTTTCAGGGAGTTTTCCAGCTGAACCAGCGGGTCCATAAACGGGGCGGGAGAAAAATCGGCACGCGGCTCGACTTCCGGCTCGGCGGACTTCTGCTGGTACAGCCGGTATAGGTACCAACTCAGCAATGCCAGAAGAATAGCCCCGAGAATATAGGCCCACCAGGCACGGGCGAAGTCGAAGATCGGTTTCAAGGGGCGGAACTCCTCATTTTCGGACTGCAGGACGGAGCTAAAATACACTGGAACCGGGTTGGTTCGGACGGTGGTGGTATCGGTGCCGGAGATCAGCCTGATCGGAAGAGCGGGGATGCGGGTGTCGGCCGTACCGAAATACTGCACGCGGTAGACCAGGCTGTCCTTGAAGTTGGTTTCCCTGTAATGCTGCCGGGAACGGATCTCAAACATCTCCCCGAAATGGGTGGAGTCCGGGAAGAGAATGCTGTCGTACTCCCGGTTTTTGCGAAGCGTTATGTTGTAGGTAAAGGTGTCTCCGACCCTGAGAGAGTCTACCGTCACATATTCGGTTACATCCTGCGCCTGTGCGGTGGGGTTCTCCGCGAAAGCTACCAGAAGAAGCAGCAGAAGGGGTGTTGTACTCCAGGTTGACCAGGTTGAGAATGTAGATTTCGTCATCTAAAAAAGGTTGCCTGCACTTGCTACTTACGTGAAATATTGTTGGATCTATGCTGAAACACCAAATTTGTTTGCCTGAAAGTATGGAAATTGTAAACCAAAAACAGGAATACTGTGATGCGTTCCCAGTCCCTCGATCAGTAGCGCTGCATTCGCCGGTGAAAGAAGTTCATCAGGGGCTGAATGTAGGAACGGTTGGTTTGCAGATCGATTGTGTCGATTTTTAATCGGCGAAACTTGTCTTTTAGTGCGAGCTTTTCCTTGATCTTTTTCTTGCGAAATGCCTGGCGCACTTTCTTGCTGGAGGTGTCTATGAGTACTTCATCCCCGGTTTCAGCATCCCTGAGGGGAACAATACCCAGGTCAGGCAGCTCTTCCTCCAGATCATCATTGATCATGATATTGACAAGATCGTGCTTGCGGCTGGTGATCTTGATCTGTTTTTCAAAATTGCGATCCTGGAAGTCGCTTGCCAGCACCACGATGGACCTGCGATTCAACAGCCGGTTGACATAGGAGAGGGCTTCGCTCAGGTCGGTGCCGGTGCCTTCCGGTTCAGTCGTATAGAGTTCCCGGATCAGCCGAAGCACGTGCAGGCGGCCTTTTTTGGGGGGCACAACTTTCTCAATAACATCGCTGAAAAGCACAATCCCCACCTTGTCATTATTTTTAATGGCGCTGAAGGCCAGTACCGCACAGATCTCAATAGCCAGGTCCATCTTCCGCTGGTCGTGGCTGCCGAACAGACCGCTCGGCGATATGTCCACGCAAAGCATCAGGGTCTGCTCGCGCTCTTCTTCGAAAAGCTTGATAAACGGGTCGCCGGTACGCGCCGTTACATTCCAGTCGATCTGCCGGATGTCATCCCCGTAGGTGTAGGCGCGGACTTCGGAAAATTCCATTCCCCGACCCTTGAATACCGACTGGTATTCACCGCCAAAAATATTGTTCACCATACCCTTGGTACGGATCTCCAGCTTGCGGATTTTTTTGAGTATCTCTTTTGAAATCATGAAACAGAAAGTGGGAGTGTTGACATTTCACAGACCCTAAGAAAAGGAATTTACAGAGAAGTTAAAATGAAAATGCACGAATTGATCCGGCAGAGAGGACCTGTATTTAACAATTCGTTAACATTTCGGTAACGGTTTGTTCAGATCTGTTTGTTCTATTGTTGTCCAGCGATTTTCAGGCTAATTAATTTGATCGGCACGTTATGATCATCGGCAGTGAATTCAGTGACAAAAGCAAGCTTCTGCTCGAACGAATTGGGCAGGTTGCAGGAGGCGAAGCGGGAAAAAAACTGTCTGTTCAAAAAATAAACGAAGAGTTGGAGCTGGATCGCACTGAAATAAAAAACTTCCTGGAATACCTGCAGGAGCTTGGCTACGTGGATATTGTGACAATTGGCGGACCGTTGCTGTATGGTCATATTAAAATAACCGAGAAGGGCCTCAAAAAGTGTGCTTCTTTCCGTGAATAAGGTCCCCTTTTTGGGATTATGTATTTCCGGTTCTGAGGAGCGGGAGGAGGCTTCTTTTTTGTGAAAAAATACCTACCTTGCGCAAAAATTGAAGCAAAAATGCGGGGTCAGCTATGAGAATCGGAGTACCGAAGGAGATTAAAACGCATGAAAACCGGGTGGCCCTCCTGCCCGGCGGGGTTAAGCAGTTTGTACAACAGGGACATCAGGTGTTGATCCAGAAAGATGCCGGTACGGCGAGCGGATATCCCGATGGACGGTATGCTGCAGAAGGGGCCCGGATTATCGATGATCCGGACGAGCTATGGGACCGCTCGGAGATGATCATGAAGGTAAAAGAGCCGATTGAAGAGGAGTATTCCCGAATGAGGAGGGGACAGGTTATCTTCACCTATTTCCATTTTGCCGCAAGCCAGCCGCTGACCGAGGCGGTGGTGGATTCCGGGGCGGTTGCCATCGCCTACGAGACTGTGGAGAAACCGGATGGTTCGCTACCGCTGCTTATCCCGATGAGTGAAGTGGCCGGGCGAATGGCGGCACAGGAGGGAGCCAAATACCTGGAGAAGCCGCTCGGGGGACGGGGCGTGCTGCTGGGCGGTATTCCCGGGGTTCCCCCGGCTAAAACGCTGGTTCTGGGAGGAGGCATTGTGGGCGTCAATGCCGCTAAAGTTACCGCCGGCATGGGGTCCAGCACCACCATCATGGATATTAATATTTCAAAACTGCGATACCTCGATGATGTAATGCCCCGTAATGTCTCCACCATGTTTTCTTCCGAAGTTAACATACGGCGGATGCTGCCCGATGTGGACCTGGTGATCGGGGCGGTATTAAAAACGGGTGCAAAGGCCCCTCACTTGATTACCCGGCAGATGCTTGAGATGATGGAGTCCGGTTCCGTGCTGGTGGATGTGGCTATCGACCAGGGGGGCTGTTTTGAAACTTCAAAACCCACAACCCATGATGCTCCAACGTTTGTGGTGAATGATGTGCTTCACTATTGCGTGGCGAACATGCCGGGGGCGGTTCCCCACACGTCAACCCTGGGGCTGACCAACGCAACACTCCCATATGCCTTAGCCCTGGCGAACAAGGGGTGGAAGCAGGCGGCCCGTGAGGATCCCGGCCTTCAAAAGGGAGTTAATATCGTGGAAGGGGATATTGTCTACGAAAATGTGGCTGATGCTTTTGGTGCGGACCATACTCCAATTGAGAGCCATCTCGCATGATGGCCGGAAAGTATGAATTTCGAAGGATAAAATATTAACAGGTTATAATACCAGAATTCAATCGGAAGAATTTCTGCCTGACGAGGGGACGGTGAAAAAAATCAACCTGCTCTCCAGGCCTTGAATGCAGCGGCTGCGGGGGGGGGTACCCATTCACCCGCCTGATCTTTTGATTCTCGTTGAATCAAGCCAAAAGGAACACCTCTTCTGTAAAAAGACTCTTTTTTTTGCATTCGGACATTCGAAACCCCAGGCTGTATCCCGTAAATCAGGGTATTAAATTGGCAAAATATTGAGATTGGCCAATTAACGGTGTTGCAACATCCTCTTACACAATGCTATAAAGTTATATTGCAATTATTTATTGATTTTTGAGTTTAAAAATATAAATCATCGTTGATAAGATGTGTATAAGTATTTTTGTTTAGCTACAGGTTGCACATTATATTTTTTCAAACTTCCTCTTTAATACATTAGTTAGAAATTTTACATGGGCAAAGTTATTTCCATA
This sequence comes from Halalkalibaculum sp. DA3122, assembly GCF_043951865.1. Lineage (NCBI taxonomy): Bacteria > Pseudomonadati > Balneolota > Balneolia > Balneolales > Balneolaceae > Halalkalibaculum > Halalkalibaculum sp. DA3122. The sequence continues at coordinate 11,388 of NZ_JBINJF010000023.1, forward strand.
GCCAACCAGAAAGGTGGAGTTGGGAAAACGACGACCGCTATAAACCTGGCTGCAAGCCTCGCGGCGATAGAACACCCGACCCTCATTTTGGATATCGATCCCCAAAGTAATACGACCAGCGGCCTGGGAATCGATACCAAGACAGTCACACAATCTATTTATGAAGTAATGGTTGGCGGACAGGAGGCCACCGAAGCGGTACTTGAGACCGACCTGCCGTTTTTGGATCTGCTGCCTTCCCATATAAATCTCGTGGGAGCTGAAATTGAGATGATCGACCGCAATGAACGGGAGCGAATCCTTGAAAAGGCGATCGTGGAGCTGCGCGAGAAATATGATTTTATTATTATCGACTGCCCGCCCTCGCTGGGATTGCTGACCATAAATTCGCTCACGGCTTCAGATTCAGTTATTATACCGGTCCAGTGTGAATATTTTGCGCTCGAGGGGCTTGGCCAGCTGCTGAACACCATTAAAATTGTTCGGCAGCATCTCAATACTGAACTGGAGATCGAAGGGGTCTTGCTCACGATGTACGATACCCGCACGCGGCTGTCGGACCAGGTGGCCGAGGAGGTGCGAAAGTATTTCGAAGACCGCGTTTTTGAGGCCGTCATTGCCCGCAATGTGCGGCTGGCTGAAGCCCCCAGTTTTGGGAAGCCCGCGCTGCTTTACGATTCCACCAGCAAGGGGGCGAAAAATTACCTGGCGCTGGCCCGTGAAATTATCCACCGCAACAAGAGTATGTTTGAGAACAGCCCGGTGTTCGCTAATTAGATCAGCAGTTACAGGACAATACCGTTATGGCATCTAAAAAAGTTTTGGGACGAGGACTAGGAGCATTTTTCCCCGATTACAAAGAGGAGGGGGAAGAACCAGAAAATACGGGAGGAACGGAGTCATCTTCCGGTACGGTTGTAGAGCCAGAAAAGCGGGTCAATATTGTGCTGCATATCCCCGTGGGAGATATCCGCCCCAATCCGCATCAGCCGCGCAAAGAGTTTAAGGACGAAAGCCTGGAGGAGCTGGCCCAGTCTATTAAAAAACACGGGCTTATCCAGCCTATTACGGTCCGTTACATCGGGGACAAGCGGTTTGAGCTGATCAGCGGAGAACGCCGCCTGCGGGCCTCAAAACTGGCGGGACTCGATGAGATTCCCTCATACATACGCGAGGTCAATGACGAGGATATCATCTCGTATGCACTGATTGAGAATATCCAGCGGGAAGATCTGAATCCCATCGAAATTGCCATGGGGTACGAGCGGCTTATCGAGGAGTGTGACTACACCCAGGCCGAGGTAGCTGAAAAAGTGGGTAAAAACCGCACGACCATCACCAATATGCTCCGGCTGTTAAACCTGCCGCCCTTTATACAGGCCGCTCTGCGGGATGGCAGCATCTCGATGGGCCACGCCCGGGCGCTGATTAATATTGAGGATCCCGATGTGCAGGAAGAGATTTTTGAGAAGGCGGTAGAACATGACTATTCGGTCCGGCAAATTGAAAAAGCGGTCCGGCAGATCGGCAAAAAGCAAAAGAAGAGATCAACTGACAAACAGGAGGATGAAAACCGTGCCTTCTTCAACGAAATATCCAACCGGCTCAGACGTAAGTTTAGTACTAAAGTAAATATAAAACCCAAAAAGGATGGCGGAGAAATTCGCATCGAATATTATACAGACGAAGATCTGGACCGGCTTCTCGAGCTATTCGAATCTATTTAGCGTCCTGCTGTTCTGTTTCATTCTTTCGCTTTTTGCGGTGGTTCCGGCTACAGCTCAGCCGGCGGAAAATATTGGGCACGCTGATCACCTGCAGCGACAAACGGCGGAGGCCTTTCTGTCTCCCCGGTCGCAATATGCTATTAAAGGCTTCGGCCCCGTGCAGCCAGACACAACCGCCAATACTGAAAACGAATCTACTTCCCGGTATCCCGAACCCAAAAGCGTGCTCATGAAGTCGCTGATGATACCGGGCTGGGGACAGCTGGTTAACAAACAGGCGTGGAAAATACCGCTTGTGTACGGGCTTATTGGCGGGGTGGTGGGGTACAATATCTACCTGACCCACAGGTACTGGGATTACCGGGCTGCCTATTACAATGCTAACAACGATGATATGAGGTTTGGTCCAACGCCCGACTATATTCCCCCGAATACGAACGAAGAACAGCTGCGCAATACCAGGAACCGGTTACAGAACCGGAGAGATTTGACCTATCTTGGCATTGTACTGGCCTACGGGCTTAATGCGCTCGATGCCTACGTTTATGCGCACATGCGCTCGTTTGACGTGTCGGAGGACCTGAGCCTGAAAACCGATCTTAAACCTGCGCTCATAGCAGAATCCTCTCCCGGAATAACACTTTCGGTTCAGCTGTTTAATCATACCAAATAGAGCAGATTTTTATGGAAAAGGATAGTAATACAAATGATGCCCCCAAAAACGCCCGGTTGGTCCCGGAACAATTCGAACAGGAGCGGGATACCGACTTGTGGAGCATTTTCAAAATTATGGGGGAATTTGTCGATGGATATGACAAACTGTTCCGTATCGGGCCCTGTGTTTCCATTTTCGGATCGGCGCGCACAAAACCGGGCAGCACCTATTACCAGCAGGCCGTGGAGGCCGCCCGCGAGATGACCAAAAAGGGGTTTGGGGTAATAACCGGAGGCGGACCGGGAATCATGGAGGCGGCAAACAAGGGTGCCAGGGAACAGCAGGCAAAATCGGTAGGCCTCGGTATTGACCTGCCTTTTGAACAGGGGGTAAACGAGTTTGTGGATCCCGATTATACGATTATGTTCCATTACTTTTTTGCCCGTAAAGTGATGTTTGTGAAATACGCACAGGGCTTTATCGTCTTTCCCGGGGGATTCGGAACGCTGGATGAATTTTTTGAGGCGATGACGCTGATTCAAACGAATAAAATAACGCAGTTTCCCGTCGTACTTATCGGCACGGAATACTGGGGAGGACTGGTTGACTGGATTAAAAACAAGATGGTGGAGGAGGGAACGATTTCACCGGAGGATATCAACCTGTTTCACCTGACGGATGACCACCTGAAGGCGGTTGATATTATCTGTTCATTCTATCAAAAACATTCCGTCAGTCCCAATTTTTAGCGAATCGACCTGCCTTGCGAAACCCGGGAAGTGCCGGATGGTGCGGCATTCGATTCCATGTTTAAAATAGATTAGGGAACATTAATCCATTTTATGGATCTAACCTATGTTGATATATTGATAACCGCTGGTGTAACGGGAATTAAGATCGGCATTTCAACCAATAGTACAATATTTCAGAGGTAATTGAGTTTTTCATTTAAATAAATTTTTTTATTCATTACTTTCTATCGCTCTGAACGTTCACTCTAAAAATATGGGAACATGAAGTATTTAAAATACAGTGCAACACTTTTTATGGCCGGTATCCTTACGATCGGGCTTTCTACGCAGGCCTTGGCACAAAGTGACAACTACTCAAAGGCGGTTGCTGCTTTCAACAAGGCATTGGAACAAGCCAAGGCAAATGAATTTGAAAGTGCCATCAACATGTACAACCAGGCTGTCTCACTAGCTGAAGAATCAGATAATGAGAAAGCCGGGGATCTGGTTGACCGGGCACAGAGTCAACTGCCTTCTATCTATTTTCAACTCGCGGTAACCAAGTACAAAGCGTTCCAGCAAAGCCAGAATATTGCAGGACTGGAGGAAGCGATGACCGCATTCCAGGAAGCCGCTGATATTTCCGAAGAATATGGCAATGGACAGGTTGCACAAAAGGCGAGCAATATTGTAACCCAGCTGCTGTATACGCGCTCTATTATTGAGTTTAAGTCGCAGCAGTACGATGCGGCAATTGCTTCGCTGGATGAAGCGATTGAGCGGAATCCCAATTATGCAAAAGCCTATTATCAGAAAGGGCTGGTCATCAAAAATCAAAATGATGAAGACCTGGATATAGCACTTGAGATGTTTGATCAGGCCATTGAGGTCGGAAAACAGGTCAACGACAACCAGATTGTGCGGCAGGCCACCGAAGCAGGCCGCGACAACCTGATTTACCGGGGCGTGCAAAATATGGAGGATAAAAATTTTGCGCGGGCTGAAGAGCAGTTGAACCGGGCCCTTGAGTATGATGCGGAATCTGCCAATGCTCACTACAGGCTGGCTGAACTGCACAACAAGCAGACCAACTGGGACCAGGCGATTTCTCACGCCCAGAAAGCGCTTGACCTGGAGACCGGTGGAAAGACGGAACTGGCAAAAATCTATTTTGAGCTGGGAACGGCTCTGAAGGCACAGGGACGAAAAGCAGAAGCCTGCTCCGCCTTTAAAAATGCGGCTTTCGGTTCTTTCCAATCTCCGGCGGAACACGAGATAGAGTTTGAGCTGGAGTGCGAAAGCAGCACCTGATAATAACAAGTTCTATTTGTGATTTTTTATAAAAGCCTCTCGGAAGAGAGGCTTTTTTTGTACCAATTTTTAGTTTCAAGTAATGTTGGCATTAACTATTTTCATTGCGCAAAAACCAAACGTAATGTGAATAAGAGCCACAAATTACTTTAGCATGTCAACTCAATCACTTGATGATCTTTGTGTAAATACGATTCGCACGCTGTCTATGGATGCCGTACAGGCTGCCGAATCCGGGCATCCGGGTATGCCGATGGGAATGGCCGACGCCGCTTATGTATTATGGACCCGGTTTCTCCGCCATGATCCTACCAACCCGGACTGGTACGACAGGGATCGATTTATCCTTTCTGCGGGGCACGGCTCTATGTTGCTCTACAGTCTGCTTCACCTGACCGGCTATGATCTTTCACTTGAGGAACTGAAGAATTTTCGCCAGTGGGACAGTTTGACGCCGGGTCATCCTGAATATGGCTTGACACCGGGAGTAGAAACTACGACAGGTCCGCTGGGACAAGGGTTTGCAACCGGTGTGGGAATGGCGATTGCGGAAGCACATCTTTCATCGCTGTACAATACCGGGGAGTTTGTGCTAACCGATCACTATGTCTACGGTATTGTAAGTGACGGTGACCTGATGGAGGGCATCTCCCACGAGGCCGCCTCCCTGGCCGGCCACCTGGAGCTCGGGAAGCTTATATATCTGTATGATTCAAATAATATTTCCATCGACGGCAGCACCGATCTTGCATTTACTGAAAATGTAAACGAGCGTTTTAAGGCCTATAATTGGCATGTGCAGGAAATTGACGGGCACGATCACCAAGCGGTGGAAAACGCCATAAAACACGCTCAAAAATCGGACAAGCCCTCCATTATTGTATGTAACACCCACATCGGATTCGGAAGTCCCAACAAGCAGGACAGTGAAGCCTCGCACGGGGCCCCGCTTGGAGAAGAGGAAGTGCGCCTGACAAAAGAGAACCTCGGATGGGATCCGGATAAGAAGTTCTATATACCGGAAGAGGTCGCAAAACACATGGCGGAAGCTGTTGAAAAGGGTAAAAAGTTGTCAAAACAGTGGGAGCAGCGGGTGGAGGAGTACCTGTCGGTGCATCCCGAAAAGGGCGCTGAATTCAAGGCGCGGATCAGCCGCGAGCTTCCCGCCGATTTTGATTCCAGGCTGCCCGTATTTCCGGCAGATGAAAAGGGATTGGCAACCCGAGCTTCTTCCGGCAAAGTATTAAATGCCATTGAAGGCTACCTGCCGGCACTGCTTGGCGGTTCGGCTGACCTGCACGGAAGTAACAAAACCTGGATCGATTCCTCCGGACCGTTCAGCGCGGAAGATTATACTGCCCGCAACATGCACTACGGAGTGCGGGAACATGCCATGGGGGCAGCTATGAACGGAATGGCCCTCCATGGGGGCATTATCCCGTACGGAGGTACTTTCCTTATTTTTTCAGACTATTGCCGGCCCGCGATCCGCATTGCCGCCCTGTCTGAAATTCCCTCCATCTTTGTGATGACCCACGACAGTATCGGCCTCGGGGAAGATGGTCCCACCCACCAACCGGTTGAACACCTCTCCTCGCTGCGGGCCATGCCCAACCTGCTGGTGCTGCGCCCCGCCGACGCCAACGAAGTTTCCTGGGCGTGGAAAGCTGCCATTGAACACGATGAGGGTCCGTCGATGCTGGTTTTGACTCGTCAAAACTTGCCGACGTATGACCGTGAAAAATATGCCGCTGCAGAAAATACGCTGAAGGGTGCATACGTACTTTCCGACAGCGACAGCAAGCCCGATATTATCCTTATCGGGAGCGGTTCCGAAGTGCAGTACGCGATGGAAGCCCAGCAGACCCTTGCTGAAGAGGGTATCGCAGCGAGAGTCGTGAGCATGCCCTCGTGGTCACTGTTTGAGCAGCAGAGTAAAAAGTACAGAGATCAGGTACTGCCGCCGGATATCAAGGCACGGATATCCATTGAAGCGGGTTCAACCCACGGCTGGCACAAGTGGATCGGCTCGGAAGGGGTGGCCGTGGGAATCGATCATTTCGGCGCCTCGGCTCCCTATGAGACGATTTATCAGGAGTTCGAGCTGACACCGGAACGCCTGGTAGAAGAGGCCAAAGACCTGCTCGGCAAATAGGTAATTCGCAGCGAATTATTAATTTGGAGCCTTTGCAGATCTACTGCTATGGCGGGAGGTGGTTGTACTACCGACCTTACCGGGTGCCAAGCGGGAGTACCCCCCTCATAAAGTGGAATTGAGGGTTTCGTAAAACCCTCTTTTACCCGTACTTAGTCACAAATTAATCCTCCGGGTGATGTACGCACGTAAATGTGATATCATCCGGGGGTTTTTCTTTGCCGATAAATCCCTCCAGGGAAGCGTGAATTTTCCGAACAATGGTTTTGGCGTGTAGCGAACCGTAGATACTCATCAGGGAATCGACCCGCTCTTCCCCGTATTGTTCCCCGTACTCGTTACGGGCTTCGGTGAGACCATCGGTGAAAAAGAGAACACTGTCTCCTTTCTTGAAATGGAATTTCTTTTCCTGCATGAAATTTTCCAGGTTTTGGGAAGAGGTCATGCCCAGCGCAAAACCGTCGGAACGGAGTTCAAATGTGGCATCGCGCTCCCGGCTGTAGAATATGGGCGCGTTGTGGCCGGCGCGCGCAAACGTAAAGTGACCTGCTCCATGAGGAAAAAAGGCCGCACAGGCGGTGACAAAAGTCTTGTCAGCCGCCCCCGACTTTACATAGTCATTCAGTTCTACAAGCAGTTTTTTTGGAGGAGGCTGTTCTTTTTCGATCAGGAGATGAACCAGCGCCTGCATGCGAACCATATAAAGAGCGGCGGTGAGCCCCTTGCCGGAGACATCCGCTATAACGATGTAGGTGCCCGCCCCGGTCTCGATCATATCCACGTAGTCGCCGCCCACCTCCTGGGCGGTATTGGCAAATGAGTAGATCTCAAGGTGATCCCTGACCAGCTCGGTGGCGGGCAGCAGACCCAGTTGAATTTCTCTTGCCAGGTCGATCTCCCGCTTTACATCCGATTTTTCCAGCAGTTCCACAAGCAGCAACAGCAGCATGGTGCCAAATGAAAACGGCAACAGCAGATCATAAAAGAGCACAAAATCGGATATTCCCACAAATCCCGCCAAATAATACAACACGAACGAAATGGTGGAGAGCCCGAATGCGAGCCTGCGCGTTGGGTTCAGCCGCTGGGTAAGAGAAGAGAACAACCGGAAAAATTTGACGTGACCGGGCAGCGCTGCTCCCTGCTCTTGCTCTTCCTCCTGGCCGATCGCCTCGTGGTAAAGCTGTTTCAGCCGGTCGGTGTCTTCATATAGCTCCTTCCCCAGCCGTTCCCGCGTCATCCCTGACACATATTCCCTGTAAAACGACTTGGTACTTTGTAAGGCCGACTGTGCTTCGTTTTTTAATCCCATCTATAAAAGGTTTATCTAAATTGACAATACAAGCTTATTCGAATTCTGAATTAAAAAGTTTACCTTCACGGTTCATGGACAATTATCAATGATCGCCGGCAGTTAGTCAATATTAAAAGCCGGATGTAACACGAGTGCCGTAAAAAGCTGGATTCTGAACACAGGTTCAAACGGCGGTTCACGGGTAGCGACCCTATTGAGTAGTTGAAGGATTATAATACGCTGGGTGAAAAAACCTCTGTCGCAAATTGAAAAGGAATATAACTGAATTCACGGATTTATTATGTCTAAAAGTCTCCTGTTTTTATTGGATGGAATGGCGCTGGCCTATCGATCCCATTTCGCATTTATCAACAGCAATTTAAGGAATGCGGAGGGTATCCCCACCGGACCCATCCTGGGGTTCGCCAATACACTCGAAAAGATGCTGGAAGAGGAGCAACCCACCCATATTGCGGTAGTCTGGGATACCGACGCTCCCACCTTTCGCCATGAGATGGATGAGGAGTACAAGGCCAACCGCCCGCCGCAGCCGGAAGAGCTGAAAGTGGGCATTCCGCTTATTAAAGAGATGCTGGAGGGATACGGCATCCCGAATATTGAGCAGGATGGATATGAGGCAGATGACATTATCGGCACTATCGCCGATCGGGCCAATGCCGAAGATGTGGATGTCTTCCTGGTGACGCCGGATAAAGATTTTATGCAGCTCGTGCACGACCATATCAAAATGATGAAACCCGATAACCAAAATGGCGGATTTAATATTATCGACCGCGAGGGCGTGAAGGAGTATTTTGGGGTCTATCCCGAACAGGTTGTGGATGTGCTGGCGATGCTGGGGGATAAATCTGACAACATCCCCGGCGTGCGTGGTATCGGTAAAAAGGGGGCGCCCAAGATCATAAAAAATTACGGCTCTCTCGAAAAAGCGATCGAGGTTGCCCCCGATATCAAGTCAACCCGCTACGGCAATGCCCTGGATAAACAGGCCGAACAGGCGCTGCATGCCAAAAAAATGGTGACTATTAAGACGGACGTCCCCGATATCATCGACTGGGAGGACCTGGAGTGGGAAGGTCCGCAGGAGGAGGAACTTGGCGCATTTTTTAAACGGATGGAGTTTCGTTCGCTGACCAAAAAATACCTGGGCGAAGAGGTCAAGCGGTGGGTCGATCGCGATGTATCGGAGGAGCACAAGAACCAGGGCGACCTGTTTGTTCCCAATGAGACCGATAAAGAGGAGAGGAGGGGCTTCGCCAGCTATGCGGAGGAGAACGTGAGCTATGAGCTGGTGGATACGATCTCAAAAGTTGAGGCCCTTGTCGACAAGTTGAGTGGCCGGGATGCCGTGAGCTTTGACACCGAGACAAGCGGTACCGACCCGATGAGGGATCGGCTTGTGGGCATATCCGTTTCTGCGACCCCCGGCGTTGCGTATTATATCCCGGTAAATGTTGAAGGTGGTCTGGAGCAGGAGAAAGCCCTTGAGGCCGTGCGCCCGATTTTTACAGATCCGGACAGTCTAAAAATTGCCCACAATTTTAAATTTGATTACATGATACTCCGGCGGGCCGGACTCGAGGTGGAGGGACCTGCCTTTGATACCATGATTGCGGCCTACCTGATCGATGCCGGTCAGAAGCTGAAGATGGACGCCCTGGCGAAAAAATACCTCAAGTATGAGCCGATCCCTATCCAGGAGCTGATCGGGAAGGGACGAAAACAAAAAAGCATGGATGAATTTTCTCCTGAAGAGGTAATGGTGTACGCCTGCGAGGATGCCGACATCACACTGCGGCTCCATAACATCCTGGACAACATTCTCAGGGATGATGAGCTGAAAGAGATTGCAGAGACGCTGGAATTCCCGCTTATGGAGGTACTTGGCAAGATGGAGATGCATGGTATCCGCCTGGATGTAGAGATGTTAAAGGCGTTTTCTGAGACATTAAGGCAAGACCTGCAGCAGCTCGAACAGGATATTTTTGACAAGGCCGGAACAGAATTTAACATCAACTCTCCGAAGCAGCTGGGGGAGGTACTATTCGACAAAATGGGACTGCCCGCCGGCAAGAAGACCAAAACCGGGCAGTATTCAACCTCTGAATCGGTTCTGTCCAAGCTCGAGGGTGAATATGAGGTACCCGGGCTGATTCTCGAATACCGGGCGCTCAGCAAGCTGAGGTCAACCTATGTTGAGGCGCTGCCCAAGCTGATCCACGAGAAGACCGGTCGGATACACACCGACTTCAACCAGCATATAGCAGCTACCGGCAGGCTTTCCTCCTCCAACCCGAACCTGCAAAATATTCCGATCCGTACCAAGCGGGGACGGGAGATCCGCAAGGCTTTTATTGCCGATGAGGGATTCAAGCTGCTCTCAGCGGATTACTCCCAGGTGGAGCTGCGCGTGATCGCCTCTATATCTGAAGATGAAAATATGATAGAGGCGTTTAAGAATGATGAGGATATCCACGCACGCACGGCCAAAGAGGTATTTGATCTTGAATCGCTTGAGGCCGTTACCGGCAACCAGCGCCGTAAAGCCAAGGAGGTGAACTTCGGGATTCCGTACGGCGTAAGTGCATATGGACTGGCCAACCGGCTGGGCATCGAAAATTCGGAGGGGAAGGAGATGATCGACCAGTATTTTGAGCGGTTTCCCGGCATCCTTCGCTATATCAACGAAACCAAGCAGTTTGCCAAGGAACACGGCTACGTGAAGACGCTGATGGGGCGCCGGCGTTACATCCCCGACATCAATGCCAGTAACTGGAATCGCCGTGCATTCGCCGAGCGTACGGCCATCAATACCCCGATACAGGGTACTGCCGCTGACATTATTAAGCGGGCGATGATCAATATCCAGCAATTCCTTGAAAAAAACGGCCTGAAAACCCGCATGCTGCTGCAGGTGCATGATGAGCTGATTTTTGAAGTGCCGGAAGAGGAGCAGCAGTCCGTTCCTGCAAAAATATTGGAGCTGATGGAGACCGCCTATTCGCTGAAAGTGCCACTTAAGGTTGAGATGGGCCTGGCAGATAACTGGCTCGATGCCCATTAATACTTGGTATCAGAAAAAGCGTATTTACCATTGTTGGATTATACGCGTAAAAAAATCTCCAAAGTCCCACTTTTGAATGGGGGGCAGGGGGATAACCTGTCAAAATGAGCGTAAAAAATGTATGTAACAATTACGCTGAATGTTGAGTATAAGCGTCAGTGCAGGTTCCTGGCTTATCAGTCCAGCGGTAATTTAGGGAGGGAAAGGAGCGTAATTTTCTGACGTGTACTCCGTCTGTCGGAAACATCCTAAGCCAGGCCTTTTGCAAAATGATCGGCTTCTCGTTGTAGGGGAGGTACTCCCGCTTGACACCCAATTAGTTCGGTGGTACAACCTCCTCCCAACAAAACAGGAGGTTTTGTAAAGCCTCTTAACTTGATGAATGGCCCAGTTTACTGGTAGCTGTATACCCCTTATTTCACAAACAGGCTGCTTAGTGCATATTTTTTTCAAGATTATGTCTTGCATACCGTGCAGACCTTCAGGAATGTCACTTTCACTCTGACTGTGAGCAGGTTTGGGGGAAACTTAAATCCTAAAAGACGGAAATAAGATGCCAGAAAAAAGAGGGAAAATTTTTTGACAAGGGGTGACACGGGGATGTCACTCCCGGTTAGTATCCTTATTACAGATGATAAAATAAACACAATGAATAATGGAGAACACCATGAACACCGCTGTAAAAAACGATACCTTTCAAATCGAACCGGTACTTCGCAAGGTCTTGGTTGACGCTGAGCAGGATCACCAGGAACTCCAGGAGATGTTTCAACTGATGGGCTGGGGCGATCTGCCGGACAAGTTGAAGATCGAGATCAAGGATGACGTTTCAGCGATGATCGAGGAGCTGCGGGGGCAGTACTCCACCTGCGATTCCTTTGTACAGAAACGTCGCCAGAGCGTGACATACTGGGTAAGCTGTTATCGAGACGGGATCTGCTCTCTTGAGACGGCGATACAGGCACTTAAGGTGAGAAAGCTGTAAAATATGTGAGACGCCAGAAGTGAGACGGCAGACGTGAGACGATGGAGGTGAGATATATGGCGGACCCCAGCTCACTATTGAAATTATGCTGCGCGAGATAATTCTTGCGGTACATTGTAAAAAAGATGACAAATTTGAAATAATACTCGTCTCACATCTCACTTCTGGCGTCTCAGTATTACAAAAAATTAATCCGGGTTTGGTTACGCACTTCGTTGGCAAATTTTTTATCTTTGCCCAAATCTGAAACCAAATACTGCGAGCAGAGTCAGCTATGAATAATTCCTCTCCCTTTGATCGGATATCACGGCAAGGACTAACCTATGATGATGTGCTACTGGTTCCGGCCTATTCCGAAACACTGCCACGAAATGTTGATACAAGCGTACGCTTGACCCCAAACTTGAAGCTGAACGTGCCCGTTATAAGTGCGGCGATGGATACCGTCTCCGAGTACCGGCTGGCCATTGCGCTGGCACGTGAGGGCGGTATCGCCATGCTGCACAAAAATATGAGTATCGAGGAGCAGGCTGACCAGGTGCGTATGGTGAAGCGCAGTGAAAGTGGCATGATCGTAGATCCGGTGACCCTGCCCGAATCGGCAACCGTTCGTGAGGCACGGTCGTTGATGAAAAAACACAAGATCGGGGGAATTCCGATTGTGGAAGAGGATAATACGCTGATCGGTATCGTAACCAACCGTGATCTTCGGTTCGAGCATTTTGTGGACAAGCCGCTTGATACCATTATGACGCGTGATAACCTGGTCACTGCGCGAGAGGGTACGACGCTTGAGGAAGCAGAAGAGATCCTGCAGGAACACAAAGTGGAAAAACTGCCGATCGTGGACGACCAAATGAAACTGGTGGGACTCATCACATTCAAGGATATCGAAAAGAAGATGAATTTCCCCAACGCCTGTAAAGACGATATGGGTCGCCTGCGCGTGGGTGCGGCTGTTGGGGTAACGCCTGATACGATGGAACGGGTAGAGGCACTCGTTGATTCGGGTGTGGATATCATTACGGTCGATACCGCCCACGGTCATTCGGAAGGAGTACTTGCCAAAATAAAGGAAATCAAGGAGGCATTTCCCGATCTGGATCTCATCGCCGGAAATATTGCCACCAAAGAGGGAGCCCAAGCTATTGACGAAGCAGGCGCGGACGTGGTCAAAGTGGGCGTTGGACCGGGTTCAATATGTACCACCCGCGTGGTAACCGGCGTTGGCGTGCCCCAGCTGAGTGCCATCCTGGAGGTTTCCGAATATGTGAAGAAAGCGGGTGTGGGGATGATTGCCGACGGAGGTATTAAGCAGACCGGCGATATTGCCAAGGCTATTGCTGGAGGCGCGCATGCGGTAATGATGGGTTCCATGTTTGCCGGGGTGGACGAAAGTCCGGGCGAAACAGTGATCTACGAATCCAGAAAATACAAGTCCTACCGCGGAATGGGGAGTATCGGGGCCATGGAGAAAGGCTCAAAGGATCGCTACTTCCAGGATGTGGAGGATGACATCAAAAAGCTGGTACCGGAGGGTATTGAAGGACGCGTTCCCTACAAAGGATACCTTTCAGAGGTGGTATACCAGATGACCGGCGGTTTGCGTGCGGCCATGGGCTACTGTGGGGCAGCAAGTATCAAAGAGCTGCAAACGGCCGAATTTGTACAGATATCTTCCGCCAGCTACAAAGAGAGCCACCCGCACTCCGTCCAGATCACGAAGGAAGCTCCCAACTACTCCGTCAGTTAAACGGGATTTTGGGTGAGGTCGGACTTCTTTTCTCTGAGAGTGAAACTCCGGCCAGTGTTCGATTGACAGGGACAAGGCAACTGTCAATACATAAAAATAATGACAATGAGATTTCCCGTTATCCCAATCTTTTGACGGGATAAATCAAAAGAGGGCTTTGCAAAACTGTTTATTGGGGCCAATATCGTCATTTTCATGGGTTCGAAGTCCTCATTTATGGAATATAAACTGCGGTTCCGAATCCACTCAGGGGTTGATCTTGATCACAACTCCTGGTTTTTCAAAGCCCTCTCAAAAGAGAAAATTTCACATCCTCCTGTCCCCCCTCAATAAGATAGTACCATATCCGGGTCTGCTAGTACATGCCAGTGGTTGGATTCCAAAATCAACAGCTTGGCGTATCCGCGTAGTACTAAGCAGCCTGAATTTCCGAGCCTGCCAGTCTTATCTGATTCCATACCGGCTGTAAGCGTAAAATGTGTACTACTTCAAGAGAGTTTTTGCTAATAAGCTGAGTATCTGTTACAATAGTTCTCTTGAAAGCCGATCTTCCATTTCATTTTTAACTAAAAAAGGGATAGAGTTTATTATGAAATTAGCGGGAAAATGCTGTTTGATACTCCTTATGAGCCTGTTCTCGATCTCTTCACTTCGCGCCCAGCCTGAAAATATAATTTTTATTCTGAGTGATGACCACCGTTATGATTATATGGGATTTCATCCTGACGGGCCGGATTTTTTGAAGACGCCGGGCATGGACCGCATGGCGGCTGAAGGCGCTCTCCTGGCAAATGCCTTTGTAACGACCTCCCTCTGTTCTCCCAGTCGCGCTTCTATCCTCACCGGGCAGTATGCCTTTCGCCATGGCGCTGTCGACAATTCAAATCCAATGAAAGAGGGTACAAAATTTTTCCCTGAGCAGCTGCAGAACGAGGGATACCAGACCGGCTATTTTGGCAAGTGGCATATCGGGCACGCCCACGATGATCCCAAACCGGGATTTGACAAGTGGGTAAGCTTCAGGGGACAGGGCGTGTACTACAATCCCACCCTGAATATTGATGGGGAACGCCGGCAGGTGGAGGGATACATTACCGACCTGCTAACAGAATATGCCATTGAATGGCTGGACGAAGATCGGGATGAAGACAAGCCGTTTTTTGTGTACCTGTCTCATAAAGCAGTGCACGCCGAGTTTTATCCCGCAGAAAGACATGAAGGGATGTACGCCCAGGCGGATATTCCAAAACCGCAGTCAATGAAAAATATTGAGCAAAATTACCGGGGAAAGCCCGACTGGGTCCGCGAGCAGCGCTACAGCTGGCACGGGGTAGAACATATGTATCATAACCGGGATGACCACCCGCAGAGCCTGGACGAGATCATTACCGATTACAGCGAATCCCTGATGGCCGTGGATGAAAGCGTAGCCCGCGTCATGGACTACCTTGAACAGGAGGGACTGGCAGAAAATACGCTGGTCATCTATATGGGAGACAACGGGTTTATGCTGGGTGAACACGGGCTGATAGACAAGCGCCAGGCCTATGAAGAGTCGATGCGCGTACCGATGCTGGCCTGGGCCCCGGGGTATATTGAGCCGGGTACAACCATCGAAGAAAATGTGCTGAATATCGATATCGGGCCAACATTCCTTGATATCGCGGATGGAAACATGCCCGGAGATCACACGGTTGACGGGCGCTCATTTCTGCCATTGCTTGGAGGAGAACAAGTGGATGACTGGCGTTCTACCTTTGTATATCAATATTTTTGGGAACACGCCTTTCCCCACACGCCGACGACTTATGCCATTCGGGGTGACCGCTACAAATATATTTACTACCACGGGGTGTGGGATCAAAATGAGTTGTACGATCTGAAGACCGACCCCAATGAGATGGTCAACCTGATCGATGTTCCTTCTCAACAGCAGCGTGTCCGGGATATGCATGAGCGGATGTTCGACATATTTGAGGAGAACGGGGCAACTGACGTACGGTTCCGCCGGCCTTCTGTCAACCACGCCGATGAAAGAGAAATACATCCGGACTAGTGGTAACAGGGGCGGGTTCATGTAACGATCACAGGAAAGTCAAGTTCTCTGATTTTGGGCAGTGACAGTTGGAGACAAGCTAATTAAGTTAACAGCCAGATTTACCCGTAATAATCAACAAATAACAGCTGGGAAAACAATGAAAGGACCCGTGCTCCGTATTAACTTCTGTGCAGTTGCATTTCTGTTATTGCCGGCAATGTTGTTTGCCGGTGATCTACAGGAAGATCACCCGAATATCCTGCTTATTCTAACCGACGACCAGGGATATCATGACATTTCCTACTACGGGACGGAGGATATCCAAACGCCCAATATTGACCAGATCGCCTCCTCCGGAATCAGGTTCGACAACTTTTACGCCAATAGTCCTGTCTGTTCGCCCACCCGTGCGGCTCTGCTGTCGGGTCGATACCAGGATTTTGTAGGAGTTCCGGGAGTAATACGTACACACCCGGACAACAGCTGGGGCTACCTCCACCCGCAGGCGACCCTGATGCCATCGGTTTTGCAGGATCACGGGTATCACACAGCATTAATCGGGAAATGGCATCTGGGACTGGCCCCGCCCAATATCCCGAATGAAAGGGGATTTGATTATTTCCACGGCTGGCTGGGGGATATGATGGACGATTATTGGTCGCACCGCCGCCATGGTATTAATTATATGCGGTTAAACAGGAAAACGATCGATCCGGAAGGACATGCCACGGACCTGTTTACTGACTGGTCAATAGATTACATTAATGATCGCGCCAACAAGGAAGTCCCCTTCTTTCTGTTTTTGTCGTATAATGCTCCGCATTTTCCGGTACAACCACCAAAAGAGTGGCTGGAAAAAGTGAAGGAGCGAGAATCTGACATCGATCAAACGAGAGCGGAACTTGTGGCCTTCATCGAACATATGGATGCAGGAATAGGGCAGGTACTGCAAGCACTAAAAGATACCGGTCAATATGAAAATACCATCATAATATTTACCAGTGACAATGGCGGTCACGGTCCAAGCATGGCCGATAATGGTCCTGCAAGAGGTGCCAAGCAAAGTATGTATGAGGGCGGATTGAGAGTCCCCGCGGCCATTACCTGGCCGAATCATATTAAATCAGGGACGAGCACCGATCGTGTGGCCCTGACAATGGATATTTTCCCCACTCTTTTTGACCTGCTGGGAATTCGTTATGAGGGACCCCTGGAAGGAAAAAGTTTTTTGCCAACTCTTTTGGGAAAGAAACAGCCTGAAAGAGATGAACCGCTGTATTTTTCCCGGAGAGAAGGGGGAACCCGGTATGGCGGACTAACCATCCAAGCAGTAAGAATGGGCGATTGGAAACTCTTGCAAAACAGTCCATTCAGTTCACCGGAGCTTTACAACCTGCAGGAAGACCCGATGGAAAAGAACAACCTGATCGGGGAGTATCCAAAAAAGTACCGGGAGCTAAACTCAATAATGATGAATTTTATTCAAAAGGGCGGTGCGGTGCCGTGGCAAAAATCAAGCTATTAATGGCAAGCTACACGAAATGGGTAACGGAGGCAAGGTGAATAAGAGATTAAAGAAAAAGTATTTCGGAACGATAAACAGAGGAAAGTCCATGTATAAACTATATGTGTTCCTGCTTGTGACAACTGTATTGGGACTTGGTTTCGGCGTCGATGCGCTGGCTCAAAATAAGGGTAGCGATCGCCCAAATATTGTCATCATATTTACGGACGATATGGGATATGGTGATGTGGGTGTCTACGGGCACCCAACTATACGAACGCCCAACCTTGACCGGATGGCTGAGGAAGGGATGAAATTCACCCAGTTTTATACGGCTGCTTCCGTGTGTACTCCCAGCCGGGCCGGACTTCTTACGGGACGGCTGCCGGTACGCAGTGGGATGATGAGTGAGGAATTTCGTGTTCTGTTCCCGTTTTCAGCAAAAGGGATGCCACCAGAAGAGATAACGATAGCGGAAGCCCTGAAAGAGCAAGGGTATGCAACAGCCGCCGTTGGTAAATGGCACCTCGGTCACCAAACTCCCTACCTGCCAACCGACAACGGTTTCGACAGCTACTACGGGATTCCATACAGCAATGACATGGATAACAAAGCCTGGCAGCCCGTGCCGTTGATGAGGGACAAAGAGATTATTGAACAACCGGCCGAGCAGCGCACGCTCACTCCCCGGTATACGGAAAAATCCCTGGAGTTTATCCGGGAGAATCAAGATAAACCGTTCTTTTTGTACCTCGCTCATACCTTCCCACATGTGCCACTGTATGCTTCGGAGGACTTTCGTGGCACCAGCACGCGTGGCCTGTATGGGGATGTGATAGAAGAGATCGACTGGAGTACCGGCCAGATTATGGATGAGCTGGAACAGCGGGGACTTGCCGAAAACACCCTGGTCTTTTTTACCAGCGACAACGGTCCGTGGCTGACAATGGATCAAAATGGTGGATCGGCCGGATTGCTGCGGAATGGAAAGGGCACTACGTGGGAGGGAGGAATGCGGGTTCCGGCCCTGGCATGGTGGCCCGGGACAATCTCTCCGGGACAGGTTACCCAGGCGTTGGGAACCACGATGGATCTGTTTAGTACCTCGTTGGCCCTGGCGGGTGCCGAGCAACCCGATGATCGTATCATCGATGGCGTGAATTTGATGCCTGTGTTAACCGGCAAACAGGAAAACGTTCGGGATGCGGTATTTTATTACCGGTCAGAAAAACTGTTTGCGGTTCGCAAAGGCCCCTGGAAAGCGCATTTTATTACACAGTCGGCTTATGTCGGGGACAAACCTGTTTCGCATGAGCCACCTCAGTTGTACAACCTGGAAGAAGATCCATCCGAAAAATACAACCTTGCCGAGAAGCATCCGGAAGTGATATCAGAAATTATGGATTTGGTAGAAAAGCATGAGAATAACCTTATTAGAGGCGAAGATCAGCTGGCACCTGTCAGAGAGGATGGTACCGTACCGTGGCAAGACTAGGGAACCGGTATGTATTGTAAAACCCTTGCTGGATTTTTCCATGAAATTACAGATACAAATAGACAAGAAACAAAGTGCCACACAAATATGTATGTGTTCATCTTATATCTTTGCAGCTTTGTGACTTTGTAGTAGATCTGGGTGACACAATCGATACAGATAACAAATAACAAGTAACGAATAACAAGGTTTCATGAGTACTTTTCCCGCCGTCGTTAATTATGCCCCAAAAGAAGGATCTGTTGAAATACGTGAAATACCCAAACCCGAGATCGGGGATGAGGATGTATTGCTGGATGTGGCCAATATTGGCGTGTGTGGCAGTGACCTTCACCAGTGGACGGCCGATCACAGCTGGCCGGTGAATTATCCCGTTGTGTTGGGACATGAATTCGGGGGTCACGTAGCCGAAGTTGGAAATCGGGTGGAGAATTGGAAAGAGGGCGATAGAGTTGTAAGTGAAACAGCTGCGATTATCGATCCCGATAACCCGATGAGCCGACAGGGACTCTACAACCTGGATCCTACACGCAAGGGTTTTGGATACGGCGTGGATGGGGCCATGACCAGGTATGTGAGAGTGCCGGCCCGCTGCCTCCACAGGGTACCGGAAACGCTGGATTTTCAGCAGGCCTGTCTTACCGAACCGTGCTGTGTGGCGTATAATGCCGTGATCGGGAATTCGAATCTTAAGCCCGGCGACCGGGTGATCGTGTTGGGGCCCGGAACCATCGGTATTCTATGTGCTGCCATGGCGAAATTGAGTGGAGCCGAGGTCGCTATTGTGGGACTGGAAAGTGACAAAAATCGCCTGGAAATTGCAGAACAATACGGATGTACGCCAATCATCGGGGATGCTACCGGCTGGGCGCAAGAACGTGATGGCCTGGGAGCAGATTGCATCGTGGATGCGGCAGGCGTGAGTGCGACTCTTGAAATTGCGTTGGAGCTCGTCCGACCAAATGGTCACATTGCCAAGGTCGGATGGGGGCCAAAACCTCTTGGATTTTCACTGGATCCTCTCGTCCAGAAAAACGTAACGCTCCAGGGAAGCTTTAGCCATAATTGGCCGATCTGGGAGCGGGTAATTGCTCTTCTGGCGTCGGGAAAACTGGATGTAAAGCCCATCATTGGCGGCGTATGGCCGATCACAAACTGGAGAGATGCATTCGAAAGAATGCATGAAGGAGAAGTTGTCAAAAGTGTACTCAAACCCGAATAACAATGCGCCTTAAAGGAAAAGTTATTATCGTCACCGGCAGTACCATGGGAATCGGGAAGGCGATAGCCCTGAGATGTGCCGAGGAAGGGGCCCGGGTAGTGATCAACGGGTTGGAGGAAAATCTGGGTAAAGAGCTTGTTTCCGAAATCGGCAGGAAGCAAGCGGTAGCTCATATCGAGGATATAACCAGGGATGGTGCTGTGCAGCGACTTGTCAATAGTGCCCTGCAAAAGTTTGGCAAACTCGATGGGGTGGTAAATAATGCAGCGATGGTTGCTACCTCGAATGTCCATACTACAGATCTGGACTTTTTGGAGAATATCTTCCGGGTAAACACCTTTGCTCCATTTCAACTGATTAAGTCGGCGCTACCTCACCTCTCCAAAACCGATGGTTGTGTATTGAATATCGGGTCTGTAAATGCCTGGTGCGGCGAACCGGATCTGCTGGCCTACAGCATGACCAAGGGGGCCCTGATGACCATGACGCGCAATCTCGGGGATACATTGATGCGGCAAGAGGGGGTACGGGTCAACCAGATCAACCCCGGGTGGGTACTTACCGAAAAAGAGATTGAACGAAAGCGTGAACAAAATCTGGATGAAGACTGGCATACCCGGCTGCCCGAGACCTATGCGCCGGCGGGACGCATTTTGCAACCCGAAGAAATAGCTTCTGCTGCGGTTTACTGGCTTTCCGATGAATGCGGGCCGGTCAGCGGACAGGTAGTAGAGCTGGAACAGTATCCCCTCATCGGGCGAAATCCCCCTAAAGATGCGACCACTATTCCCCAAAAAGAAGAATGAGCCAGAATCTCAGAAAAACATGCAAAATAATCGCATCTTTTCCGAAACCTAACCTGCAACCTGCAACCTGCAACCTGTAACCTGTAACCTGTAACCTGTAACCTGTAACCTGTAACCTGTAACCTGTAACCTGTAACCAATTTATGCCCAAACTAGCTGCTTTTCCCAAGGCGTACATGCAAGAGCTTTGTAAAGATGGAACCATGAGCGTTTCTGAGTGGATAAACATGGCTGGAGAATTAGAGGTCGACGGACTGGAATGGTATTCGGGATTTCTGGAAATGGAAGACCGGGAGAACTGGGCCAGGTTTCGAAAAGAAGTGGAAGAGCAGGGAAAGGAGATCCCGATGCTGTGCTGCTCCCCGGATTTCACGCACCCGGACCCGGAATTTCGGGCAAAAGAGATTGAAAAGCAGAAACACTGGATTGATATGATTGATGAGCTGGGCGGGAGGTATTGCCGTGTACTCTCGGGACAACGGCGCCCGGATCTTTCCAGGGAAGAGGGCATACGCCTTGCGGCAGAGTCGATTGAAGAATGCCTGCCCTATGCCGCCAAGCGCGGTATTACCCTGATTTTGGAAAATCACTATAAGGATGATTTCTGGAAGTATCCCGAGTTTGCCCAGAAAATGGAGCTGTTTTGTGAGCTGGTCGATCGGATCAATCATCCCAGTTTCGGGGTGAATTACGACCCCAGTAACGCTTTTTTAGCGGGAGATGACCCGGTTGAACTCCTCAAAAAAGTGTCAGACCGCGTGGTGACGATGCATGCCAGTGATCGATACCTGAAACAGGGGACGATAGAAGATTTGCGAAATGAGGAGGCGGGGGTAGAGGGCTACGCCGAGCGTCTGCAGCATGGCGAAATTGGCCGCGGACTCAACGATTATGACGCCATTTTTGCCGAACTGAAGCGGGTCGATTTTGACGGCTGGATCAGCATTGAAGACGGTGTGGAAGGGATGGACCAGCTGGAACGCAGCGTAACTTTCTTGCGGGAAAAATTGGATCAATATTGGGGATAAAATAACCGCGAATGGTGGGCCTGGAAATGGGATTTCGGAAGACCAGATGGCCAAACAGTAGTTGGCTGGATTTTTTATCGCTTTTCATTCCCCTCTGATCTGGTGGCAAGAGGAACTGTATTTTTCTGAGTAGATATTGACGGTTGGAGTCTCTATAAAATCAAAGGGATATATTTTAAAATAAATTTTAAGGGTTGAGCTATCCCCTGCTGTAAAAGCATGCTCTCACTGTTAGCTGGAATTATTCTCCGAAGCAGGTATCGACCGGAGTATAAGGATATAACTTCTGGATAAATCTATATTCGATTAGCAGGTTGGCTAATCTGCATTTTTAGCCAAAGAATGGGTTTGCATGCAAGTTAGCTGAATTTAAATATAAAAAGGGATGAGTTAGGTGGCCGGCATTCGCTCCGCAGAAGATATCCGTTTATGGGAAAAGCTTCAGAATGGTGATAAACATGCAATTTCCGCCCTCTTTGAAAAATATTACACGCCGTTGCTAAATTATGGTTTAAAGCTGATCCCTGATGAATCGCTCGTAAAAGATAGCATCCAAGAGCTTTTTTATGTCCTCTGGGAGCAGCGTGAGAACCTGTCAGAAGTAGAATATATTCGTTCTTATTTGTACGTATCACTCCGCAGAACGGTATTCAGGCAGGCAGAGATTAAAAAAACAAGGTATGAGCGGGATAAAGCGTATACTGACGAATTTTTCAGCCGCGTGGTAAATTACGAAGAGCTGAACAGAAAAGAGACGTTTGAAAAGGAGCAAAAAGAGCGACTGAAACAGGCGTTGGAATCCTTGAGTAACAAGCAAAAGGAGGCTGTGTTTTTAAAATTTTACAGCGGTCTGACCAACACGGAAATCGCGCAGGTGATGGAGGTAAATCGTCAGAGCGTCTATAATTATATCTACCGGGCAATTCAATCGCTGCAGTCTTATCTCGTGGAGTAGCCGTACCCTTTTAGATTACGTTGGAAAATATTGATTTATGATATCGTCGGAAGAATAAAATATGGCACAAATAGCAAAAAGCCTGTTATGAAACAATTCATATGCATATTAACATTTCTGGTTTTCATCTTAGGGAGTTATTCTTTTGCATTTGGTCAATCTTCAAAATCAGATCCGGATCAGGGGTTTAGGCGCATCCTGACGGAAGAAAAACGGGAGAACTGGGAGGGAAATCCTGAGTACTGGCAATTTGAAGACGGGATACTCATTGGAGAAGTGCCGGAAGCATCTCCCTTGAGGGGGAACATCTTCTATCGGTGGGAAAAGGAAGTGACCAATTTTGAGCTGAAAGTGGAATATCGAATCTCCAGCAAAGGCAATAGCGGAATCTACTACAGAAGTACCGCCTCCAAAGAAAATGAGAATGTATTACTTGGATACCAAGCCGATATCGACGGTGCGAACACCTACAGTGGAATTGTGTATGAGAACTATGAAGACCGGGGGCACCAGATTCTGGCCAACCGGGGACAGGTGATACAGGTGAGCGAGCAGGATGTCCCGGCCGAGATCGGATCAGTGGGCCAGAGCGAAGCACTTGCCACGAAAATCAATAGTGACGGGTGGAACTCCTACCATCTGATTGTCCGCGGCGATACGATCATCCAGATGTTGAACGGGCAGGTAATGTGTATACTGATTGACAGATATACCAACCGGGTAAAGAAGGGAATGCTGGGCGTACAGCTGCACCAGGGACCGCCCATGAAAGTGGAATATCGCAATTTCAGATTTAAGAAGTTACCCGGTTAGTTTTGAAAATCGGGATAATAGGGATCCCTCATTTGAGGTGGATCTTAATCAAAGCAAAAGAAAAGCACCAATGAATTTAGAACGGATTTTTATGAAAGCCAGATCGTTTATCATCGTATTATTAGCTCCATTGGTTCTGTCATCATACGACTCAGCATCCACCAATACCGAAGGGGTGAATTCAGGGGGAGATACCGAGCAGGATTCGGTATCGGAATCGATCCAATCCCTGCCGAACTTTGAAGTGCAGTTGCTGTACGAAGCGCCCCTTGAAGAACAAGGATCGTGGGTTTCCCTCGCTGTTGGTCCCCGTGGAGACCTGTTTGCTTCCGATGAGAACCAAAAGGGGACGTACCGCATCAGGATTGACGATACCACTGGTAATGCCGAGGTACAGGTGGAGGAGGTCCAGATGCCCGCCACCGGGGCCCAGGGACTTACCTGGGCTTTTGATCATCTGTATGCCAACATGCACCGGAAAGGGCTGTTCCGCATGCGGGACAGGCAGGGTGACGGACACTTGAACATAATGGAATATCTTGGCGGGCCTACCGAACAGGGCGACCATGGCAATCACGCGGTACTCCCCACGGAAGACGGCGACGGGTTATACGTAGTAAATGGCAATCACACCCCGCCGCCGGAGCTCACCTCCAGCCGCCTGTCGGGCTGGGAGGAAGATATTCTATTATCGCGGCAGTGGGACGCCCGCGGCCATGCACGAGGGGTATTTGCGCCCGGCGGGTATATCGCGCGCATCAATCCCGGGGCTACAGAATGGGAGATGATCAGCATCGGGCACCGGAATACCTACGATGCGGCGATCAACCCGCATGGAGAGCTGTTCACCTACGATGCCGACATGGAGTGGGATATGGGGATGCCGTGGTATCGCCCCACCCGGATTGTGCATGCCGTCAGTGGCAGCGACTACGGCTGGCGCAGCGGAAGCGGCAAATGGAAACAATATTATGAAGACAGCCTGCCCCCGGTGTTGAATATTGGTCCCGGATCTCCTACCGGACTGCTATTTGGTACGGGAGCCCAATTCCCCGCCCGCTACCAACGCGCCCTGTTTGGACTCGACTGGACGTTCGGGACCATGTACGCCTTCCACCTGGAACCCAAAGGAGCAAGCTACACCGCTACGGCCGAAGAATTTTTATCTGGCAGCCCCCTGCCGCTGACGGATGCTGTGATAGGAAAAGACGGGGCGCTCTACTTCATAACCGGCGGTTGGGATAATAAGACCAAGCTGTACCGCGTGATTTATACGGGAGACAAGTCCACGGCTCCGGTGGATGCCATCGATAATCCAAAGGCCCGGGCCGCCCGGCAGGAGCGTCAGAAGCTGGAAGCGTTTCACGGAAAGAGGGACCGGCGTGCAGTAGAGGTGGCCTGGCCCTACCTTGCGGATGAGGATCGGTTTTTGCGGCATGCGGCCCGCGTGGCGATCGAATCGCAGCCGGTGCAGTGGTGGGTGGACAAAGCATTAACCGCCGAACGCCCCCAGGCCCGGATTACCGGGCTGGTGGCCCTCGCGCGCACGGCCCCGGAACACTATCGGGAGGAAGCGATTGCATCTCTTCTAAATCTTGAGCTGGCTTCCCTGGATACCCGGCAGCAGCTCGGATACCTGCGGGCAATGGCCCTGGTGTGTATGCGCCTGGGAGATCCGGATGAGCAGGAGCGTTCAGAAATCACGGATACCCTGCAGGAACTTTTGCCCGCCAACGATGATCGCGTCAATGTAGAGCTGGTCCGCTTGCTGGTGTACCTGCAGGATGAACGCGTAATTGAAAAGGCCCTGGCGTTAATGCAACAGCAAGAGAAGCCCACATTGCCGGATTGGAGCGAGTTGGTCGCTCGAAATGAACACTATGGGGGTACCATTCAGCAGATGCTTGACGACCCGCCGCCGACCAATAAACTGGAATATGCCTTTATGCTCCGGAACCTGCAGAGCGGCTGGACGATAGAACAGCGGCGCGAATATTTTGCCTTCATTAACAATGCCGCCGATGCCATGGGGGGAGCCAGCTATACCGGCTTCCTGGAACGCATGCGGAACGAGGCCTTGCAAAATGCATCGGAAGCCGAGCGCAAGGCCGTAGCCGATATCGCGGGCGTTAATTTGTCGCAGGAGCCCGACTTCGAGATCAGTCCACCGGAAGGGCCGGGACGCAACTGGACCGTGGAGGAGGCGACAGAGGTCGTCTCGGATGGGTTCAGAAACAGGGACAACCTGGACTTTGAGAAGGGACGAAACGCCTTTTTTGCTACGGGTTGTGCAAGCTGCCACCGTTTTGCCGGCTATGGAGGAAATATCGGCCCGGACCTAAGCACCGTGGGCCAGCGCTTTTCTACCGAAAAGATGCTCAATGCTATCATAAGACCGAGTGATGTAATTTCGAGTTTGTACAATACCACACAGGTAACCTTAACAAACGGTGAGATTGTAACGGGACTGGTTGTGGATCAGCAGGACTCTATAAAAGTGTACAGCCGGGATCCCAATCAGGCCGCTGATGTATTTGCCGCCCGGGAAGTGGCATCCATGGAGCCGGTGGATATCTCCCAGATGCCACCGGATTTGATAAATCCACTAAATGCTGCAGAGCTCCAAAGCCTGGCCGCCTATTTAATTTCGGGCGGAGATCCAGGGAGTGAAATATTTAAGAGCGATAGCTCAGAGGATTAATAGGAATCAAAGATTGTTATTTCTTGAATTAAGAATCGGTTTACCCATGAATAAATGTCTGGGTACCAAAAATATATGGGCAAAGTTTTAGGCTAGATTGCGGGTGGGAAACATCATACTAAAGTAAAAAAAGTATTTTCACTAACGAATAGAGTTATTTCTATGTGATGGGAGCAAGATATCCAGCTCTTTATGATCTGATTTTTACGATCAATAATTGATCTATTCATCAAAAAGCCTAACAAGAAATTATATCAGTAAAACTGAAATCACGAGTTTGCAACTGGAATATGCCAAGCCTGGAAAAGTTTATGTGAGTAGATCTCTGTGATGCCTTCCTTTATATAATTGAAGCCTCTAAACCAATATGGGAACTGTAGAATTATGCAGATTAATTTGCTCTGGAGGTTTTGTTCACCTTTACAGGAGTGAAATGGTTCTTATATGTATGAGAAGAGGATAATTTTGCTATAAATACAAAGCTCATACTGCCAAAATTCCCAAAACGTCCTGTCAATAGAGATGAGGGTAATGCCATTTTAAAAGTGTAAAATAAATCAGGGGTTATTACGATGATTGCCGATGTCCGAAGCATTGTTATAAATATGATAGTGGTATTGATCCTGCCAGTAGGAGTCTCATTAGCCCAATCCCCAAAGGTGCCCAGCTATGAAATTTTGCGAACCAATTTTGTATCTCCTGATTATGCTGAATATGGGGAAGTCCCGCTCTGGTGGTGGGAGGCTGATAGTCTGACTGAAAAGAGAGTAACCTGGCAGCTGGAAACGCTTGCAGAGAAAGGGGTAAAATCTGTTAATCCAATTCAACGATCACCCGGTAGGACATATCCAGCCTCTTTTACTGATGAGTGGTGGAATATGATCCGATATACCAATGAGGAAGCGCAGCGTCTGGGGATGCATCTCTGGATATATGATCAGATCGGCTATGGCCATTATGGCTGGCTGGAAAAAGCCTCTGCTGAAGTAGAAGATCCAAAAACGAGTCGGATTGAATTCTATTCTGAAATGGTTGACGAAGGGAAAGCCTTGAGAATAGAACTACCTGAGGGGAAAGTGTTGGATGCAAGGGCTTATCCCATGAAAGACTCTATAGCAGTTGATGAGAAAAGCAGAGATATATCGGGGCACATAGGTAATAATATTCTTTCTTGGAAGCCGGAACAGGGAATTTGGAAAGTTGCAGTTTCAGTAGCTGTCCCCTACCGTTCGTTTTATCTGAATGAGGCTTCAACGGATACCTTCTTGGATCAATTATATGAAAAAATGGAGGAAGTGGTTGGTAAAGATGCGATGGGAAATAGTTTGCGAGGAGTTTTCCAAGATGAACATCCTCCAACTCCGCGGAACATATATACCGAAAAACTTGCCCGCGATTTTAAGAATAAATTCGGGTATAACATGGGCCGGGCGATTCCTTCTTTACATTTTGATGTAGGGGCTAAAACCCCTAAGTATAGGACCGATTTTTTTGATGCATACATTTCCGAAGTTGAAAACACATACTGGAAAAAAGTATATGACTGGACTCATAGTAGAAATCTCTTAACCAGTTATGATAATTGGGGCAGGAAAGATATTTATGACCAAAGTTTTGGATATATGGATTATTTCAGAACGCAACGATGGTTTTCTGCTCCTGGAATGGATGATTATCTCCCCTATTCTCTTGAGAATAGAAATTATTATGATACTAAAATTGGAGCCTCTATTTCTCGACTGTATGATAGGGAACGAGTGTGGGCCGAGGCGTTTCATACGTCTGGGTGGGGGCGAACTACAAACCAGACACTGACATGGTTGTCTACCCTGTTTACATGGGGAGCTAATTTGTATAATGAACACGGTTTGTATTACTCCATAAATGCAAATACGTGGGAGCATGCGGCCCCAGATCCCCATTGGCGTCAGCCGTACTGGGAGTATTACCAGGAGATTTCAGATTGGGTAGCACGGACGAGCTACGTAATTACCCGGGGCACCCATGTGACGGATGTAGCGGTCCACTATCCAGTGACGAGTGTGTTGGCAGAGCTTGCATTTGATGAGGATGAAAGAACTCAAGATGATTTGAATTATAACCTCTATATGGAGCTCTCACGCCATATCTATAACGACGGTATCGACAATGATATCATCGATGACCAGTCAATACTGGAGGCGGAGGTGAAAAACGGACGAATGCATGTAGCGGGAAATGATTACCAGGCACTGGTCTTCGGTCCAGAATCAACTTTTAGGCTTTCGGTTCTGGAAAAGGTAAAGCAGCTGGTGGAAAGTGGAGGCACAGTGTTGTTTTATGGTAATCTCCCCACAGCCTCGGCGGAAAATGGAAGAATAGATAGCGAACTTTCGGCCAGTTTAGCGGAGATGCTGGGAGTCTCATCCGTTGAAAAAAGCGGGAACAATATTATTGGTCGTAATTATCAGAGTGGGGGGTATACAGCCTTTGTACCTGATACGCCCGAGCTCCTGCCTTCGTTATTGTCTTCCCATATCGACAGGGACTTTATAGCCGCAAATGGACAGGTGTATTATCAGCATCGGAGCATTGGAGAGGTAGATGCATACCTCTTGCAGAATACGGGGAATAAATTGCTGAACATGGAGGCTCGTTTCAGAGTTGATGGGGTTCCCGAAATATGGGATCCATTCACTGGACAGATCCATAAGGTATCCGGGTTTAAAAGAAATAATGGATATACACGTGTAAATATGGAGCTGGAAGGGAATGTTGGTAAACTCTTAATTTTCAAACCTTCAGATCAGCAATCAGGGCAAAATGCAGAAACGAAACGGTTCCAAAGCATCGGTCCCTGGGTTTCAAACGAAAAGGAGCTCTCAAAATATTGGAACTTTTCAGTTAAGCCTACTCGTGATAACACCTGGGGTGCTTTTCGGTGGCCTCCATCTGATGAAAAGATTGGCCCGGAAATTCGGCAGTTTAAATACAAAGAAGAAGCCGGTGCATCGGGAATAACCAAAGGCTGGCACAGCTCCAGCTTTGATGACAGGGGATGGGAAGAGGTATTATACAGCAAAGGTCCATATTGGCTTACGTTGCAGGGTATGCCGGAAAATGAGAATTTTATTGAGCATATAACGAACAATACAGATGATATTAGCCTTGGAGGAAGTGAACACAGAGAAGGAGAACAGTTTCAGTGGGAGGCGATATCTTTTTCACAAAAATTAGGTAAACCTGCGTTTGCAGGATGGGGTGGACATTCGGGCTATCCTGATGGACATATTGATAGAAATTTCATAGCCCTTGATGAGGGCCCAAAGCTGCTTTATACAAGACTTTATACGCCCAAAAAACAACGGGTGGGCCTAAAGGTAGAGTTGAGAAATTCTTCAGCACGACTCTGGGTAAATGGAGCTGAGCAGTCATTTCAAGGAGCAGTGGGTAATTTGCCGTTGAAAAAGGGCTACAACAGTGTACTTTTGCACCTACCTGATGGCACCGGGGGCAGGTTATATGTCCAGAGAGAACCTCCTGTAGTGGAAGAACAGGGACAAGCACGCGGGAAAATCCAGCCTGATTTACGTAATGCTTCCTGGATATGGTCAGGCAGCTCCGATGGCACCTACCTTCGAAAATCGTTTGAACTCAATGAGACACCTACTTCAGCAAGTACCGTTGTTACAGGATTAACTGGTTTTATGCTATATGTAAACGGCCAAAAAGTGGGGGAGGAAATTGGGCCATGGGTTGATTGGAAGTATCCTGAACGAATTGACATTAAACCCTATCTGCGTGAAGGTGAAAATGTGATTGCGGCTTGGGGACAATATTATTCAGGACAGCATTATAAGCCTGAATATTCCGATCAATACAGCGCTGTGGCCTTGGCACTTAAAGCTGTGTTTGAAAACGGAAACACTTTTACACTGGAAACAGACCATTCATGGAAGGGGAGCTTCGAACAGTCTGATGGTTGGGAAACAATAGATTTTGATGACTCAGAATGGCATAATGCAACGGTAAAAGGCGAAGTCGGTGATGATCCCTGGGGAACTGGACTTTTAGAAAATATTGGTTCTTCAACAACTCCGTATCGCCCTTTGTCCATTAGTTTAAGTTCCCCTTATATCACCGCTTTTGACGAGGTCCCAGAAGTCCGCTACGATATAAAACCCCGATCAGATAAACGAGTGGGCTGGTATCGGTTTGAGGCCCCTCCGGGTATAAGTCAACTTCAACTTGATACCGGGGCAAAGGCTACAGTATGGGTTAATGGCGAGAAAGTCCCAATTAATAATGGCATTGTCTCTATTGAGGAGCCACCTTTGGATATGTCTATTGTTGCTATTCGTCTGGAGATGGAGCCTGGCAGGTATGCAGGTGCAGCATTTGAAAATCCCATAGCCTTAAACCTCGAGGGAGGTCGAATTAGAACCGGATCCTGGACCGAGTTTGGTCTTCCAACCTATTCGGGTATTGGAGTTTACCAACAAGATGTTCAATTCACACCTGAAGAAGCACGGAAAAATGCTATTCTGGATCTTGGTAAAGTAGCAGTGGCAACTGAAGTGTTTGTTAATGGTACATCTGCCGGCGTACGTGTTGCGGAACCCTTTAAATTCAATATTTCTGATCTGGTTAAACCCGGTAGTAACAATATTGAAATTAGGGTGGCCAATACGTTAAGTCCACATTTAACCATACCTAAAATGACACTCCATCCGGGGCCAACAACTTCAGGGTTAATTGGACCCGTTACTTTGACCTTACATTCGAAGTGAGAAATATCGGTGTTTATGGAAGAGTGTGAAAGAAAAGTCATTTCTTTTACTTAATGAACGGCTCAATAATTTTTAAATAACCCATATTGTAATCTGCAAACTAACATCATAAAAAATAAAATAAATATTGTACATGAATCCGATTTTAGGTGTGTTACTTCACGCTGTCGGTGGGTTTGCGGCTGGTAGTTTTTACCTTCCTTTAAAAAAAATTAAGTCTTGGGCTTGGGAGAGCTATTGGCTTGTCAACGGTTTTATTTCCTGGATTATCATGCCATGGCTGGTGGCTTGGCTTACAGTTCCGGAATTGGTTGACCTATTGGCAGGAGCTCCCCAGAGCAGTATGATTTGGTCCTATTTTTATGGAGTTTTGTGGGGCATAGGAGGGTTGACCTTTGGCCTAACTATGCGCTACTTGGGACTTTCGTTAGGTTATGCCATGGCCCTGGGATTAACGGCCATGTTCGGCACTATTATTCCACCAATTTACTTTGGAAATTTTGTGGAAATGCTGGTCCAATCCTCCGGACAGGTTACCATCGCCGGGATTATAGTAACGCTGGGAGGTATTGCGCTTACGGGTTGGGCCGGCTTTAGGAAAGATCAAGAAGTCTCAGAAGATGAAAAAAGAGCTGGTGTTAAAGAGTTCGACCTTGCCAAAGGGATTTGGGTGGCAGTATTGGCCGGTATTATGAGCGCGTGCATGGCGTTTGGGATTCAGGCTGGAAAGCCAATAGCTGAACTAGCCATACAGTATGATACACCTACTCTTTTCCAAAATTCTCCAGTGTTCATTGTAATTTTTGCCGGTGGATTCACCTCCAACTTACTTTGGTGTGTGTATCTGAATGTTAAAAATGGTACTATCTCGGACTATTTCGACGGAAGCACTCCAATTTTAGTCAACTATATTTTTTCTGCACTAGCCGGGATAACATGGTACTTCCAATTCATGTTTTATGGGATGGGAAGTTCACAGATGGGGCAATACGATTTTGCCAGTTGGAGCATCCACTTTGCTTTCGTGATTTTCTTCAGCAATATGTGGGGACTGCTGACCCAGGAATGGAAAGGGTCTGGTAAGAGGACGATGCGAATTATCTACATGGGGCTGTTTATACTTGTTTTATCGGCCTGTATTATCGGATATGGAAACTACCTGGCTGGTGCAGAATAGTTATATAATATTCAACTAGATAGATAAATTTTATGCAAGATACTTATCCTTTTAAAATAGGTCTGTTTGGAATTGGTCTTGACACATATTGGCCGCAGTTTGACGGGTTGAAAGAACGACTAAAGGGGTATCTCCAAACAGTAGAGCATCGCCTGAATACATACGGTGCAGAAGTGGTAAATGCCGGGTTGGTAGATGCTCCGGAGAAGGCGTTCAAAGCGGGCCATTTTTTTCGACAGCAGGATGTAGATTTGATATTCCTGCACGTCACCACATACGCCCTTTCCTCTACCGTACTCCCGGTGGTACAGCGGGCTGATGTACCTGTAATAATTTTAAACCTGTCGCCGGAATCATCAATCGATTACGAATGGTTTAACAGTATCGATGACCGTACCCGGATGACAGGAGAATGGCTGGCTCATTGCGGAGCCTGCCCTGTGCCTGAAATAGCTAACGTTTTCCGGCGTGCCGACATTGACTTTCATCAGGTTACCGGAATATTGGATGAAAATGACTCCTGTTGGGAGGAAGTTCGTGAGTGGGTTGAAGCTGCAAACGTAGCACACACGATGTTCCACAATCGATTGGGTTGTATGGGACATTATTACAGTGGAATGCTGGATATTTATTCTGATATGACGCTACAATATGCTACGTTTGGTGGACATATTGAGTTGATTGAGGTGGACGAATTAACGAAAATTAGACTCGATGTATCTGATCAGGAGATTAAGAAACGAGTACAGTTGTTTCAAAAAGAATTTGATGTTCAGGATGACTGCTCGCTAAATGCTCTCCAGGAATCGGCCCGCACCTCTGTAGCCCTTGACAAAATAGTAGATAAATATGAGCTGGGTTCATTGGCGTACTATTACAAAGGCACCGGTGTACCAGAAAACGAAGCTACAATAGCAACTATCATCCTGGGAACTTCACTTCTAACAGCCAGAGGGATACCGGTAGCCGGAGAGTATGAGGTTAAAAACGCCCAGGCTATGAAAATCATGGATAGTTTCGGGGCAGGCGGTTCTTTTACCGAATATTATGCTATGGATTACGATTCTGATGTGGTACTCATGGGGCATGATGGTCCGGGACATATCAAAATTGCTGAAGGGAAGACGAAA
Organism: Halalkalibaculum sp. DA3122; assembly: GCF_043951865.1. NCBI lineage: Bacteria > Pseudomonadati > Balneolota > Balneolia > Balneolales > Balneolaceae > Halalkalibaculum > Halalkalibaculum sp. DA3122. The sequence goes on from NZ_JBINJF010000023.1 coordinate 44,722, forward strand.
GTAAAACCATTGGATGTGTATCATGGGAAGGTGGGCCAGGGGCTTTCGGTTGAAATGTCTGTGAAGCATGGACCCGTGACATTGTTATCGGTAGTAGAGGATGGAGGTACGATAAAATTACTGGTAGCTGAGGGAGAGTCTGTTCCGGGACCTATAATGGAAATAGGGAATACCAACAGCCGCTATCAATTTTCTACAGGAGCTCGAGATTTTGTTGAACAATGGAATAGTGAAGGTCCTGCTCATCATTGCGCCGCAGGGATAGGTCATATCGCTTCAAAGATTATGAAATTGGGCAATCTCCTTGATATTGATGTCACAAAAATTTGTTAATGGGAAATTTCATTGTTCGACTTATCCAGTATTACTGAACATCCGTGTTAGCTTAAGATGAACTATCATGAAATACGATCTAAGAAAAAAGTATTTATATATCGGGTTAATCATTTTGTTGGGAGCCTGTAGCAACGGCCCCAACAACTCTGTTTACCAAGAGTTGAGATCGAATTTTAAGACTCCTACTGCCTCTTCACATCCTGGAGTATATTGGTACTTTATGGACGGTAATATGTCAAAAAAGGAGATGACAAAAGATCTGGAATCCATGAAGGCGGCTGGTATTAGTCATCTTATATTTCTCGAAGTTAATGTTGGAATACCAAGGGGAGAGGTTAACTTCATGAGTGAGAAATGGCTAGACTTGTTTGAGCATGCCGAAAGTGTTGCAAGAAGACTGGATATTGCCATCACATTGGGAGTAGGACCTGGCTGGACCGGCAGCGGAGGACCCTGGGTTGAGGGAGAATCTTCAATGCAACATCTGGTTGCTAGCGAAACGAAAGTTGATGGGCCTGTTGAATTCAAGGCAAAATTGGAGGTACCACCTCCACACAAACCATTTTTTGGAGAGAGTTGGTTCACGGAAGATTTAAAATCAAGGTGGAATACATACTATCAGGATGTTAGGGTTCTGGCCTATCCGACACCAACTTATAATAAAAAGGTCCATTTATTGGATGAAAAATCGTTGGTATACCGATCACCGTATACCTCAGACACAACAACCAGGCCGCATTTGCCCGCACCTTCTTCAAAACAGTTTAAGGGCCTCGACAAAGCAAGTATTATCGATATTTCAGATCATTTAAATAAAGAGGGGATTCTGGAATGGAGTGTTCCCAAGGGTAAGTGGATGATATTAAGATTTGTAAGTCGAAATAATGGCAATGTAACAAGGCCGGCACCCTTGCCCGGGGTAGGGTTTGAAGCGGATAAGTTCGATTCAACGGCACTGAAAAACCACCTGGATAATTTCCTTGGTAAAATTTTTGAAAAGATTGAACCCCTGAACACACAGGGTAAGGGTGGGCTAAAAATGCTGCACATGGATAGTTGGGAGATGGGAGCCCAGAATTGGACGCAGGATTTCCGTGAGGAATTCGAAAAACGGCGAGGATATGATCCCCTGCCATATCTCCCGGTGTACAATGGGGAAATTGTTGGGAGCCTTGAGGAAAGTGAACGCTTCTTATGGGATCTAAGAATGACCTCCCAGGATTTAATATTCGATGAACATGTTAAATTCATAAAAAAATATGCTCAAAAACGAGGATTGGGGTTGTCCATTGAGCCTTACGATATGAATCCCACCTCGGATCTCGCTTTAGGGTCTTTTGCAGATGTGCCAATGGCAGAGTTTTGGACGAATCGATTTAATTCCTCATTCAGTGTAAACGAAGCGACCTCCATTGCGCATGTCCAGGGCAAAAAAGTGGTCCAGGCAGAAGCTTTTACCTCTGATCAGGAAGAGAAGATGCTGCATCATCCGGCTTCTATTAAAAACCAGGGCGACTGGGCCTTTTCGTTGGGAGTAAACAGGCTTTTTTATCATACGTTTGTACACAAATCGCTGGGGGACACACTGAAACCTGGGATGACAATGGGACCTTATGGCGTGCATTGGGATAGAGGGCAAACCTGGTGGCCGATGGTTGCTGATTACCATACCTATATCGCCAGGAACTCATACATGATGCAGCAAGGCACGAATATAGCCGATATTTTGTATCTGACTCCGGAGGGCGTACCCCACGTATTCCTGCCTCCTCCTTCCGCTGTTACCGGTACCGATAGGCTTCCCGACCGCAAGGGGTTTGACTTTGATGCCTGTTACCCGGCAACATTAATAGAAGATGCTAGTGTAAAAGATGGTAGCATTGTCTTTCCTGGAGGGGCTTCCTACCAGGTGTTGGTGTTACCGCTGAGGGAAACAATGTCCATACAGCTGTTGACTAAAATTGAACAATTGCTGAGAGATGGCGCGACCGTTATTGGTTCACCCCCCACAAGATCTCCGAGTTTAAGCGGATATCCTGATGTTGATCACAAAATCAAACAAAAAGCTAAAGATCTATGGGGTTCTGATGCAGATACCTCGAAAAAAAATATGGTAGAAGTTGGAAAAGGTCGATTGGTGTTTGGCGGAGAGTTGTTAGAACGGGATGGCGAGAGCTTATATCCCGGATACCCAGAAGTTGCCTCGATTTTAGGTAATGAAGGGATGATCGCTGACTTTTCCACATCGGCTGAAATCAGGTATGGCCACAAAAAGGTTGGTGATATTGACCTGTATTTTGTCTCCAACAAAACGGATGACCCAATAAAAACAGAAGCCACGTTTAGAGTTCATGACAAAGTACCTGAACTCTGGAATCCACAAAATGGAAATACATACGTTCTTCCTGAATACGAGTCGAATGCTAAATCGACGACTATTCCTTTAAAATTTGAGCCTCACCAGAGTTATTTCATCGTGTTTGGGAGCGGAGCATCAAATGGTATCAGAAATCAAAATTTTCCAGAACTTATCAAACAGAGAGAGATAGGTGGTCCCTGGAGTGTTTCCTTTGACACAAGCTGGGGTGGTCCTGCTACTGCAATGTTCGATAGCTTGATAGACTGGAGCACAAGCGCCAATGATCAAATCAAATATTATTCAGGTATAGCTAGCTATAAAAAGGAATTTAGCCTACCGTCCGATTTTGAAAAAGGCGAAAATAAGCAGATCAGATTGAACCTGGGGGATGTGAAAAACATCGCGCGAATTAGTATTAATGGAAACGAAGTTGGAGTTGTTTGGTCCGAGCCCTGGGAAATTGAAATCACAGATGAGGTAAGGGAAGGGATAAATAAGATTGAAATTGACGTCGCCAATTTATGGGCCAACCGGCTTATCGGGGACCAGCAATTTAAGGATGATGGAATCGATAATGGCCAATGGCCCGAATGGCTGATAGCCGGAGGCCAACGGCCATCCGGGAGATATACCTTTGTTACCTATCCCTACTTTGAAAAAAAATCGCCTCTCCAATCCTCTGGATTACTCGGTCCGGTAACGATCGAAAATCAGGCTTTGTAAATAATGATTTTGAAAATCATTTCATGAATGCGGGTTTTAGTATGCGCCATTTCACCTTTTTAAAAAAAGTTCAAATTATTTGAGTAGATCCCCGAAATGCCTTGCTTTATATAAGTGAATGATCAACTAAAGGGGAAATTACGTGCCTGAATATGAACAAAAATTGATGGATCTATTTGATGATCCTTCTTTTATTCGCTGGCTAAAAGGGGAGGCTCCGCCCATGGAAGAGGAAAGATGGGAGCAATGGGAGGCAGAAGAGCCAGAGCATCAAGAGATTAGGAAGAAAGCTCAAAAACTGTATGACTTGCCTTTTGAAGAAAGCAGGGCAAATGATCTTCAAAGGGAATTAACGCAGTTTCAGTCACGTCTGAATGATTATCCTCACATTTTTAAAATGGAAGACAAGGAGCGACAGGTCCGTTCGGGTTACCGTTGGGCGGTTGCCGCGGCTGTTGCTCTCCTACTTACTACGGTCACTGTCATAGCGTATTACACCCAGCAACAGCCAAAAGAGGTCGAATCGACTCCGCTATTTTCAACGATTGAAGTGGGGTACGGGGAAAAGGGGGCACTGAAGATCAGTGACGGATCAACAATTAAACTTAATGCAAATTCGACACTGCGTTATAGTCCGGAACAGTTCAACCGATCGAATGTAGAGGTCTGGCTTAAAGGAGAAGCCTATTTTTCTATTGTTCGGGATCCGGATGGAAAGAAAAGAAATTTCACAGTACATACTCCTGATGGGGATATTCAGATACTGGGCACCCGGTTTAATGTAAATACCCGGTACGACCGCACTGGGGTTGTGTTGGAAGAAGGCAGTATCGAGATTTTACTTAAAGATTCGGCGAAGGGGGTAGCTGGTCGGTTTAAACTGAAACCGGGGCAACGCGCCCAGTTTTCAGTTAACCAGCCGAACGTACAAATACAGGAGGTAGACACCCTGCTTTATACCGCTTGGCTGGATGGTAAATTTGTATTTGATGATATTCCATTTATTGAACTCGTGCGGGATGTAGAACATATTTATGGTATAACGATCCAGGTAACGGATGAAAAACTGTTGAATCAAAAGGTTACAGGAACGCTTCGAAATCCGGACCTGAAAACACTTATGGAAGGAATTTCAGCAATACTCCACGTAGATGTGATAAAAGAAAAACAAGGATTGTACTCAATAGAAAGAAAACGGGATAAATAACAAACGGGATAAACTATGCTTGAAAAGCAATTAATATCTGAAACCAGGAATAATAAAAAAGGGGAAAACGTATGATGAGTAGGCGGATACACAAATGGACATTGATAGTACTGTTTATGCTGGCCGAGATGACGGTCGTTCAGGCTCAAAATAAGGGGCAGGCTAACACACTGGCACAGCTAAAAGTAGCTGAAGGAACTGATTTTCATACCGGTATTGATACGGGAGTCAAGTTTACTTCTGCCCTGGAGCAGCTGGAAAAGAAATTTGATATCTCGTTTATGTATAAAACGGGACTGCTGGACGGCGTATACGCCCCTTCCGATGTTGGGCAGACCGATAACCTGACCTATGAACTTAACAGGTTGCTTGACCCCTACAGTCTGAAATATACCCGGCTGAACAACCGCACATTCGCTATTTCGCTGGATTTTTCAAAATATGCGCAGACTGTGAAAAGGGAGAAAATCGAGCAAATTCAGGGCACCGTCACCGATGCGAATACCGGTGAGACCCTGCCCGGGGTAAATGTGGTTTTCAAAGGTACAGCAACGGGGACGGCAACAGATTCAGAAGGAAATTACAGCCTGCAGGCTACAGGGGAGCAGGATACACTCCTGTTCTCGTTTATTGGATATCAAACCAGGGAGGTTCCTGTCAATGGCCGAACCACGATTGATGTAGCCCTCTCGCCCCAGGCATTGGTCGGTGAAGATGTCGTTGTCGTGGGATACGGATCACAAAGACGGGCCGATATAACGTCGGCAGTGGCGGAAGTGGACCTGGAGAGTGCCCAGGACCGACCCGTAACAAATCTCACAAACCTTATGCAGGGGCAGGCACCGGGGCTGGTTGCCAAACAAACTTCTGGAACTCCCGGGGAGGAGCTGCAGGTCAACATTCGGGGGATAAGTTCTCTCGGCGCCGGCAGCGAACCGCTCTATGTTATTGACGGGTTTCCAGTGGGAACATCGGTTGGCCAGAATATAAACCCGTCAAATATTGAAAGTATTTCCGTCCTGAAGGATGCTTCTTCAACGGCTATTTACGGGGCCAGGGGATCTAACGGGGTTATTCTTATCACAACCAAGTCGGCTGAGGAGGGAGCAGTTGATATCTCGTTTAATGCCACCTCCGGTATTCAGAATATTCCCGATTCCAGAAGGACAGAGATGATGAACGGGGAGGAATTCGCACGATTCAAAAAAGAGGCCTTCATGGATAAGATTCGTTATTTCGAGAACAGGGAGCCGAGTATTGATGAGGTGCCGGAAAGCTATCGGAACCCGGAGCAAACACAACATTCGACCGACTGGGTCGACCAGATTCTTAATCAGAATGCTCCCTTTCAGCGATATAACATCTCCGTCGGCGCGGGCAGAGGACCGGTTCGGTCATTTGTGTCTGTCGGTTATCTCAATCAAAAGGGAGCTGTGATCGAAACCGGATTTGAGCGGTTTAATGTACGGGCAAACCTGAGGGGCGACCTCCATGAGAAAATCACGATGGGCTGGAACCTGGCGGGATCTTTTTCCCGGGAACAATATGCACCCACAACGGGTCGCGATGCTATTATTGGGTCGGCACTGTGGGCAGATCCCCGGGAGCCGGTCTACAATGAAGATGGAACTTACAACGCTTATATCGGGGGTAGAGACGGGGTCTTTGGCACGCCCAACCCGGTGATGGAGTTGACGGAGATGGACAGAGACCGTGATACCGGGAATTTGACGACCAATGGATACCTGGAATTTTCTATCCTGGAGAACCTTTCGTTTAAATCGTCGGTCAACGCCAGTATTGAGAACAACAGCCAAAAGGAGTTTCGTCCTTCTTACTTGGCGGGAAGAGGGTTTAACAATCCGCCTCCCAGGGAAGCATACCTGAATGAATGGGATTCCGAGGTCTATAATTATGCCACTGATCAACTTCTCACCTATATGACCAGCCTCGGTGATCATGACATCACACTGATGGGTGGTTTTTCTGCACAGGAGGAAGTTGTGAAAAATATTTCGACTTCAGGCGACGAGTTCCCGAATGACATCGTGCGGTATCTTGATGCCGCCACAAGAGTGGAAGCAGGTTCTTCTGAAGCTGACTGGAGTCTGCTGGCCTATTTCGCCCGGCTGAACTACAATTTTGATAACAAGTACCTGGTATCGGCTACATTCCGCCGGGAGGGGAGTTCCCGGTTTGGTTCCAATAACAGGTGGGGCGACTTTCCGGCCGTGTCGCTGGGTTGGAGAGTCTCCGAAGAGTCATTCGTCCCTGACTACAGCTGGCTGTCGGACTTAAAACTCCGGGGTAGCTGGGGCGTTACCGGTAACAACAGCATCGGGAATTACAGGAGCTTGTCTACCATGAACCAGGCGAATTACATACTGGATGGAGAGTTCGTGAACGGGCAGGTATTAAGTTCATTTGCGAATGCCAATTTGGGATGGGAGCAATCCAACCAGGTCAATCTGGGCATGGATCTGGCTCTCCTGAACAACCGGGTAACGTTCACGGCCGAGGCGTACAGGAAAGTCACCAACGACATGCTGCTGCCGACCGAAATTCCCGTAGTCTCCGGGTTCCAAACCACATTTACGAATATCGGTGAAGTTGAAAACAAGGGCCTGGAATTTTCTCTCGGATATCGGAAATCGGGCCAGGACTTCAGTTATAACGCCGATTTCAATATCTCGTTCAACCGCAATGAAGTACTTGCCATCGGCGGGAATAATGACGAAATCAGGAATGGCGGATTTTATGGAGCCTACAATGTTTCAAGACCCGGCCGCCCGATTGGCATGCTGCACGGCTACAAGTGGCTCGGAATCTTCAATACCGAAGAGGAGATCGATAACCACGCCACACAAGACGGTGCAATTCCGGGTACCTTTAAATATGCCGATACCAACGGAGACGGCGTCGTTTCCTACGACACAGAGGATATGGTGGAGATCGGGAACCCGCATCCCAAATTTGTTTGGGGCCTGACCCTCGGGGCGGATTACAAAAACTTTGATTTGAGCGTGTTGGTCACCGGAGCCCAGGATTACGATGTGATGAGGCAGATCGAAAAAACCACGCTCAACATGGATGGAGTCTTTAACATCCTCGCGGCGGGCAAGGACCGATGGAGATCGCCGGATAACCCCGGGAACGGGCGTATTCCCACTTCAAACACCTGGAAGTGGCAGCGAGAGTCAAACTCAAAATATGTGTACGACGCCAGTCATGCCTGGTTTAAAAATGTGACGCTGGGCTACACCTTCTCGCAAATTCCCGGCATAAGCAATGTCCGGGTATATGTCAGTGCTGACAACCTGTTGCTGATCTCAAGTTATCCGGGCAACAATCCCGAAGTGGACCAATACGGGGGAATAAGGCCTGGTGTTGACGATCAGACATACCCGGTTCCCCGGACATTTTCTCTCGGTGCTGCAGTCAATTTTTAAACTAATATTTGGATAGCCATGAAATATTTTATCATAACATTAAACTCGTTGTTGTTGCTGACGCTGGTTTCATGCAGTGATGATTACCTTGTCAAAACAGATCCGACCAGTCTTGTGGAGGATGAGTTCTATCAAACCGAGGAGCAGATGGCGCAGGCTGTCAATGGGGTTTACTCCCAGCTGCAGGATATCATACATGATCAATGGCAGTACAATGAGTTCATTACGGATAACACGACCCTCCATTTTAATGTTGCAAACCGCGGACAGGGTCCGGCACTGGAGGCGATTGAATACTGGCAGATAAACCAGTCGACGCCCAATATTACAAACTTGTACAACAGCTACTACCAGGCGCTGGTGAATATCAATACCGCGCTTTCCAAGCTGGAAGGGGCGACCTTCGATGAGACAGCGATTCAGCAGTTTGAGGGAGAGCTGAAATTTCTGAGGGCCTACTACTACTTCAATTTGGTTCAGTATTTCGGTGATGTGATTATTATGACCGAACCACTCGACACGCCGGAAGAAGCATGGTCATATGCCCGGCAGCCTGTTGAAGAGGTCTATGATCTAATCGAAAGTGATCTCAATGCCGCCGTTTCTGGTGCGCCGGACTATGGAGAAGCCGCGGCCGGACGGGTGACCAAGGGAGCGGCCCTGAGTTTATTGGGAAAAGTCTACCTTACCAGAAAACAGTATGGACAGGCAATTAGTACACTTGAGCAGGTTCTTCCCATGGGATACTCACTGTTAGCCTCTTACGAAGACGTTTTTGATCCGGCAAACAAGAATCATGAGGAGTCAATCTTTGCAGTTCAGTTCCAGGGCGGAAATGACCTGGGGGAACACAGCAGTTTTATCTACACGTTTGCCCCCCGGGAATCCGAGGGAGCCGTGATCGATTTTCCGGGTGAAAATGGAGGGGGATGGAATACTCCCACGTTAGACATTATCAACTCTTATGAAGATGGTGACCTTCGCAAAGAGGTATCCCTGAATGAGGGATACACAAATAATGAGGGCGACTGGGTGCCGGTTCCGTATATCACGAAGTATCATCACCCTCATTCGATCCGGGGCCGTACAGACGACAACTGGCCCGTGCTGCGGTATGCCGATGTTCTGCTGATGCTCGCCGAAGCGATAAATGAAGAAGAAGGCCCCACTACCGAAGCGCATGGATACCTGAACCAGGTGCGGGAACGGGCAGGACTGGATCCGCTAAACGGCCTGGACCAGGAAACCTTCAGGGATACGGTACTTCACGAACGGCGCATGGAGCTGGCGTTTGAGAATCATCGGTGGTTTGACCTCAAACGAACCCGTACGCCCCAGGAGTTGGCGGACTTTTTAAATGCCCACGGGCAGGAGGAGCGTGATAATCCCACCACCAGCCGGGGAGGCATCCCGTTTACCGAGGGAGACTATGTGTTTGAACCCTATGAAGCGTTATTCCCGATTCCTGCGGATGAAATACTGATTAACGGGGATTTAACCCAAAATCCGGGGTATTGATTTTAATCAACACATTTAGCATCTAGCATAAACAAAAGAGGCGGGCAGGGGATCACCGTTAGATGCTGAATTGTTGAACTTTATTCTGTGAGACCTTTGCAGAGCCTGCTATTTTGTTGGGAGGTGGATGAACCACCGACCTTGTTGACCTTTTAAACGGGAGTACAACTCTCTCAGAACGAGGAATTGAGGGTTTTGCACAGCCCTCTCATATACATAAATAAGAAGCCAAAAGTATTGAGCTAATGTTTTTAGACACCCTTTCAGAATTGTGGATCTGGCAATTGCTGGGTCGGTTGCATCCACTGATTGTTCATTTCCCGATAGGGGCTATTGTAATCGCCTTTTTACTTGAAATGCTTACAATGGGGGGCAAGCGTCCTGACCTGCGTTCAGGCATCCGATGGCTTATCTACATTGGGGCCGGAACCGCTTTGGGTGCCGCCATTGTCGGCCTCATGCTCGCTTATGGCGGCAACTATTCGGAATCAACTATTTTTTATCACCGGTGGGGTGGTATTCTTACCGTGGTGCTGTCCCTTTCTGCATGCTGGTTTCTGTACCGGGCAGAAACACGTGACACCCGGAAGGATCTCAATATCTACCGGGGTGCGCTTGCAGCAACAGTGCTGGTGCTGACAGTAACCGGCCATTTTGGGGCAAATTTGACGCATGGCAGCGACTACCTGACATCGGTCTTGCCCTGGAACTACGAAACCCTCTCGGACGACGAATTTACCGAACTGGTGGAGGAGGTCAACCAACACAGGGAGATGGGGACACTGGCAGAAACCCACAAAACGAAACTTAATGTCGGGGTCCGCCGCATCTTTGCCCAGACATGCTACCGCTGCCACGATTCCAATGAAGCTGAGGGCGGACTCGTCCTCAACAGCGAGGAAGCCGTAATGAAAGGGGGAGATGACGGTCCGATAATTGTACCCGGCGAACCCGGCGAAAGTGAACTGATGCGTCGACTCACACTGCCGGAAGGCCATGACGACGTGATGCCACAGAAAGGAAGCTCATTAAGTGCGAGCCAGATTGAGCTGGTACGTACATGGATAGAAGTGGGCGCTCCCTGGTCTGACGAGGAGGTGGAAACGTTCCGCGAGTCTCCCATGGCGCTGTACAAACCTGAACTTCCGGAGACTGGATCAGATCTCGAAAATCCCATTGACAAGTTTACCGACGCCTATTTCAAGGAGCATAATATCAGCTGGCCGGAACCGGTGGACGACGTTACGTTTATGCGCCGTGCCTATATGGATGTGATCGGCTTGATGCCCAGTCCTGAAGAACTCCAGGCATTTGTCGATGACAGTTCGCCCAATAAAAGGGATCGGTTGGTCGATTCCCTGCTGGGCCGAAAACATGCCTATGCCCAGCACTGGCTGACCTTTTGGAACGATCTGCTGCGCAATGATTACACTGGAACCGGCTTTATCACGGGAGGAAGAGAGCAGATCACAGACTGGCTGTACGACGCACTCTATAATAATATGCCTTACGACCAGATGGTCAGGGAACTGGCGAATCCCAATGAGCGTTCGGATGGTTTTATCAGGGGTATTGAATGGCGCGGTGCGGTTAATGCAAGCCAGACTACGGAGATGCAGGCCGCACAAAATATATCCCAGTCGCTGTTGGGCACCAATCTCAAGTGTGCCTCCTGTCACGACAGTTTTGTAAGCAACCTGACGCTGGATGATGCCTACTCTTTTGCCCAGATTTTTTCCGATTCGGCTATTGCGATCCAGCGGTGCGACGTTCCCACCGGTGATACGGCCAAAGCAAGCTTTGTTTACAGTGAGGAGCTCGGCGATGTCGATTCGGAAGCTTCCCTGGAAAAACGACTGGAGCAGCTGGCGGAGGTTATCGCGGACGAGCAAAACGGGCGCCTGTATCGGACGATTGCCAACCGCTACTGGGAGCTGCTGATGGGAAGAGGCCTGGTTGAACCGGTAGACAATATGGATAACATCCCGTGGAGCCAGGAGCATCTCGACTGGCTTGCCGCTGACCTGATCGACCACAAATATGACCTGAAGTACCTTCTGTCCACTATATTAAAGTCCCGCACCTACCAGCTGCCCTCGGTGGGTATGAGTGAAGAAGAGGCCGGCTCTGAGGATTACGTGTTTGAGGGACCACTCAGAAAGCGGATGACGGCTGAACAATTTGCCGATGCGGTTTCCCAGGTGGCCGCTCCCTTCTATTTCTCAGTGGCGTATGATCCCTACGAAACGCCTCCTGCCGAGGCCGACTGGATCTGGTTTAATACCACCGAAAACGGGCGGCGAAGCCAGCCGGCCCCGGGCATGTATTATTTCCGACATCAATTTGATCTTCCGGGTAGTCGGAAAGTGGACCAAGCCAACATGCTGGTAACGGTGGATGAATCCTATAAGCTCTATCTGAACGGAACAATGGTCGGTCAGGGAGATGACTGGAGGCGGGTTGAACGCCTGGATGTAACCGAATACCTCAGATCAGGGCGAAATGTACTGGCACTGGAGGGAGAAAATGGAGGTACGATACCCAATCCGGCCGGCATCCTGCTTAATCTGAAAATACAGTTCACCGGCAGTGATGATTCCCTCGTGGTTACCTCCAATGAAAATTGGAAAGCCCTGCAGGATACGCCCGCTGAAGGGTGGGAAACCTTGGATTTTGATGATAGTGAGTGGGGAGCAGTTCGGGCGTTTGGAACCAGTGCCGGCAGTGATCACTGGGGACAGCTGTTGGGCTTTACGCACGATACCAGCCATCAGATGGATTTTGTCCGCGCATCACTGGTCGAAAATAATGATTTTCTTAAGGAGATGGGCCGGCCTACACGGGAGAATGTAATCACCAACCGGCAGACGGAAGCTACGCTGCTTCAGGCGCTGGAGCTGACCAACGGTGAGAAGTTGAATGAAGTGATGGCCCGGGGAGCGGAGCGGCTGATAAACGAATACGGGACCGCTACAAACCGGATGATTGAACACCTTTATCTTACCGCGTATGGTCGCTCCCCAAGTGAAACCGAAGAAAAAATATTAAGTGAGAAGCTCTCATCAGACCCGCGCAGGGAAGCAGTACAGGATCTCTTGTGGGCCTTGGTGATGAATCCCGAATTTCAATTGATTTACTGATCATATGGTATGGCGACATATATTCGTAAATTAGATCTGTTAATACACAGGTAACCCAGGAGGTTAGTTAATACTATGAAAAGACGCGATTTTCTTAAAAATACTTCGGCTGCAGCTCTTGCAGCAATGGGAGCAACGATTCCGGGAACCTCTTTTTTGAGTAGCTGCAAGCGGGCGGGCAACGAAATTGAATCAACTGCGGATACGGTAATATTACTGTGGATGGCGGGCGGTATGGCCCACACGGAGACTTTTGATCCCAAAGCCTACACCCCGTTTGAACCAGGTATTGAAAGTAACAGGGTGCTAAGTACATTCCCCAAATCTCCCACCGCCGTAGACGATCTGTTTTTCTCAGAGGGACTCGAGGAGATAGGATCCGTAATGGACAAGGGGACGGTGATCCGGTCTTACCGGGCGGCCGACCTGGGACACATCCTGCATACACGGCATCAATATCACTGGCACACCTGTTATGAACCGCCTCAAACGATTCAGGTACCGCACATCGGGGCCTGGATTGCCCACGAACGGGGGCCGGTAAACCCGGTGATTCCGCCTTTTATCAGTATCGGCCAGCGGTTCGATGTCGGAGAGGGGGAAGAGCTGAAGGCGTACCATTCTGCCGGCTTCCTGGGAAGTGAGTACGGCCCATTTTTGATTCCGGATCCCTCCAGTGGACTCGAAAGCGTTCGGCCACCGGTGGGGATGAGTATAGAGCGGTTTGAAAAAAGACATCAGTTGTATCGCGATCTGGTTGATCAAAGTGAACTCGGAAAACATGGCAGCGCCTACCAGAAGGAATCGATGGTGCGCGCGATGGAAAAATCCTATGCATTGCTGAAATCGCCTGAATCAGAGGCGTTTAACCTTAAAAAAGAACCGGAAGAAATTTACAGGGAATACAATACCGGCCGCTTTGGACTGGGGTGCCTGCTTGCAAAAAGACTCACGGAGGCTGGCGCTCGATTTATAAGCGTTTCCACAGAATACGTGCCATTCATGGGATGGGATACCCACGAAAACGGGCATACCCGAACCGTGGAGATGAAAAAGAGTATCAATCGGCCCATTGCTCAACTGATCAGGGATCTCGACAGAACAGGTCGCCTGGACCGCACAATGGTTATCCTGGCCAGTGAATTCAGCCGGGATATGATGGTAGAGGGTCGGCCGGGAAAAACGGTCAAGGAACAGGCCAAACAGCCAGAAGTAATGCAAAGTATATCGGAATATGGCATGCACAAGCACTTCACCGATGGATGTTCAATTTTAATGTTCGGCGGTGGAATAAAACAGGGGCACGTCTATGGGAAAACAGCGGATGAACGTCCCTGTTCAACCGTGGAAAACCCTGTAGAAATAAGCAATATTCACCAGACCATATACCAGGCGTTGGGTATTCCCCCTGAAACACATTATACCATTGAAGGCCGCCCCGTGTATACCACTCCGGAAGGTCATGGGGAAGCGATCCCCGAGCTTTTCGCGTAGATCACAACTTTATAACTTAAAAGGGCCCTAAAAAACCATCTCAACGCTAATTATGAATAAAACCCGCAGAGAATTTCTTAAACAGGTGGCGGCGGCCGGAACCGCCTTTGCCGCCCCCGGCATGGCCACAAATTTTGATGTAAACATTAATACCAGTCGATCTTCCCCGGACAATGATGTGATAGGTCATGGTGACTTTCGTTATCGCGTTGAAAAAGACTGGGCAGCCCTGGACCCCGCTCGACATCCCGTTAAAAATTGCCATGAGATGGTTATGGACAAGCGGGGACGTCTGATCATGATTACCGATGAGACTCAGAATAATATTATTATCTTCAACAAGGATGGGAAATACCTGGATAGCTGGGGATCCAAATATCCCGGGGGACACGGGCTGACGCTCTGGAATGCGGGGGGAGAAGAATTTCTTTTTATCACCGATACAAATGCTGAAACAGCCCGGGTAGAAAAGACGACGCTGGATGGACGGGTTCTTCTGACTCTGGAAGATCCCCGGGAAGTGGGTGGTTACGACACGGAGGATGACTATCTGCCGACTGAAACGGCCGTCGGGCCGGACGGTACGATCTATGTAGCCGATGGCTACGGCTCCTACTATGTACTTCGGTTTAGTCCAGACGGCAAATACCTGGATAAGTTCGGGGGGGCAGGCAGTGCAGATGATCAACTTAATGAACCCCACGGTGTGGCCGTTGATACCCGGAGTAACGGAACGCCAACCCTTCTCGTTACCTCGCGGAGGCATAACAGTTTTAAACGGTTTACCCTGGAGGGGGAGTACCTGGAAACCATTTTTCTGCCCGGTGCCTACGTATGTCGACCGGTAATTAATGGAGAAAATGTTTATGCCGGGGTCTGCTGGTCGCGAAAACGCTATCTGAATTTAACTCCTGAATCCGGCTTCATTACCATTTTGGATAAAGATGATAATGTGGTGTCGAACCCGGCCGGCACCCAACCCAGCTATATCAATGGAGAGCTCCAGCTTATGGTCCAGGAAGAATCCATATTCAAGCACTGTCATGATGTCTGTATAGATGAGGATAAAAATATGTATGTCTGCCAGTGGAATGCCGGTCAAACGTATCCGATTAAGCTGCATCGGGTCTGACCGCATGTTTTATCCTTTCTTACCCTGTGCTCGAGAATGTTATTGATGGGTTTAATACGGGAATGAGCGGGGATACAATTTCTCCCCCGGTAACCGGCGTTGGGTACCCGTTTAAATCACATCATCTGCGCGGGCATAGTTCTTCCTCACTTTTCTTGTCAGGGAATCGATCCTTCTTTTTAACTGCTGGTGCTACTCTCGTCCCTCTCACGTATTTATAGTCCCGATAGATATTAAAAGGTTTGAATTTATGTTTTATATTCAGTGCCGGTGATCATATTTCATATTGATGATCTTCCGGGAAGGATTCTGTAAAAATCGATGGTTCTTCCTTTCATTCTTTGCGCTGAATAGTACGGCGTTGGCAATTAGCTGATCGTAAAGTGAGCAGCTATGGTCGTTTTTAACCGTTGTATTTTGCGTAAAACGGGATCGAAGGAACAGCGATTCTTACAGTTCCCCGCAGTATTCAACCGCAAGCTAACGACTGATTTTACACACTATGATTCGAATTCCGGTAACAACGATGCGTGGTACCTTGCTATTTTTCCTGATAAGTGCAGCCCTCATGGGGTGCCAAAATCAAACCAGCTCTTCGCCGCCTGTACCTTGCAATGCCAGTGATTCCAGTACCTTGACAGCACTCACAGATTCCCTGGAAAGCAACCTGGATTGGCCGGACAACTTGGCCATTAACGCATTTTCCGGGCCGGAACTGACCCCAAGTCCGGCCGCACTGGCCGTAGCTCCCACCGGCGAAGTTTTTGTGGGTGTTGACATGCAGGGCTCGCTCGGCAAGGAGATGGACAAAGGGGCGATTGTACGCCTTGTGGATTGTAACCAGGATGGCATCGTGGATGCCCACACAGAGTTCACCAGGGTCAACAATCCACGCGGAATCATTGCGATTGGGGATCAGGTGTTTGTCCTGCACACAACTTTTTCGGAAGAGACCGGGAAAGCCTCGGGGATGGACCTGGTCGTCTTCGAGGACAAAGATCGTGACGGTGTTGCCGACGGTCCCTCCGAACCACTGATTGAAGGGATCAGCAACCCCAACTACCTGCGGAGCCGGGGAACCGATCATGCTACGAACGGAATTCGAATGGGCATTGACGGGTGGATTTATATAGCCGTCGGAGATTTTGGATTCCACGATGCCGTTGATCGCGAAGATACCAAGCTGACGATGCTGGGGGGCGGGATCGTTCGCGTGCGCCCGGACGGAACCGAGATGGAAGTCTATACCCACGGAACGCGCAATAACTACGACGTGGCGATCGATCCCTATATGAATATCTTTACGCGCGGCAACACCAACGACGGCGGGGGCTGGAATGTTCGGTTTCTCGACCATATCCAGAGTGGAGAATACGGCTATCCCACGCTGTTTAAACATTTTACGGAAGAGATCATCCCCGCGTTGAAAGATTTTGGCGGGGGATCAGGTACCGGGGCGTTGTACCTGGATGATGAGCGGTGGCCGGAGGCTTACAACCATAAACCGCTGACCGCGGACTGGGGACGCAGCTACCTATACCTGCATAACATGAACCCCGACAAAGGAAGCTTTACCCAGCAGCAGGAGGAGTTTATTGAACTGCCGCAGATTACCGATCTTGACCTGGATGCTTCCGGCACGATGTATCTTTCCGCCTGGGATGGAGCGGGCTATTCCGGCGATTCAACAAGGGGATTTACCGTTCGGTCGGTCCCAGAGGGATTACAACCCCAGCCGTTTCCATCGCTGGAAAACGCTTCGATCGGGGAACTGGCCGGGTATCTCAAGTCGGAACATGCCAAAGCGCGCCAGTATGCGCAGTATGAACTCCTGCAGCGCACAGACCAGGAGGTGAATAGGGTGGCCTGGGAGACAGCCCGTGACGCGGGGCTCCCCCTGGATGTGCGGGTTGCCGGGATTTTTACCTACGCTCAGGCTGCCGGCACAGGGGGCATTGAAAACCTGGTGGAGCTGACAAGGGATCAGCAGGTGCGGGAGTACGCCCTGCGTGCGCTGGCGGATCGCAAAGAATATGTGGACCAGGTACCGCTTCAGCCATTTCTTTCGGCGCTGGATAGCTCCTCTGATCGCGTTAAAATCGCGGCGATCGTGGGACTGGGACGCCTGGGCCGCGAAGAAGCGGTGGATGCACTCCTTCAGATTGAAGTACCGGACTCGTTTGAGGCCCCGGATATCGGTACGGTTGGCCCTCATGCCACCCCGAATGCGGAGATTATTCCCCCGCATGTAGCCGTCAAATCACTGGTCGAGATCGGCGCTACAGCACCGTTACTGGATGCAGTGTCAAAGGACCGAAGCGAACTGGCACTTTGGGCCCTGCGCTATATTCACGATCCCCATGTACCTGAAAGATTGATTGAAATCTACAACAACAGTAGTAATATCGATTTCAAAAGCAGAATCCTTCATAACCTGGCGCGTGTATACCACAAAGAGGCCGATTACGACGGTTCGTGGTGGTGGAGCACGCGCCCCGATACCCACGGTCCGTATTATAAGGCAGAGGAGTGGCAGGGAACACCGGTAATACGGGATTTCCTCATTACCGAGTATGAAAACGGTACATTTGATGACCGGTTTTTCGCGGACCTGAACAGCAAATACCGGCTGGGTATTCCCGCGTTTGGCGGCACCGACGACACCGGGTCGAAAGTAGAGGAACCGGTCGTAGACCTGGAAGAGATAAAAAGTGAAGAAGGACAAATCGGGAAATCATCCATCGAAGATGTGATGCTGGCCCTGCAGGAGCTCTCCGGTGACTTGGAGAAGGGCGAAAAATTGTTTGTCCGGCAGGGATGCCAGGCATGCCACAGCATCAGCCCGGACGAAGCGATGAAAGGCCCGTATTTGGGTCAGGTCGGCGGAATAATGAATCGACAGCAGATTGCGGAATCGATCCTGAAACCCAACGCCTCTATCTCGCAGGGTTTTGCCACCGTGCAAATCCAAACCAGTGATGAGAACAGCTATGTGGGATTTATCACTGAAGAGACGGCTGAAAAGCTGGTCATCAGGAATATCGCCGGGCAGGCGACGACACTGCAGAAGTCAGATATTGTTTCGCGAGAACAGCTCAAAACTTCCATGATGCCGGCAGGACTGACGAACTCTCTTTCGTATGAAGAGTTTGTGGCCTTGGTGGATTACCTGTCAGCACAAGTAGAGTAAAGGTCGGCAGGAAAAGTCAAAAGTCTGTAAATACAATTTATCGCTCACAGAACGAGGTTAAAAACTTGCACTTGCCTTATAAAAAGGGGAGTATTTCTAAAAATCTTCAGCAAACGCAGGGGTAATTAGTTTTAAATACTTCGCAAGGCAAGACATCTAAACTGGTGCCCAGGGACTCTGGCACCGTGCGGACCAATGGATAGGTGACAAAGTTCCCGAAAAGAGGGGGGGAAAGGGAGTACGTAATCCGTTTTTTGTAGATAAGGGAGGTAACCTGTTGAAGGAGAAAGATGGCAGGATTCAGGCAGGAATTTTAACGCTTTACAAATTGGGATATAATCTTTACGCTGTTTTAGATCGTTCGGGAAAAAACAACTATCGGAATACGACCAATGTAATTTAAGGGATCTTTGCAGAATCTACTATTTTGATGGAAGGTGGTTGTACCATCGACCTTATTGCCCTTTAAACGGGAGTACAACCCCAGAACGTGGAATTGAGAGTTTTGTTCAGGATAAACAAGTCGGTATTGGGCAAAACAGCGGCAGGCAAAGCTCTCTTCAATGGATGGAAAATAGTTATGAATTTAAATAGTTCGTCAATTTGTCTGATAATTATACTTGCATGCCTTGCGGGAGCCTGCACGCCTCTGGAAGAACAGCCCGCCCCCGAACACCCCAATGTGCTGTTCATCATTGCCGACGACTACGGCTACCATGATATGAGCAGTATGGGCAGCGAATTTTATGATACCCCCCACCTGGACCGGCTGGCGGCCCGCAGCATGGTCTTTACCCAGGGGTATACCGCCGGGCGGGTCTGCAGCCCGGCGCGGGCCAGCATCATGTCGGGGAAGACCCCGGCCCGCCACGGGATCACCGACTGGCTCGGCGCCCGGACCGGGACCGACTGGCGCGAGCAGGGTCGCCACAGCAAGCTGCTGCCGCCTGATTACGTGGACCACCTGCCGCACGAGTACCAGGTGCTGCCGGAGGCGATGCGCCAGGAAGGCTATACCACCTTTTTTGCCGGCAAGTGGCACCTGGGCGGGGAAGGCTCCTACCCGGAAGACCACGGGTTTGACTTCAACCAGGGAGGGTTTGAAGCCGGCGGGCCCTACACGGGCGGATATTTTTCCCCGTTTAACAATCCCAAGATGGAAGATCATCCGGAGGAAAAAGGCATGAGCCTGCCGGAGAAGCTGGCCAAAGAGACCAGCCGCTTTATCCGGGAACACCGGGATCGGCCCTTTTTCGCGTTTCTGTCGTTTTACGCGGTGCACGCTCCTATACAGACCACCCGCGCAAACTGGAGCAAGTACCGCGACAAGGCCGATTCGCTGGGTATCGCAGAGAAGGGGTTTGAAATGGGATATTTTCTGCCGATCCGCCAGGTGCAGGACAACCCGGTGTATGCAGGCCTGGTCGAGCATATGGACGATGCAGTGGGGCAGGTGCTGGAAACCCTGCGTTCCGAGGGGCTGGATGATAATACCATTGTAATTTTCACCTCCGACCACGGCGGGGTGGCCGCCGGCGACGACTACGCCACCTCCAACCGTCCTCTGCGGGGCGGGAAAGGCTACCAGTACGAGGGCGGGCTGCGGGTCCCGTATTTTATCAGCGTGCCCTGGATGGACCACGGTGGAACAGAGGAAAGCACGCCGGTGACCGGCACCGATTTTTACCCTACCATCTTGGACCTGGCGGGGGCGGACCTGCGGCCCGAAGAGCACCAGGACGGGGTCAGCCTGCGGCCGCTGCTGGAAGGGGAGCCGATCCCCGAACGGCCGCTGTTCTGGCACTACCCGCACTACGGGAACCAGGGCGGGCGGCCCTCCTCGGTGATCCGCCAGGGCCGCTGGAAGCTGATCCGCTACCACGCCGACAGCAGCCAGGTGCTCTACGACCTGCAGGCCGACCTGCCCGAACAGGCCGATCTGTCCGCCCGGCACCCGGAGGTGGCCGAGCGGCTGGGCAGCCGGCTTACCGAATATCTGCAGGAGACCGGTGCCAAATTTCCCCGGAAAGACCCGCAGTATGATCCACAAAAAGAGGCGGAGTACCTGCAGCAAATCGAGCAGGAACTGCTGCCCCGGCTGGAACGGCAGCGCATGGAGTTCCTGTCCCCGGATTACAACCCCGGCAACAACTGGTGGGGCAGCCAGGTGGAGGAGTAAAAAAATAAGTGATTATGGCCTGTCAAAAATACACGCTCTTGCTGCTTGCCGCTTTTGGATTTCTGTGTGCGACAGGTCCCCCCGCCCGGTCGGAACCCCCGCCCAACGTGTTGTTCATCCTGGTGGATGACCTGGGCTGGCGGGACCTGGGCAGCTATGGCAGCACCTTCTATGAGACCCCCCACCTGGATCGGCTGGCGGCAACCGGAATCCGGTTTACCGATGCCTACGCGGCCCATCCGGTCTGCTCGCCCACGCGGGCGGCGATCATGACCGGCAAAGATCCGACGCGGGTGGGCATTACCGACTGGATACCGGGCATGCCCACAGAGCGAGCCGAAGATCCACAACTGGTTTCGCCTGAAGATATCCACAATCTGCCGCTGGAGGAACTCACCATCGCCGAAGCATTCAGGCAGCAGGGCTACCGGACCTTCTTCGCCGGGAAATGGCACTTGGGGGAGACCCCGGAATACTGGCCGGAGCACCAGGGTTTTGAGATCAACAAGGGCGGGCATGACCGCGGGTCTCCGCCCGGCGGCTACTACGCCCCGTATGAGAACCCGCGCCTGGAAGACGGCCCGGAGGGGGAATACCTGACCGACCGGCTGACCACCGAGGCGATCCGGTTCATGGAGCAAGCTTCGGAGCGAACGGATCCTTTCTTTTTGTTTTTGTCCTTTTACACCGTGCATACGCCCATCCAGGGATGTGCGCGCTACGACGAGCACTATCGTGAAAAAAAGCTAAAACTGCCCGGCGAGGGCAAACCGGCAATGCGCAGGGAAGGGCTGGGCCAGACCCGGCTCACCCAGAGTGACCCCGAATACGCGGCGATGGTCCGGTGTATGGACCAGAACGTGGGCCGGCTGCTGAAGGAGTTGAAACATCAGCAGCTATATGAAAACACGGTCATTGTGTTTACCTCCGACAACGGGGGCTTGACGACCCTGCCTGCCGAGCGCAACATTGCCCCTACGGCGGTAATCCCTCTCAGAGCAGGCAAGGGATGGGCCTACGAGGGCGGGATCCGCGTGCCGCTGATCATCAAAGCGCCAGGTATACAAAAGGGGAAAGTATCGGCACAACCTGTTACAAGTATGGATTTTTATCCAACATTGTTAGAGTTGGCTGGTCTTCCGTCGCAAAATCAGCAGCATGTTGATGGCAAGAGCCTCGTCCCCTACCTGAAGGATCCTGCCAAAGTTGACGACCGCACCCTGGTCTGGCACTACCCGCACTACCACGGGTCCGGCTGGCGACCGGGTTCGGCGATCCGGGCGGGGCGCTGGAAGCTGGTCGAATTCTACGAGGAAACCAGCGTGGAATTATACGATCTCTCCCGGGATCTTAATGAAGAGCACGATCTGGCTGGAAAGTACCCCGACACAGCAGCTGCTCTCCGGGAGCAAATGCATGAGTACATCAAACAGCGGGGAGGGAGATACCCTGTGAGGAGAGGACAGGATTAAGTTGAATTTGGAATATTCCACGGAACCATATACCTGATGAGGAACATGCTTTTCTATGTACTCTTTTTTTATTTTTTAGGCATCCATGATGCCCCGGCGGGGGCCCAGGCTGCGGGTGCCGACAGGCCCAACATACTCTGGATTTCGGTGGAGGATATTTCCCCGCTGATGGGCGTATATGGGGACC
>NZ_JBINJF010000024.1:0-65015 GCF_043951865.1 Halalkalibaculum sp. DA3122
ATCCAGCCGGTGGCGATGGAAGAGGGGCTTCGATTTGCGATCCGCGAGGGCGGGCGCACCGTCGGGGCCGGCGTGGTTAGCAAAATTATTGAATAGGTTGGCAGGGGGTTTCATCTCGTCTGGTGAAACCCCGCTGTAAAGCCTAGACACGTTTGGAGAATAGGTTCAGGTGAATCTATTCTCTTGGTGTATCTACGGGTGTAGCTCAATTGGCAGAGCAGCGGTCTCCAAAACCGCAGGTTGTGGGTTCAAGTCCTTCCACCCGTGCAAGTTTAGAATGAGTAAAGATAGAATCATGGACAATATTAAGGAGTTTTTGGAAGGTGTTCGCAAAGAGATCAAAAAAGTCTCTTGGCCGGACCAGAGGGAGCTGGTGGATAATACCATGGTTGTTATGGTATTCACCGTTCTCATTTCCGTATTTATCTTCGTTGTAGATCAATTATATAGCACCATATTAGGGGCAATTTATCAATGACCGCTGAAAAACAATACGATTGGTATGTAGTTCGATGTTTCTCAGGCCATGAAAAAAAGGTCAAAGAGTATCTGGAGCGGGAAATGGAGCTTCAGGGCCTTGAAGATAAGATTAATGAAGTTCTGATCCCGACTGAAACTGTTGTGGAAATACGATCTGGAAAGAAGCGCACGAGGGAAAAGAACTTTTTCCCGGGCTATCTTCTCCTTCATACGATATATGATGAAGAGGTGAATAACCTGGTTCAGGGGGCCCCTTCTACGCTCGGCTTTTTGAAGAGCGGCAAAAATGATAAAAAGCCCAATCCCCTGCGCAAGCACGAGGTAAAGAGAATACTTGGCCGGGTCAAAGATAGTGAAGAGGTGATGGAACAGGGGGGTAAAATTGAAATCCCCTACAATGAAGGCGACCTTGTAAAAGTAATTGATGGCCCGTTCAAGGATTTTGACGGGACCGTACAAGAAGTGAACACCGACAAGCTGAAACTCAGAGTATTGGTAAGTATTTTTGGTCGAAAGACCCCGGTTGAAGTTGATGTGAACCAGGTAGAACCTGCAACTTGACCGAAATCATATCACTGGATGCAAAGTGAGCTATTACGCGGCAAATCGAAAAGCTAATCTATTACGATTTAATTAACAGAAATGGCAAAACAAGTTGATACTGTCTTAAAGCTTCAGATCCGCGGCGGTCAGGCAAACCCTGCACCTCCGGTCGGTCCTGCATTAGGTCAGGCAGGGATCAACATCATGGAGTTTTGTAAAGCGTTTAACGCAGCCACACAAGACAAGGCCGGAACGATTATACCGGTCGAAATTACGGTCTTTGTGGATAAGTCGTTCACGTTCAAGACAAAAACTCCACCTGCAGCTGTACTCCTTAAACAGGCTACCGGCGTCAAAACCGGGTCTGGTGAACCAAACCGAACCAAAGTAGGAGAGGTGACCTGGACGCAATGCAAGGAGATTGCAGAGCAGAAGATGGAAGATCTCAACGCCCACGACATTGAGGCCGGTGCCGAGATGGTAGCGGGTACCGCCCGAAGTATGGGACTGCGAGTTTTAAGAGATAAATAAAGGAACGGTAGTATAATGGCAAAACGAGGAAAAAAGTATCGCGAGGCCGCCGAGCTCATCGATCCGGATTTGGAATACACTCTGGAAGAAGCGTGTGATCTTGTGAAGAAGACCTCGAAAGTGAACTTCGACGCATCTGTCGACATGGATATCAAGCTCGGGGTTGATCCCCGTCATGCCGATCAGATGGTGCGCGGTTCTGTTTCCCTGCCGCATGGTACGGGAAAAGAGGTTCGTGTGCTGGCTCTGGTAAGTGAGGCAAAACAAGCAGAAGCCGAAGATGCCGGGGCAGATCATGTAGGTCTCGACGAATATATAACGAAAATTGAAGAAGAAGGTTGGACCGACGTTGACGTAATTGTTGCAACTCCTGATGTGATGGGGAAGATCGGCCGGCTCGGAAAGGTACTAGGTCCGAGAGGTTTGATGCCCAATCCCAAGAGTGGTACTGTTACTGAAAATGTCGCAGAGGCTATTAAAGAAGTGAAGGCCGGCAAGATTGAATTTCGTGTAGACAAGTATGGTATACTGCACGCTTCAATCGGGAAGGTCAGCTTTGAGCCCAACGAGCTTAGGGAAAATGCGATAGAATTCCTGCGAACGGTGAACAGGCTGCGGCCTGCATCCGCCAAGGGGTTGTATTTCCGTGGTGTGTACATGAGTTCTACCATGGGTCCGAGCATTCAACTAAGTCGTTCATCCGTAATTTCAGTGTAAGAAATTAAAGGAAGATAGAATGCCAACACTAGCACAAAAGAAGGCAGTTGTTGAAGAAATAGCCGAAGACCTGAATAATTCAGATGCAGTGTATGTAACGAATTATGCGGGCATGTCGGTTGCTGAAATCAATGAACTGCGTAGCGAATTCTACAAAGGTGATATCAAGTATAAGGTGTACAAAAATACACTGGTTAAGCGTGCGATGGATGAGGTGGGAGGTTATGATGATCTTTATCCTCATTTGGTCGAACAAAATGCTTTTGCCTTTGTTGAAGAAGAGCTTGCTGCACCTGCAAAAGTTATCAAGAAGTTTCGGGAGGACTACAAAAAACCCCAGTTTAAAGCAGCCATAATCGATGGCGACTATTACGGGGAGGATAAGCTCGAAACTTTGGCGGCAATGAAATCCAGGGAGGAAGTTATCGGAGACATTATCGGTCTTCTGCTGGCTCCTGTTTCCAATGTTGTCAGTGCACTTCAGGCTCCCGGCAAGAAGGTCGCCGGCGCTGTTGAAACGATCGCCGAAGAAGGCGAAAATTAATCACAAATACCAAGAATTTTAATTCACAAAGATCAATTCGGAGAAAGAAAATGGCTGACGTTAAAGAATTAGCTGAACAATTAGTTAACCTAACTGTTAAAGAAGCAAACGAACTTTCACAGGTTCTGGAAGAAGAGTACGACATTAAACCTGCACAAGCTGCTGTAGCCGTAGCCGGTGGTGCCGGTGGAGAAGGCGGCGGTGAAGAAGAACAAACAGAATTCGATGTTATTCTCAAATCTGCCGGGCAGAAGAAGATTGCTGTCATCAAGGAAGTTCGCGGAATTACCGGGCTTGGCCTGAAAGAAGCGAAAGAGCTTGTCGACAATGCGCCCAACGCTGTTAAAGAGGGTATCGACAAGGCAGAAGCTGAAGATATCAAGTCCAAACTTGAGGATGCAGGCGCTGAAGTCGAGCTTAAGTAAGGGTTAAATACTTGTACAATTTAGCCGTAGCCAATATCGTTATTAACGGTATTGGCTATTGGCGTCTCAATCATGTGTACACTTCAATTCCTTATTTCCAATTCCCGCTGGCAATTGCTGCGTTATAAAAGCTCGTCACTATCACATTAATTTAAAGGAGAGGTTCCTTTGAGTACGAAGAACAATTTGAAGAAGGTCCCATTTACCGATCGTCTTTCTTTTGCGGAAACTGAACACGTACTGGATTATCCTGATTTTCTGGACATTCAGCTCAAATCTTTTAACAGTTTTACTCAGCTTGATGTTGCCCCGGAAGATCGGAAAAATCAGGGACTCCAGAAGATATTTAACGAGAATTTTCCGATTCAGGATTCACGAGAAACCCATATTCTTGAATTCCTCCATTATTCGGTAGATACGCCCAAGTACAATATCAAGGAGTGCCAGGAGCGTGGTCTTTCCTATGCAGTTCCGTTGAAGGCGAAAATGCGCCTTTCAGCTGTTGATGATGACGATGAAGCCACAGAAACAATCGAACAGGAAGTCTTCCTGGGTGACCTTCCGTGGATGACTGAACGGGGTACGTTTATCATTAATGGTGCGGAGCGGGTTATTGTAAGCCAGCTGCACCGTTCTCCGGGGGTGTTTTTTGGACAGAATGTACATCCAAACGGAACTCAGTTATATAATGCAAGAGTCATCCCGTTCAAGGGATCCTGGATCGAGTTTTCCACCGATATCCGGGATGTCCTGTGGGCCTATATTGATCGGAAGAAAAAAGTACCGGCCACCACGTTGTTACGTGCCCTCGGTTACTCTGACGATGATGAGATATTTAGCCTTTTTGAACTTTCGGAACGGGTGGATTGCAGTTCCGAGAAAAAGTTCATGGAAAACTGCGTCGGTAAGCGTCTGGCTTCGGAAATCTCCATTGAAGTAATGGAAGAGGTCGTAGATGAGGAGACCGGAGAGGTAACCGAGGCGACAAATCGCAAAGTGCTGCTGGAGCGGGATCATGAACTGACTGAAGAGGATTATGCAACGCTCGAAGAAGCGGATGTCGAGAGCGTGCGGGTGCAGAACCTCGCGCCCGAAGATTCTGAGCGTAATGTGATCATGAATACGCTGCGTAAAGACCCTGCTCATGACGATGTGACGGCGCTCGGTGAAATTTACAAGCAGATCCGTACCGGTGAAATGCCGGATGCCGAGACCGCAAGACAAATTCTCGAGCGACTGTTCTTCAGCGACAAGAAGTATGACCTGGGAGAAGTGGGACGTTACAGGCTCAATAAGCGCCTGAAACTGGATGTGGATATGGATATCCGCTATCTGGTTAAAGAGGATATTGTGGCGATTGTAAAAGAGGTAATTCGCCTCAAAAATATGAAGTCTCAGGTCGATGATATTGACCATCTCAGCAACCGCCGGGTGCGTACCGTGGGAGAACAGCTTGGACAGCAGTTCTCTATCGGGCTCGCCAGAATGTCTCGAACCATCAAGGAGCGGATGAACTCGCGCGATGCTGAGCAGCTTACTCCCCAGGATCTTGTGAATGCGCGTACGATCTCCAGCGTTATCAATACCTTTTTCGGTACGAACCAGCTTTCGCAGTTTATGGATCAAACCAACCCGATCGCCGAACTGACGCACAAACGTCGTATGTCGGCACTGGGTCCGGGCGGGCTTACACGAGAGCGAGCCGGCTTCGAGGTTCGTGATGTCCACTACACGCACTACGGTCGGCTCTGCCCGATTGAAACTCCGGAGGGGCCGAACATCGGTCTGATCTCCTCCCTGTGTGTGCATGCCAAAGTCAATGATTTCGGATTTATCGAAACGCCTTACCGCAAGGTGGAAGAGAAACAGGTTACCGACGAAATCGAATACCTCTCTGCTGAGCAGGAAGATGAAACGATTATTGCACAGGCAAACGCTCCTCTTGACGAGGAGGGAATCTTTGCCAACGAAAATGTCTTTTCCCGTTTCCGGGACGGCAACTACCAGCTTGCCAAACCGGATCAGATCGGGTATATGGACGTATCCACGAACCAGATTACTTCGGTGGCAGCGGCCTTGATTCCGTTTATAGAACACAACGACGCCAACCGCGCGCTCATGGGCTCCAACATGCAGCGGCAGGCTGTGCCTCTGTTGCGTCCCGAATCGCCCATTGTGGGAACCGGGCTGGAGCATCGTGCCGCAAAAGACTCACGCGCAATTATAGCTGCCGAAGCGGATGGAGAGGTCGTATATGTCAGTGCGGAAGAGATCCGCGTTAAGTATGACCGCACCGAGATGGAGCAAACCTGCCATTTCGATGAAGGCATAAAAAAATATGAGCTCAAAAAATTTGAGCGTACAAACCAGGACACCACCATTAACCAGCGTCCCATCGTAAGTGTGGGCGACAAGGTTAAAAAAGGGGAAACACTGGCTGACGGCTGCGCCACCGATGGTGGTGAACTTGCACTCGGTCGCAACCTGTTGGTAGCTTTTATGCCATGGAGAGGTTACAACTTTGAGGATGCTATCGTCGTTAGTGAGCGTATTGTTCAAGACGATATCTATACCTCCCTGCACATACAGGAGTTTGAGCAGCAGGTCCGTGACACCAAGCGGGGTGAAGAGGAGCTGACCCGTGAGATTCCGAATGTGAGTGAAGATGCAACGAAAGATCTTGACGAGCAGGGAATAATCCGGGTCGGGGCGAAAGTGAATCCGGGCGATATCCTGGTCGGTAAAATTACGCCGAAGGGAGAAACCGATCCGACGCCGGAAGAAAAGCTGTTGCGCGCTATTTTCGGTGACAAGGCCGGCGATGTAAAAGACGCTTCATTGAAGACGCCTCCCGGAGTTTCCGGCACGGTTATCGACACAAAACTGTTCAGCCGTAAGCGCGACGAGCAGATCTCCCGCAAGGAGGAAAAGAAAATGGTGGAGCAGGAAAATGAGCGTCATGCTGAAAAAGTGGAAGAGCTGAACAGCAAGATGTACGACAAGCTCTACACCTTGCTCCGGGATAAAACCTCTCCCGGGGTATATGACCTTAACGGGCAGCTGCTCATACCAAAGGGGGAAAAGTACAGAAAATCTGACTTTGAAGAGATAGATCCCGTCGTTATCAATGAAAATATTGACTGGGCGACCGACGATGAGCTGGTGGAGCACGTCCGACTGCTTTTCAAAAACTATCGAGCCCTGCGCAAGGAGATCGATACGGAAGCCAAGCGGCGCAAGTACCAGATTCAGGTCGGGGATGATCTGCCTCCCGGAATTATTCAGAATGCCAAGGTCTATGTCGCCAAAAAGCGAAAAATGCAGGTTGGTGACAAGATGGCCGGCCGGCACGGTAACAAAGGCGTGGTTGCGAAAGTAGTACCCGTCGAAGATATGCCGTACATGAAAGATGGTACTCCTGTTGACATTTTGTTGAACCCGCTGGGTGTACCTTCCCGAATGAACCTCGGTCAAATTTATGAGACGATCCTGGGATGGGCCGGCAAAAAGCTGGGGGTCAAGTTCGCTTCCCCCATCTTTGACGGCGCGTCTTACGACCAGGTCCAGGAGAAGCTGGAGGAGGCCGGACTGCCGAAAGATGGCCGCGTACGGCTTTATGACGGTCGTACAGGGGAAGCCTTCGACCAGGATACAACGGTAGGTTATATTTACATGCTGAAGCTCAATCACCTGATTGAAGACAAGATGCACGCCCGTTCGATCGGACCCTATTCCCTTATTACGCAGCAGCCGCTGGGTGGAAAGGCCCAGTTCGGCGGTCAACGACTTGGTGAGATGGAGGTATGGGCCCTGTACGCCTATGGTGCTTCCAACATCCTGAAGGAGATGCTCACGGTGAAAAGCGATGACGTGAAAGGCCGATCCAGAGTGTATGAGGCGATCGTGAAAGGTGAAAACCTCCCCGATGGCGACGTACCGGAATCCTTCAAGGTACTGTTGCGAGAACTGATGGGGCTCGGCCTGGAAATACATATAGACTAAATTGAATCAAAGAATTTGTACTGTTAATCAAAGTTAATCCGGAGGTACATCCTTGCCGACTACAAACACATTAACGGTCACGAAAGACTTCAACAATATTGGAATCTCGCTGGCTTCGCCCGAGACTATCCTGTCCCGTTCGCACGGGGAAGTCTTGACTCCCGAAACAATCAACTACCGTACCTTTAAACCGGAGATGGATGGTCTTTTCTGTGAAAAGATCTTTGGTCCGGTCAAAGACTACGAATGCCACTGCGGCAAGTACAAGCGTATCCGATACAAGGGTATTATTTGTGACCGCTGTGGCGTGGAAGTAACCCGAAAAGCGGTTCGCCGCGAGCGTATGGGACACATATCCCTTACCGTTCCGGTGGTCCATATCTGGTACTTCAAATCACTGCCGAACAAACTGGCGTATCTTCTGGGTTATTCCTCCAAGAATCTGGAGAAGATCGTTTACTACGAAACGCACGTAATCATGAATCCCGGCGTAGCACGTGACCTGGGATACAAGCGTGGCGATCTGATCACCGAGGAGGAGTACTATGACATACTGGATCAGCTTCCGGATGATCAATATGAACTGGACGACGAGGACGAAGACAAGTTCAGGGTAAAAGAGGGTGCAGATGCTATTGAGGATCTGCTTGCCGGACTGGACCTGGACAGCCTCGCCTATCGCCTTCGGGATGAGGTTCGCAATGAAACCTCGCAGATGCGGAAGAAGAAAAAGCTGAAGCGCCTGCAGGTTATCGAATCGTTCCGTTCTGCCAACCAGCACACTGAAAACCGTCCGGAATGGATGGTACAGCGGGTGATTCCGGTTATTCCCCCGGAACTCCGACCACTGGTACCGCTGGAAGGTGGACGCTTTGCGACTTCCGACCTTAATGACCTGTATCGTCGTGTTATAATCCGCAACAACCGGCTGAAACGCCTGATCGATATCAAGGCACCGGATGTAATTTTGCGCAACGAGAAGCGGATGCTGCAGGAGGCGGTGGACTCGCTTTACGACAATTCGCGAAAATCCAACGCTGTCCGCAATAACAACCGGCCGCTGAAATCACTCAGTGATATGCTGAAAGGCAAGAGCGGTCGATTCCGGCAAAACCTGCTGGGTAAGCGGGTTGATTATTCCGGCCGCTCGGTAATTGTGGTTGGGCCCGAGTTGAAGATGCATGAATGCGGGCTGCCCAAGGAGATGGCTGTTGAGCTTTATAAACCGTTTATCATCCGCCGCCTGATTGAGCGCGGGTATGTGAAAACGGTGAAAAGTGCGAAGAAGGTTGTAGATCGCCGTGACCAGGTGGTTTGGGAAGTGCTGGAAAATGTGATCGACGGTCACCCGGTAATGCTGAACCGTGCTCCGACGTTGCACCGCCTCGGTATACAGGCATACCAGCCGGTACTTATCGAGGAGAAGGCGATCAGACTGCATCCGCTCTCCTGTACCGCTTTCAACGCTGATTTTGACGGTGACCAGATGGCCGTGCACGTACCGCTGAGTCACGATTCTATTCTCGAGGCTTCGGTGCTGATGCTTGGCTCTCATAATATTTTGAGCCCGGCCAACGGCGGGCCTATTGCCGTGCCTTCGCAGGATATGGTACTTGGGATTTACTATCTCACAAAGATGGCCAACGATCAGCGCGGGGAAGGCAAAACATTCGCCAATCCCGGGGAAGTGCTGGTAGCCTGGGACCAGGACAAGATCGACATGCACGCAAAAATTAATGTGCGCGTTCCTGTTTCAGGGGATGAGGAAGAGACCGAGTACGAGATCATCAAGACCACGACCGGCCGGGTGTTGTTTAATGTGATTCTTCCTTCGGAAATCAAATTCATTAACAAGACTCTTGGCAAGAAGGAGCTTAGAAAACTGATCGGCGACATCCACAGCGAGGTGGGAACGGCCCGTACAGCTGCTTTTCTTGACAAGATGAAACAGATGGGTTTTGAGAAGGCAACTACCGGTGGACTCTCATTCAATCTCGAGGATATAGTCATTCCCGATGAAAAAATGAAGCTCATCGAAAAAGCTCAGAGCGAGGTTTCTGATATTACCGATCGCTACGAGATGGGCTTTATTACCGATAACGAACGGTATAACCAGGTTATTGACAAGTGGACGAGTACCACCAACCGGGTGTCTGAAACACTCTTTACCGAGCTGACCAACGACCGGGAAGGGTTTAACCCGGTATTTATGATGGCTGATTCCGGGGCCCGTGGTTCGAAAGAGCAGATCCGTCAGCTTGGCGGTATGCGCGGACTGATGGCAAAACCCCAAAAGAGTTCACAGCAATCCGGTAACGAGGTGATCGAGAATCCAATTCTCTCCAGTTTTAAAGAGGGACTCACCGTTCTCGAATACTTTATCTCTACACACGGTGCGCGTAAAGGACTTGCTGATACGGCGCTTAAAACGGCGGATGCCGGCTACCTTACACGGCGTCTCGTTGACGTATCGCAGGATATTATCATCAACGAGGTAGATTGTGGAACACTCCGTGGTCTCAAGATGAAGGCGCTCAAGGACAACGAGGATGTGATCGAAAGTCTCGAAGATCGTATTCTCGGCCGCGTTTCGCTGCACGACATCTATGATCCTATATCGGATGAATTGATCTGCGAGGCCAATCAGCTGATCGATGAAAAAGTGGCAAAGAGTATTGCCGAAACCTCGATCGAAGAAGTGGAAATTCGTTCGGTACTGACCTGTGAGAGCGAACGCGGCGTGTGTGCAAAGTGCTACGGACGCGATCTCTCAAGAGGAACGATGGTCCAGGTTGGTGAAGCTGTGGGCGTTATCGCCGCACAGTCGATCGGTGAGCCGGGTACCCAGCTTACGTTGCGTACATTCCACGTTGGAGGTACGGCCTCCCGCATGGAATCTGAGTCGCAGCACAAGACCAAGTTCGAAGGCAAGGTTGAATTCGAAAATGTACGCATTGTAGAATACGATGACGGAGAAGAGGTTCAGAACATCGTATTAAGCCGGGCCGGGGAGATAAAAATCGTTGATGAAGAGGGCAAAGTCCTGACCACCTACAATGTGCCTTACGGTTCGGAACTCCTTGTTGAGGAGGGAGATACCGTGCCGAAAGGGGTGCCACTCTGTAAGTGGGATCCGTACAACGCCAACATCTACTCGGAAATTGATGGTGTCGTTGAGTACAAGGACATCATGGAGGATATCACGTACTCCGAGGAGACAGACTCTCAAACGGGTCACCGCGAAAAGGTTATTATCGACTCGAAGGACCGCTCGCTTGTACCAACCATTATGGTGAAAGGCGACGGAGACCGGGTGATCGAAAAAACGCTGCCTGTTGATACCCACATTACGGTAGATGACGGGGAGGAAGTACAGGCTGGTAAAGTTCTCGCCAAGATTCCACGGGCCACTGCAAAGTCGAAAGATATTACAGCGGGTCTGCCAAGGGTAACGGAGCTGTTCGAGGCGCGTTCCCCGAGCGAGCCGGCGGCCGTTTCTGAGATCGACGGTATCGTCCGCATGGGAGGCCGCAAGCGCGGCAAGCAGGAGGTTATCGTGGAAAGTAAAGATGGCACCGACGAAAAAACATACCTTATTTCCCTGTCCAAGCATATTTTGGTCCAGGAGAACGATTATGTTGAGGCGGGCCAGCAGCTTTCCGATGGAACCGTTCCGGCCGAGGAGATTCTCAATATTCTCGGACCCTACGCGGTGCAGTCTTACCTGGTAAATGAAATCCAGGAGGTCTACCGCCTGCAGGGGGTACGCATCAATGACAAGCACATCGAGGTTATTGTGCGGACCATGATGCAGAAGGTGGAAGTTACCGATCCCGGTGACACTATGTACCTGGAGGGCGACAAAGTGGATCGTTTTGAGTTGAACAACCGAAACGACGAACTGATCGGCAAATATGTTGTTACCAATCCGGGAGGAAGCGATCTCAAACAGGGAAAAATCCTGGATCGACGGGAAGTCCGTGATATTAACAACGAGCTGATTAAGGAAGGACTGGAAGAACTTGAAACCCGTGAAGCCGAGCCGGCTATTTCCAAGCCGATACTCCTTGGCATTACGCGGGCAGCACTCTCCACCGAAAGCTGGCTCTCGGCTGCTTCATTCCAGGAGACCACCAAGGTACTTACTCAAGCTTCTATTGAAGCCAAGAAAGATCACCTTATGGGACTCAAGGAAAATGTGGTGGTTGGCCACAAAGTACCTGCCGGTACAGGTCTTCGCAAGTATGAAGACCTTATTGTCGGCTCCAGAAAAGAGCTGGATGAAGGAGAGGAAGAGGTGGCACGCGTCTTTGAAGAACTCGGTGCCGAAGCCGAAAGCAATGGAGAAGAGGCCACTGCTGCAGCCAACGTGGAAGAGGAGGAGTCATAAACTTCCAAATGATGTAAACGTAAAAAGCCCGGATGTTAAATCCGGGCTTTTTTTATGGGGTACAGTCAACGTGACAGTGAGCCGGCGTTTTACTGCAGCCACTGCTCTAACTTGATTAGTACCATGCGGAGGTTCTCAAATCCCACCGTTTCTTTTGCCTCTTCCAGGGGAAACCAAGCAACCTCCGTAATATCTTCTTCCTGCTCAGGGGTGAAGTCTCCGCCGAATTCTGAACCAAGCTGCATGGCATACCAGTGTGTCGTTTTACCGAAATTCTCTCCCTGCTCTTCGTACTCATGGTACGTGGTGCCCAGCTTGTGAAGGACCTCCGGAAGTGCGGATCCCACCTCTTCGGAGACTTCCCGCCGGGCACACTCTCTGATAGACTCTTCAACCTCTAATTTCCCTTTGGGGAGATCCCATATCCCTCGCCTGAAAATTAGCAGTACTTCGGGGTCTTGCCCATTCATCTTGTACAGAACTCCTCCCGCCGCAGTTACTGGAATAGTATCCATGACTTACTATTTTTACTCTTCTTCGGTGTCAGCGGCTGAATCACTGCCCTCTTTTTCTTTCTCCTCGGCATAATTCATGCGCAGGTTATTGAGGGTCTGGTCGAGGTAGTTCTTCAGCTCTTTCGGCAGATTGCCGTTGGTAAACTCTTTCAGCATTAACAGCGTATCGATGGCAAATTTGGCCGACTTCATTTCCCGTTCAACCTTGTCGGTGGCGGGATTTTTAATTTTGCCCATTCCCATCATGGCAATTTGCTGATGCTGCTGAACAAGCATCATAAAGAGTAACTGGTTTTGCTGATCTTCAGATAAATTCTCGTTCTCAAAGTCTAGATTTTGCAGGTCCATGAATCGTTATTTTGATTGATATTTGCCCTGAAAATAACGGCTTTTGCCCTCTTTTGTAAGGGGTTAATATTTAATGGATTTTGTTCTTTATTTATTGGAATGTCCGGCGTAAGTTTACGCCTTTATTTCTCAGCATAACAAAAAGTATAATGGCCATAATTCACCCGTTTAAAGCCTGGCGTCCACGCCCGGAAAAGTTAAATGAAGTTGCATGTGTTCCCTACGATGTGATCAATACTGAAGAAGCCCGATCGTTGGCTGAAGGCAAACCAGACAGTTTTTTGCACGTCATACGTCCTGAAATAGACCTGCCGGAAGGTACTTCCTACAACGATGAGGAGGTTTATGAGAAGGGAGCTGAAAACTTGGCTCGCATATTGGAGTCCGATCTGATGACCCAGGAAAAGGATGAAACCCTATATATCTATCGGTTAATTCGTGAAGGGCGCTCTCAAACCGGTATTTTTACCTGCGTTTCAGTTGAGGATTACGATAACGAAGTGATCTTGAAACACGAGCTAACACGGCCCGCCAAGGAGGATGACCGCACGCGCCACATCCTGACGCAGTCGGCTCATGCGGAACCTGTGATGATGACCTTCAAAGATACCGAAGGCATAGCGTCGGAGAGCGAGGAGATCATGGACTCGAGTGAGCCGATCTATGATTTTACAGCAGACGACGGCGTGCAGCACACCATCTGGAAGGTACCTGATCCGGAGGCGTTTGTCGATTCTTTTGGTGCGATTCCGCATCTTTATATTGCGGATGGTCACCACCGCTGTAAAAGTGCCTCCCGGGCGGCAGAGCAGATGAAAAAACTAAATTCTCATCACACCGGGAAAGAGGAATACAACTTTTTCCCCGCCGTGCTGTTTCCGATGGACCAGATGAAAATTCTGGCTTACAACCGAATTATATATACTGTTCCGGATTCATTTTTAGCCGCTTTGAAAAAAAGGTTTGAGCTCGTCGAAGAAGCGGACCCGACTCCAGCTGAAAAAGGTGCCATTTCAATCTACCATGGCGGTACCTGGTACGGGATGCGTCTTCCGGAAGTGCCCGAGGCAAACAGCGTGGAACAACTGGATGTACACCGGCTGCAGGCGTTTATCCTGGAACCGATGCTTGATATTAGCGACCAGCGAAGAGATGAAAATATTTCGTTCGTCGGCGGAATCCGGGGCACGGAAGAGCTTGAACGGCTGGTGGATTCCGGCAAGGCAGATTTAGCAATTAGCATGTATCCTACCGATATTGAAGAATTGGTAGAGGTGTCGGACGAAGGACTGCTGATGCCGCCAAAATCAACTTGGTTTGAACCCAAGCTGAGATCTGGTTTACTTATTCACACTTTCTAATATTATAATTGACTACAAACACAATGAAAAGAGTACACAACTTTAGTGCAGGACCTGCTACACTTCCCCTGGAAGTGCTTGAGCAGGCCCAGGAGGAGCTAACGGAGTATCAGGATACCGGACGTTCCATAATGGAATTGAGCCACCGCAGTGCTCATTATGAGGAGATCGATAAGCAGGCAAAGGATCGGCTGCGTAGCCTTCTGGGACTGGGTGACAAGTTTGAAATAATGTTTCTCCAAGGGGGCGCCAGCAGTCAGTTTATGATGGCACCGTACAACTTCCTGAGCAAGGATCAGACAGCCGACTATATCGATACCGGCCGCTGGTCGGACAAGGCGATCAAGGAGGCAAAAATATTTGGAAATGTACATGTTCCGTTCAGCAGTTCGGAGGGAAATTATGATCGTGTTCCCACCCAGGAGGAGCTGAACTTCAGCGACAATCCCCGCTACGTGCATTTTACTTCCAATAATACCGTTGCCGGGACGCAGTTCCCTACAGAGCCCGAAACAAACGGGGTGCCCCTTGTTTGCGACGCTTCTTCCGATTTTCTTTCCCGTCCCATTGATGTGGATAAATACGGCATCATCTATGCAGGGGCACAAAAGAATGTTGGACCGGCAGGCGTCACGGTCGTCATAATAAGGAAGGATTTCCTTGAACAGGCAGATACGGAAAATGTGCCGACGATTCTGCGATACAGTACTCACGTGGAGAAAATCTTTAATACACCACCCACGTTTAATGTCTACATGGTGAACCTTGTACTGAAGTGGATTGAAGACAAAGGTGGACTTTCCTGGTTCAAATCCTTCAATGAAGAGAAGGCCCAAAAAGTCTATGACGAAATCGATGCAGATGATTTCTACCGGGGTGCGGTCGAAAAAGAGTCCCGTTCACTGATGAATGCCACGTTCCGGCTGCCGACGGAAGAGCTGGAGGCCCGGTTCCTGGAAGAGGCGGTTGAACATGACCTGTATTCGCTGAAAGGGCATCGCAG
The DNA here is from genome assembly GCF_043951865.1 of Halalkalibaculum sp. DA3122. Taxonomy (NCBI): domain Bacteria; kingdom Pseudomonadati; phylum Balneolota; class Balneolia; order Balneolales; family Balneolaceae; genus Halalkalibaculum; species Halalkalibaculum sp. DA3122. The sequence goes on from NZ_JBINJF010000024.1 coordinate 14,860, forward strand.
TGTTGGAGGCATACGCGCCAGCATCTACAACGCCTGCAGCATGGGGAGCGTTGATGCACTCGTCGATTTTATGAGTGATTTTAGGAAACGTAACGGCTAGGAGAACCTTTGCCGGTTAACCTGTTGAAAAGTGTAGCCCGTTGTATACCGGGCTACACTTTTTTTATACAAGGGCTTTGCAAAATCATAACCAATGGCCATCCCGGTATTGCCATCGATTCGTTATTCCAGTTTGATGGGTGGAAAGAGCGGTTGTTGAATTGGGTTCGGGGGTGGTACTTTGGAAAACATCCCTGGCTGTTCAGTTCCCTCGGATGCTGGTACGTAAGCTGGAAAATTATAAATGCTGCGATTAAAGAGCCATTTCACCGTTATCAATTCAGGTTAATCCGATTACCGTCATAAAATGGTCAATAGAATTCGGCACAAAAATAATAAGGTATAATATTCCCCATATGGATCCGGCGGTGTGCGCTTCGTGATTGATCTTCCCCACATCCTTTTTGCTCTCGTACATGCTGTATATGAGGTATAAAATGCCAAACACAAATGCCGGTATCGGGATCGGAATCAGGAACAGGTAGATACTTTCCATCGGGAAGAGAAAGATGAATGCAAAAAGCACGCTGCCCACGGCCCCTGAAGCACCAAGCGTGGCGTAATTGGCGTTGTCCCGGTACTTTAGTACAGAAGGAAGGCCCGATACGATCAGCCCGGAAAGGAAAAGCCCGGTAAAATAATAGGGGCCGATAACCCGCTCCATCACCTGTCCAAAAAAGTAGAGGGTAAACATATTTACAAACAGATGAGTGAAATTGGCATGCAGGAATCCGGAAGTCAACAGCTCATACCAGGTATTTTCCCGTATTACGCGGTACGGTTTAAGAAATCCCTTGTCGATCAGGCGGGGATTCCAGTACAGGGCCGCCAGTGAAACGGCCGTGTTTACTGCGATAAGGATAAATGTTACGGATCCGAAAAAGTCGTAGTTGTGCATTCTTACCTGCTTTTTAGGTTATGAGCGAAAATAGAGAACTGCGGAATACTAAGCTAATTTTGATTTAAATCGGTTTAATTACTTGCTTGCAGTCTCAGACAATGCTTATATTTGCTCACCTCAAAACCAAGCCGAAGTAGCTCAGCTGGTAGAGCAACGCTCTCGTAAAGCGTAGGTCGTCGGTTCAAATCCGATCTTCGGCTCTCTCTATAAATAGTTGCTAGACAACGACTTACGCCCTTCCGGAAAATATTTTTTTTACATCTTTCCCGACTAATAATATTCTCGGGACAACATAGGGACAACAGAAAAGATTTTACCCCCTGCTATTTAGCCTCTCGAATAGGTGGGATTTTGTGCGTAACTTGCATAACATAAGGTGTTTCCTATTTTAGTTCTTCAAGCTGATCGTTGGTTTGGTAAGAAGTACAACTAATAAACTGTTGAAGGGTATCAATTGCTTGTTACCCTGGTTGTTCCTTTTCTCCTTCTGAATATTGGCAACCCTCTCAGTTGCATGCACTTACAAAAGAATATTGACTGTTATGTTGGCTGTTACCCTGTTCTGTCTGTGTTCCGCCTATCAGGATAACCGGTTGCCTCCCATACCCTTAGGTGTTCCGGTTGCCGTTCCGTGATAGGGGGCCTATAGCCACCCCATTGGGGGTGCTACTGTTTTTTTTACAATAGCACTGCAACGGCTCTTGTTTTTTTTCGGGCCTGTAGGATACCCGTAAATACTGTAACCGGTTGGCATTCGGTAGGTTAGCTGTTGTTTTCCTCTTGTTTTATAGCATGATATAAAATCCAATCTCTCATTTCGATTCTAAGAGCCTATCTTTCCGCCAGTGGTATCATACCATTGCTAAATGGAGCGGGTTTCCGCAATCCCTACGGGTAAAGCCTGAAACTGAATATCTGGCCACCCACAATGTGATCTTTGTCCTCATAGTAACGGATCATCTCGGTAAAGGCGCGGCGGGACAGCTCTTCTGGGTCGGTGGTTAGCTTGTTGCGCTCTTCCAGCAGCAGGTCAAACATACTGTCGTTTCCCTCCACAAACGGGATCCGGCACATTGTCTGCAGCCCTCCTTGGGCAAGTTGTACGGCATTCGGGGTGAAATTATGCTTGCTTGAAATGTCGATTCCCCACGGGGTCCCACCCTCATCGAAACCCGTTACTCCAATAAGGATATTATAGTTGTCCCGGCCTAGTAGGTACTGTTTACCCCTGTGATAGCTTTTGAGCTGCTCTGATAGCCAGTTCCCCACCTGTTTGGGTGTCTGGCCACATCCGGTAATCTGTTGCTGTATTTCACCGATGATATTCCCCACCCAGGAGACCCCCACCCGGTCGTTGACCTTAAATATTTTGGGTTTGTCGGTATCGACAATTTCAAAATCAGAGCGTTTAAGGTCCTCATGTACGCTTAGGTCCTCCGGCACCCGGAAGGTGATTCCATCCGAAAGGAGAACGGCTCCCTGCTGGCTTACTACGGCGGCTACGGCACTCATATTGTTGTTGGTTTAGGTTGTGGCAAGTATCGTGAAATCTTCTCTCAGGTAGGTGTTCGCCTCGACGGTATCCCCGCCGCCGGTATCCGCGGAACTGCTGATTCCCGCCTCCAGGTCTACAAACACCTTGTAGTAGGTATCATCGGTGAGATCAGCCACATCAATGGTATGGTCAATATTGGCTGAATTGTAGTTTGTGGCCGTTACATCAATGGAAACCTGATCAATAAAGTTGTCATCCAAATCTCTGATAACCACATACATGGTATTGCTGAAAGCGGCACTCCCGCCTCCGTTATGCGTATTGGATATGCGGGCCAGTCCATTTACGACCAGCTTGCTGGTGCCGAACCGGTGATAATAGCGCACTTTCAGTTTGTCGTTGCGGTTGAATCCGGCCCCGCCCTCGTTGACCGTCTCGGAGGTATGAAACTCCCGGGTAAGATCCGATACGTTGCTGTTTTCTGAAAACCCGGCCATCCGCGTTCCGGCATACACAATACGGGCGATGCTTTTATGGAAGATGTTCCCGTCCGCTTGGGCAAAGAATTTTGCATTCGTCCCCACATTATCACTTGCACCAGCAAAGAATGCCTTGGTAGTACCCGCTCCCGATTGCATGCCGGTAAACTCACCGGCCACGTTCCCCCCGTAGAGCTTGGAGGCGTCCCCGGTCCATCCGGCCAGGTTCGCCAGGTCTTCGGATTTGTCGTAAAAGAATCGATCACTTAGGCTAAAATCTTCATCGGCAGCGTTGATATACAGTCCATCGCCTTTGAACGTGTTGCCATTGTTGCTGCTCCAGAGTGCTTCACTGTCAAAATTCATCGTATTAGTTAATTAAAAGGTTCAATCTGTAGTGTGAAATTATGTGTTGTCTGTCGGGTCTGGTCGGCGGCGGTTATTATTTTAAATTTTCCTGCTGCAACCGGTGTTACCCATCCATTCGATTCAATCGTTTTTATATCATAATAATAGATTCGCTTTGCCACTCCCATTTGACTGGCTTCAATACGTCCGGTTAGGTTATTCGTATTCTCAATGGCCAGCGTTCCTGCATCAGTGGACAAATTGAACAGATCTATAATTTTCATTTTGATATTATCCAATACAGACAAATCAATAGGATCCCCATTATCTTCATCCACAAAGGTAAACGAAAAGTCGAATGTTGCGCCTTCGTATGCTTTTATATCGTTAATTATCGGTAAATTACTCATATCGCAAAATGTACGTTTACGGCCTCAAAACGGCTTTCATAATTGGGTTCTAAGAGCCTAACGGCTTCGGGTTAATGGTATAACAAGGGTCAATATTGCCTTATTTAACATCTGGGGCTTTCCCCTGTGAATTAACAATTATCACTCTCAAATAATCGGATTCATTCAGGTTATTATCTACAATCCAACTTCGTAACGCCTCTTCATTAGGTAAAGTAAAATCATCCTCATTGGTATGGGAAACGGTTACGGTTCCATCTTCTTTAATGATAGCTACAAAAGGGGCTGGTCTTTCTTTTTGTCGGTTACGTTGCTCTATTTTCTGCAATCGCTTTCTAAGTGATTTCATGATATTGGCTCCATTACAATGACTCTATTTTTCTTTTCGTATTCCTGAAACTCTGATTCTGTTAGCTTGTCATTGCCAATACGATAAGAGCCATTCAGGATTTGAAATACCATTCTGCAAGGCTCCCTTTCAGGCTGTTTATCTTCGATCTTATTCAATCGTCTTTCTAAACTTTTCATTGTTGATCATCTTCAATTACAAAAGAAATATTATTTCCTGCTTTCAGGTGCTCTTTTTTTGTCATGCCTCTGGGGTGCTCTTCATCAACCGGCTTTAAGGCCATGCCAAAAGGTGAATTTACAGCTATGTACTTTCGGGTATCGTTTTCGATTTCCTTTCTGGTTACGGGCTTATCTGATATTGTTAGCATACCAAAGGAAACGGTTTCATTTTGCTGGTTTTCTAATTGCTCTAATCTTCTATCTAATGACTTCATCCTACTTTCCTCATTTTGTTTTGCTCTTCAAGTGCGGTTATTCGTTCCTCTAAATCGGATACCTCCAGTAAACGGCTATATCTATTAACCAAACCTGCTAAAGTATTGGAGGCTTGTATCTTCTTTTGGTCGCTGTCATCTGTCATAATGATACGTTCCATTTCCTTAATAGCATCGGTTAACCGTAATTTCAGATCATCCAATGATAAGGGCTTCTTACTTCTATGATATTTCCAACTTTTTGCCATAAAAAAAACAAGGGTTAAACGTTATAATTTAGGCTTGATTTCGGCTCCTAACGGCTCCAAACCTGTAAATAGCATAAACCCCCTACCCCCTGCATTGAGCAAGGATTAAAGGGGCTTACCTACCTTATTTGGCCTTTCGTTCACGGCATAGCCTTTTAAATTCATCAGCTCCAGCTTTATCAATAAATTCAAGTTTTCGGCTACGTTCCCATGTAGATGGGTGGCCTTCAGGAGCTTCAGCCGGTGAATTATTATCCTTCGATTCTAAAACTTCACTTAGGCTTCTACCTGTTAACGTCTCGATAGCATGAGCTTGCTCCTGTGAAAAGGTTTCATCTTCACTTTTTAAATCTTCAATCTGTTCCTTTGTTAAATTAGTTGTTCGCATAATGTTTAGTTTTGGTTATCGGTTAAGCTGTTAGCGGTTAAAAAGTCTTTCATTGATAGGCCTCTAATCTTTCCCTTTGTGATAACGGGCTTTGAATGAGGCTTTAGGCCGTTTAAAAACGTATCGGGATAAGAGAAGCCATCCTTTTGAAGATCCTTTCTTATTTCGGCTATTTCGTCAAGCTCGGATTCAATCTCTTCCATCTTAGATGCTATATTTTCGAGTATTGGCTCAATCTTCTTTTTGTGGTGCTTTTGAGCTACCTGTTTAAATTCCTGCTTAGATTCTGCCAGCTTCTCTTCCAGTAGGGATACAACTTTTTTCTTTGTGTCTATTTCCTGTTTAGTTGCCTCAATATCACTTTTATGAGACTGGTTCTTTTTTTCGGCTTTGGACACCTCTTTCTTTGAAGCGTCTCCTATTTCTGCCTTAGCTCGGGCATCAGTAAGGGATTCATAGGAAGCTTCAAAATCCTCTTTTAGGCCTTCCAACTTCGTTTCAAGTTCAGCAAGTTCGCCTTGAGCTGTCCGGCTCTTATTTCGTAAATCGGCTACTTCGGATTTCTTTTTTTTGTACGACATAATCACAGTAAAATTTTGAGTACGATTAGAATGAAAATTAAACTAAGCAGTATCTTGTCCATCAGTTGTTTAGTCATTGGATTGGTGGCTTTGTTGCTGTTTCTGTTCGTGTGGATCAAAGTCCTTATCCCAATGATCGGGTTTAGAGACTTTCTCAATTCGTGTAATTCGTTTCTTCTTTTTGCTCATAATTGGTGTGTCAGTGAGTTGTCAGGGTCATTGACATTCTTGACTAACATTAGTACCCCGATAGGGGGCAGTATCTAGTAAACCTTTCCTGTGCTTTAACTGAATCAGGGAATAGATCAAATTTGGGTCTTGCAAGTGAAGCTTGTTATCCTTGTATCGGATACGGTCAATAGATACAATCCTCCTATCCGCGTACCCCAAAAGCTCAACCGGAACTTGGTGAACATCATTAGCCTTAAGTTGTTTAAGGTCGTTTGGTGTCCAGTTTGTTATCTGAATGAGATTCTCTGTATTCTTAACGTAATTGTTATCGTGAGCCAATTTTCGTAACCTATAAGCAGTTGATTCAGATACGTCTAAGGTATCTGCAATAACTGAAAGGGAAATAGGGGCAACGGTTGGCTCGGAGCCTCGGGATTTTCGCTCTGTCCGTTGCCCTTTTCCCGTTTTAGCAAGTGAAGCTAACACTACACCTACCAAATAAGCCTTAATAGTCTTCAAATCCTTTGGGTACATAATAGCAGCTCTCCCGAACTTCCATCCCTCAATCTCGTGTACTCGGTCTAATCCACGAAAAAAATACCAACCGTTAGCAGTATCCTTGCCCATCCAATTTCTGTTTAACAGCCACTTAAAATGCCTGTGAACGGTTCGGGGTGAACTATCCGTTGCAGATCCTATTCTGTGGGCTGGTTTATCGCTTGTACGGGCCTTTCCAGAGTATAGGAAGTGAGAAGCCAGGTAAGTACCCGCCTGCCTATAGTAACCCTCTGATAGGGAAAATAAGGCCATTTCCACGGGTATTTTGAGGTAAGTTGTATTCATCGTTCAAGCACCCCCGAATTGGATTTATTGGGGAATAGGGAGCTTTGAACCTTGGGCTTGAAATATTTTGGATCTGTAGAATAATATTTTGCCTTGTGCTTTGTGATTTCGCACTTCTTTTCCTCTACAACTGTGATGATTCCACGCTTTTCAAAGTCGGCCACGTATCGGGTGAGATTGCATCGCTGGATGCCGGATTTGACAGAGGCCATTTTGGTGGTCATTGGCCTTTCTTTGAGGCATTCATAAAACCTTCGCATTTGAGCCTTTTTCGTTGAGTCTTTCATTGGTCGTTCCTCTTCTTTGATGTGCACTTTTAAAGAATAACCGTATATTTAAACGGTCGTTCTTCGGGGTCGTGGTTAGTGCCACGGCCTTTTTTATTGCACGGGTTCCAATTCAGATTCTCTTTTCTCTTCAGCTTTGGGATCGGCATAGGGACGGCTCTCAAACCAATTCTCAATGGTTCGAGAATCCCATCCTACACATCGATTACTGAATTTTTTTCTGGGTGGGAGTTCGCCTCTCTTCTGCATTCGCCAAATTGTAACGCGGGACACGTTCAACATGTCAGCTAGGTCGGAGGGGCGCAAAATGTGAAGTGATTTTTCCATAATTGAAGCAGCTTGTTTAGGGGTTTCCTGTTTCTTTCTGCTTCAGTATAAATAGTATGAAAGGAGGGAAAAATAGACTTTCTAAAATTCTATAAGTCCTTGGCGCTCAAGGATGAATAATAATTCTTCACTTCTTCTTTTTTTTCATTGATGCTTAACTTCCTCCATGCACAAAGTAATTGTGCGAATGGGATCCGCATACTCTTTTGAAATGCCTAAATCTTCATCCTTTTCCTCAAGTATCTGTTCTGCGATCCACTTTTGAATAGGATAACCCTCTTCATCTTTGTTTTCTTCCTCTAGCCTATTCCTGTTTTCTCTATAATAATCCCTTATACCCTTCTTCACCTTGGCATTTTTGGGCGGCCTGCCTCTTTTGGTTGGCTCCGTACCATCTGCAGATTCTACTTTATAAATCTGATTTTCAGCTTTGTCTATCTCTCTTTCAAATAACCTTAATTTCCGATCAGCCCAATTTGGTTCAACCTTGCCACCCATTCGATGTGCTCTTAGTTGAGAGAGGCCCGTCTGTAGCTTCTCAACTCTCTTTGTGGGATCATCGATTTTAAGTGTTTTCTTTATCTCATTATCGTAACGCTCCTGTAAGACTTCAATTTCTCTTCTCAGCTTTTCTTTCTTAGCCTTAAGGTCTTTATAAGCTTTTTCAGTGCTGCGCTCAATTTTCACCTTAAAAAATCCATCTTGTTCACTCATAATTATCCAATTTTACCTGCAATTTTTGATTCCTGTTTGTCCTCTAAAATCTGTTTCAGTTTGTGGCTCCATCGATTCATGGCCTGCCATCTCTCTTCTTTGTATTCATGCTTATTATACGCAGCCGTTATCGTGCTTCCGGCTCCCGGTTTCTTATGGTTTAGGATCTTACTCAACACCTGTGGTTGCACGGCTAACCCGGCTAATCGGGTGGCGAAGGTGGTTCTTAAGCTGTGTATATTGAACTCTGGCACCTTAACCCGTTTTCTTATCCGTTGTGGTGGCTTGCCGGGGTGGGCAATGTGGCCGGATTGTACCGGGCTGGTAAAAACATAATCACTTCCATTACCTAGGCTCTCAAGTATATCAATAGCCATATCGGAAAGGTAAACAAAGTGCTTGGTCTTGTTTTTTGTGTTGGTGGGTGGGATCTCCCATATCCGTTTCTTAAAATCAACATGCTGCCATTTCATTCTACGGGTTTCCCCACACCGTTGGCCTGTTAGCAGCAAAAATTTAAATAAGCTCCCCACCGGGTCACCATAATCTGTAAAGCCTTTCCAAAGCTTACGGATCTGCTGGTCATCCAATGCCACATTTTTATACTTAGTGCCCTTATCTTCGCGCTCCGGCGTCTTTATCGTTATTTTTTGGGCAATGTTGGCATCAACCAAACCTTTATCCATTGCAAATTGAAAGATCCCGGATAGTATCGTTTGCAAATATTTAGCTTGTCCGGGTGCTGTTTTGGCTTTTTTATTCAAGAAGCTTATTAGCGTTCTGCGCTTTACGTCCTTTATAGGTAGCTTTGTATTTAACGAACGTGTTATAACCCTTATGCGTCGCTTGTAGTCGTTCTGTGTGTATTCTCTTAGGGTCGGCAGATGCTCCTCTTTATAAGCTTCTATTATCTCCTCAAATGTTTTAGGCTTCGGCCTGCTCTTCTTAGCTTTCTTCTCTTCTAAGGGGTCGGTTCCGTGATTAACTTTGTATTCGAGTTCCCCCGCTTCTTCCCGTGCATCGGCCAAACTGGTTTTGGGAAACCGGCCAATCGTAAATCGTTTTACCTTGTCATTAAACCGATACCGATACACGAAAGACTTTGAGCCGTTCGGAGTTATTCTAACAGCCAGGCCGGACGTGTGTTTGTCGTATATCTCAATTCTCTTTTCCGGTGCTGGATGATTGCGAATAAAGGGATCTGTCAGCTTAAGTTTTGACATAATACTATAGATTGAATTTGTGCTCTCGGGACAACATAGGGACAACAAATATTTTAACGCCCTGAAACATTGTTCAATACAAAGTATCCTTTAAAGCCATGATATTCAACAGTTTAAGCAACATTTTTAACGGAAGTGAAACATTGCGAAACTCATACCTTAACGCTCTCGTAAAGCGTAGGTCGTCGGTTCGAATCCGATCTTCGGCTCTCACCTCCTCCCATTGTAACTTTTGCTTACCCCACAGAACGTTGATCCCACGAAAAAATGTTTGAAAAAGTAATATTGCGATAGTTTTAAACACAGTGAGGCTTTGGCCGCGGACAACATCCGGGTTGGCAAAGTCTCTGCATAACACGAGGGAGGTCACAATATGTATGAAGATTTAGCAGAAGCCGTAGAGGATGTACAGGAGAAAGGGTATACTCATCTGTTTGAAGTGGAGGAAGATGTGCTATGCTGCGAGGAAAAAGAAAAAGAGCAGCGTTATCCTGTGGATCAGCTTACAATTGTTGCAACCTACCAGTTTGACCAGGGAACGGACCCGGGAGACGATTCTGCGCTGTACCTGATCGAGACCGATTCGGGCGTGAAGGGCTACCTGGTGGGAGGTTCTACGATCTACAAGGATCGGGAAAAAGCGGAATTCCTGGATCAATTGTTGTGGAAAAATAATTTTTAAAAAAGGAGCCTTTCCTGTTGCATGGAATTGGAAAAAGGTTGTAATATAGCAGGTAATCATCCGACAGGATGAGGGTCCAATGCTGTTCGCTACGGGCAGCGTCTGGGACCATAACCTGACAACTGCATGGTGCTTAAAATGGATAAAAAGCCGAATAAACCATCCAAAAAAGAAGCCAAGGCATCTTCGGAAAGACCGAAGGCCGAAAGCAAACCGAAAAGCAACAAGAAGTAATTCTTGAATCCAACTTGTTCCGCATGGTTGAATGGGAATCAAGTTAATGGGTAAATTGAGAGCTGGCCCCGGGCAGGCGGATGTATCGAAGCCCGGAGGCCGGCTTTTTTATTAATGTAGTTTACGATGTCTATATCAGAAGAGCGAGAGTACCTGTTTGTGTACGGTTCACTGCAGCGTGGTGCCAGCCATCCCGCCCATCGCATATTATCAGCGTTTGCTGATTATATATGCAAGGCTGAATTCCATGGGCATCTTTTTTTGGTGGAAGATTATCCCGGTGCGGTTTCGGCATGTGGAGATGCCAGCCGGATACGGGGCGAACTGTACCTGCTCAGTGACGCCCAAAAAGCGTTTGAGCGGCTGGATCGGTATGAGGGTTATGACGCCTTTGATCCGGATAATAGCCTGTATGTACGGAAAAAGGAGAGTGTGTGGGTTGCTTCATCAGAATATGTCAATCCTGTTACAGCCTGGATATATCTTTATAATCGTTCAACGGATGGATTAACGGAGATACGGTCGGGTGACTACCTTTCATACATTCGACAGCAGGATCTTTGTTGAAGGGGATGTGATTTTTAGCTGTTTCTTTGCCTGTATATTATTATCATTTCCAAAAATATATTATCTGCAACGTTAAATAAATCAACCTGGTTTGTTACAACGACCTACTTTTGTTCTGCTGGCCCTGTCTCTGCTGGTAATATTAAGCTCATGTGGTATAACTTCCCGGGTGACGGAACCGTCCCGGCCTGCTCCCGGCCGGATGAACAAGGCTATCGAAACCGGAGTTGCCAGCTGGTACGGGCCCAACTTTCACGGGAAGATGACAGCAAACGGAGAGATCTACAATATGAATGCAATGACTGCGGCTCACCGCACGCTTCCGTTCAATACGTTTGTTCGGGTACAAAATGTCGACAATGACAAGTCGGTTGTGGTAAGAATAAATGACCGGGGACCGTTTAAAGACAACCGTATCATTGATCTCTCACGGAAGGCCGCCCGGGAAATTGAAATGATCGGTCCGGGTACGGCCAACGTCCGGCTCTATGTAGTTGAAGGAGACAGGCAGCAGATCATGAACCGGGATCTCAAAGTTTCAACATACACGGTACAGGTCGGATCGTATGAGGATGAGAGTCGCGCAGTCGATGTGTCAAATGAGATTGAAGGGACCAGGATAGAACAGTTTACTTTGAATGACGGAACAAGCGTGTATCGCGTTTACTACGGTATTTTTACCGATAAGGCAAAGGCTGAGAAAGAGCAGCAAAGGCTCGAACGCCGGGGATATAATGGGTATGTAAAACAACTGGAGAACTCGTAGGTTTCTGGCATTTTATATGTAAGGAAACCTGGTAAGGGATTGTGTACGGGCAAGATAATGACGTGGCTTTCCCCGTGATGCCTGATTGACCATTTGCTACAATAGTGCATATGCCAATAAATATTGCTTCTCTCGGATGGAATCGACCTGGTTTAGCCTGGAAAATAGGGTGATCTTTGAAATCCATATAAAGGTGGAGATCTTAGCAGACTATTATCCGGAATGTTGGGCGCCCGTTTATAGTTATTTCCTTCGGTTATCAACCTAAAAGAGAGCATTTATGCGTAAAAAAATAATAGTTATTGGCAGCGGCTTTGGAGGATTGGCAACAGCGTCCCGACTGCTTTCCCGCGGACATGAAGTAGAACTGTTTGAAAAAAGGGATAAGATCGGCGGCCGGGCGTACGTCTATCAGCTAAATGGGTTCACGTTTGATGGCGGTCCCACCGTGATTACTGCTCCATTCCTGTTTGACGAGATCTTTGAGGCGGCGGGTAAAAGAAGGGAAGATTATATCGAGTTTGTTCCCTGCGATCCTTTTTATCGTATTTTTAATCATGAGGGCAGGAAGTTTGATTACAACGGAGATCACGCTTTCGTGCTGAGCGAAATTGAAAAATGGAATCCCGGAGACAAGCAGGGATACACCGAATTTCTTAACAGCACCAAGGCTATTTTTAATAAGGGATTTACAGAACTTGCCGATCAGCCGTTCCACAATATTTGGGAGATGGTAAAAGTCATTCCCGACCTGCTTAAGCTGGAATCTTATAAAACAGTATATCGCTACGTGTCTCAGTATATTGAAAATGAGTTTCTGCGGAGGGTGTTTTCCTTTCATCCGCTGCTGGTGGGTGGCAACCCGTTTGATACGACCTCGATATACGCGATGATTCATTACCTGGAACGCGAATGGGGTGTCCATTATGCCACGGGGGGAACCGGATCGATCGTAAACGGGCTGGGTCGATTGATTGAAGAGCAGGGCGGGACGATACACCTCAATGCAGAGGTGGATGAAATACTGGTTGAAGAGGGTCGCGCCCGGGGGGTACGGTTGGCAGGTGGAGAGGTGCACCAGGCCGATCAGGTTGTTTCTAATGCGGATGTTGCCTATACGTACCGGCACATGCTGCCGGAATCCGTTCGGTCGACTTATACAAATCAGAAAATTGACAAGATGAGGTACAGCATGTCCCTGTTTGTTATTTATTTTGGGACCGACCGCCGGTACCTGGATTCGGGACTTGCTCACCACAATATTATTCTGGGTGAACGGTACAGGGGACTGCTTGAGGATATTTTTCACCACCATAAGCTGGCAGATGATTTTTCGTTGTACCTGCATATGCCAACCAAAACGGATCCCTCACTGGCGCCGGAGGGATGTGAAGCTTTTTATGTACTCTCACCCGTACCCAATCTTGGAAGCAACACGGATTGGGAGGAGAAGGCACCGGAATATCGTGATGCTATCATGGACTTTCTGGAGGAGAACTATCTGCCGGATCTGCAGGAGCATATTATTGCCGAACACTACATCGATCCTATTCACTTTAAAAAGACCCTGAACAGTTACAGGGGTTCAGCGTTTTCTGTTGAACCGATTTTGACTCAATCGGCCTGGTTCCGGCCGCACAACAAGTCGGAGGATGTTGAAGATCTGTTTTTTGTGGGGGCGGGTACGCATCCGGGGGCCGGACTGCCGGGGGTGCTCTCGTCCGCAAAAATTGCAGAAAAGCTAATCGGACCGGCATAAAATGAAAAGGCCGGACCTATAAAAGCCCGGCTTCTCACATATGCTTCTGGTTATAGGGAGGACTTTGCAAGAGTCATTTTGGCCAATAGCGGCATTTTCGCGGATTCGAAATCCTCATTTATGAGAGATAAACTGCGGTTCCGAATCCGTTCAGGAGTTGATCTTGACCAAAACTCCTGGCTTTTTCAAAGCTCTCTAATATTTGAATTATCTGGCTTTCACTTCTTCCTGGAGGGCATCCCAGTCGGCCAGGAACTTTTCAAGGCCCCGATCTGTCAGCGGATGCTCGAGCAGCTGTTCTATGACGTTGAGAGGCATGGTGGCTACATCGGCTCCCAGGCGCATACACTCCAGCACGTGCATCGGGTGCCGGATGCTGGCTGCGAGTACTTCTGTTTCGAGCCCGTAGTTGTCATAAATGGTAACCACATCCTCAATAAGCTGGATTCCGTCAGTCGTAATATCATCCAGCCGACCGATGAAAGGGGAGATATAGGTAGCACCTGCTTTGGCAGCTATCAGTGCCTGGGGAGCGGAAAAGCAGAGCGTGCAGTTGATTTTGATGCCTTCCCCGGAAAGTGTCTTAATCGCCTTGATACCATCTTTAATCAAGGGCACTTTAACAACAACATTATCGGCAATGGCGGCCAGGTGCCGTCCTTCAGCCACAATGTCTTCATACGTAGTTGAAACAACCTCGGCCGAAACATCACCCGTGACGATATTGCATATTTTGGCAATATGCCCCTCAAAATCCTCGACTCCAATTTTAGCGCAGAGACTGGGATTTGTTGTTACACCATCTAACACACCTAGGTCGTTCGCTTCCTGTATTTCATCCAGGTCAGCGGTGTCAATAAAAAATTTCATAACGGAATATTGATTTTATGGTTGGTTCTTCACTTAATCCACGTTTAAGATAAAAAAATATTGCTGAAACTTTAATATGTATCTATCATGTTGCATATTAACAGAGGGCAGCAAAATAGTTGTCCGGTTTTTTAATAAATAGTTGGTATCTATCTACAAAAGCTTAACAAAATAAAGGATTTTAAGCAGTATGAGCCGTTCTAAAGATTTTACCCTTGGAGTACTGTCCGGCGCACTGGTGGGGTCGGTAATTGCCCTTCTGTACGCGCCAGACAAAGGAAGTAATACCCGTAATGTGATCTCTTATCGCCTGAGCAACTACCTGGATGAACTTACCCACGTGATTGACAAATTGTCTGATGAAAAGCACGCCATCTCTGAAGCCAAACGAAAAGGCGATGAGGTCGTGGAAGATGCACGCAAGCGAGCGGAAGACTTGATCCGAGAGGCGGAGGACCTGTTGCACACTATTGAAGAAACAAAAAACGAGGAAGAAGTGGACTCGTAGGGTACAATAAAGAGAGCGTCGGGTCCATATAAGAGATCCGTAATCCAGGGTTGTAGGAAATCAAAATAATTGTTCCATAAGCCACTCCTGTATATTGTCGGTACGAAAATGACTAACCTGCATTTTTCACCAGGAAATTTGTTCTTCTGCAAGTCGAAGGGAAAGTGGCCGCGCAGACGTACCTTCGTACTTGAGCAGGCGATTTCCCCATTTAAGGGGGCTTTGCAAAACCCTCAAGTTCTCGTTCTGAGGGAGTTATACTCTCGTTAAAAGGGCACCAAGGTCGGTAGTACAACTATCTCCCAACAAAATGGCAGGTTCTGCAAAGGCCCCCTTTAACGCAGCTGGAGGGCAAATTTCGCGGCACGTTATCCCCCCTGTTACATACAATGGTCTGCAAAATATGATGTAAGATACTGCCTGCCATTAGGGTACATAATTTCATTAAAAAATTATCGTGAGAAATGCAGGCTAAATGAAAAAGGCGTGGCTCCCGCTGGAGCCACGCCTTTTGAAAAGAAATAAGTTGTTAACGGTCAGTTCTGAAGTTTAAAGACAACCGGCAAGCTGTACTGAACGCGCACGGGGTTTCCACGCTGTCGACCCGGTTCAAATTCAGCCTGTTTTACACAACGGACCGCTTCTTCGTCAGCGCCCCCGCCAATGCCTCTCGTTACTTGAGGATTTTCAACCTGTCCCTGTTCATTTACGATAAACTGAACAATAACACGGCCTTCAATTCCGGCCTTGCGTGCCATTTCTGGATAATTAACACAGCTTTGCAGTGCAGCCAGCCCCCCTTTGAGTTGAGGCATGTTTTCAACTACTACAAAGAAGTCTTCCTCTTCTTCCTCCTCTTGACCTTCGTCGGGTGGCGGAGGCATTTCAAGCTTGTCCTGCAGGTTCAGGTCGGCGCTAATGTCAAAGTTTTGATCTTCCACTATTTCGTCATTCGGAACTTCCACGGGTACGGGAGGTCGCGGGGGAGGTGGGGGCTTCTCCTGGTGCTCGGTTTGGGTGATCTCCTCCATTTCAACCACTTCTTGTTCCTCGGTTAGATCCACATTCTTTTGTTCGCTGCGGAAATCCAGCTTCATGGCTACAATAAAAAGGATCAGTACTACAATTAAGCCACCTTGAAGGAAGACCGTATAATATTTTCTTAAGTCTGATTTTGGTTTTTTGCGTTCGGTACGCATGAGAACCTCCGTTTTCAGGCAATTAAATTATCATTACTTATTAAAGTATTTTATATCGATCCCAATATATACATTAAGATACATTATATAAACTATGCTGGCAGCGGTGTAGTTCCATCGGTTTTTTTACATAAAAAAAGGTGTGACCGGTTTCAGCGGCCACACCTTAGGGATTTAAACTCAACTAGGGAATGTTGAGTCAGGGGAAAAATAATGGGAAAGAATTTATTTCATTAAAGGTTGCTTGAAAGACTATAGATAACTGGCACCGTAAACTGCACACGAACGGGGTTACCACGCTGTTGACCCGGAACGAACTCCGCGTTCTTAACACAGCGAATAGCTTCCTCGTCGGCTCCGGCTCCGATTCCCCTTACAATCTGGGGATTGTCGACTTTGCCGTTCTCATTAACGATAAACTGCACGATTACCCGGCCTTCAACACCCGCCTGCCGTGCCATGTCGGGATAATTGACACACTGCTGGATGGAGGCCAGTCCCCCTTTGAGTTCGGGCATCTGTTCAACTACGACAAAGAAGTCTTCGGCATCCTCCTCCTGGTTTTCAGGGGGGGGAGGAACCTCCAGTTTATCGTGGAAATTGAGATCAGCGTTAATATCGATAGCCTGGTCCTCAACAATTTCGTCGTTGGGGACTTCCACCGGAACAGGAGGACGGGGGGGGGGAGGTGGTTTTTCAATGTGCTCTGTTTGCACAATTTCCTCCATTTGAACGACCTCTTGTTCTTCTGTGAAGTCAGCCTGTGCCTGTTTGCCACGAAAATCGATTTTGGTAGCTGCCAGGAACAGGAGCAGTACGATTATAAGTCCGCCCTGGAAAAAGAGCGTGTAATACGTGCGCAGATCAGCTTTGGGATTTTTACGATCAAGTCGCATGGGATGATAACGTTTGTTGGGATTGAGATTGAATGATTGTGATTCTGGTTGTTATTTAGCAGTTCTGCCTTAACAGAACTGGAACTAATTTATTTTAGTTAAAACAGAAAGTCAACTAATAATATTAATTTAATATTAATATTTGGTTAATTGTTTAATTCGAAAAGTTAATATTGGCTTATTTGTAATAAAAGTCTAATAGCTATTTGGTATCCGGTTCATAAAGATCTTCTATCAACCATTGTCAGTTATTATGAGTCTGATTCATTAGGTCCTCAAATGAATTGCCAAAGAAAAGCATTGAATATAAATTTCTTGTGAAGAGCGGCAGGGAGAGAAGTTTCTTAATCTTTAGTTAATATTGGGAGGGAAAAAACGAAATTAAGAAAGGGGAAAGGAGAAAAAGGAGAGTGCAGCAGTCGATACTGCTGCACTCTTTGTAGGTCGAACTAGTTTTGAAGCTTGAAAACGATCGGCAGGCTGTACTGAACGCGTACAGGATTTCCCCGCTGTCTTCCGGGCTGGAAGCGTGCTTCTTTTACCGCTCGCAAAGCCTCTTCGTCGCATCCACCGCCAATACCGCGTACAACACGGGGATCTTCCACTCGGCCCTCTTCATTCACGATAAACTGAATGATAACACGGCCTTCAATTCCGGCCTTACGTGCCATTTCCGGGTAACGTACTTTCTGTTGGAGTCCTGCAAGTCCACCGATAAGCTCGGGCATGTTCTCAACCACAACGAAGAAATCTTCTTCCTCTTCTTCCTCTTGGTCGGGTGGCGGAGGAGGCATGTCAAGGGGAGCATCCAGGTCCAGCTCCGCATTCAGGTCAATAACCTGATCCTCAAGCACCTCGTCATTGGGAACCTCAACGGGCACCGGCGGGCGGGGAGGGGGTGGTGGCTTTTCAATTTGTTTGGTTTGTATCACTTCTTCCATCTCTACAATTTCCTGTTCCTCGGTTAAGTCAACGTCTTTAACTTCTGAACGGAAATCGATCTTGACGGCCGCAATACTTGCGACAAGTGTTATTATAAGGCCAATTTCAAGAAATACGGTATAGTACTTCTTCAAATCAGCATTCGGGTTTTTTCTGTTAGACATGGTAATTCAAACGTTAGGGTTACTGCTGACTAGTAAAAGTCCTTCAAGATATCAAAATTTGAATTCCATGCAAGTTGAATTGCAATAAATTTTAATTCCGGTCAACTTTTGTGCAGAAACTGAGGTATGGTCAGCTACCTGACGAGGGGCCCCAAATTTTAAGAAGCAAGACAGCCCCGATGGCGCCGAGCGCGTCAAAACAGAAATCAAGAATATTGCCGTGACGGTTGACGGGCAGGAGGTATTGCAAAATCTCGATAACCCCACCGAAGAGGACACCGACTGAAAAAATTTTCCACAGATTTACATTTTGCGGGTACTTTACCATGCTGTAGAGACCTATCAGGAAGGTCCACGAACCGAAAAGCAGCAAGTGACCGATTTTGTCGTATGACCAGATGGTGCTTTTTGAAAGGTAGTCAGCAGGAATTAAGGTAAGAAGGAGAGCTGCAATGGTCATTCCGGTGATACAGAAAAGCAGCAGCGTGGGGTGCTTGCTGAAATAGCGAGTTAGAAATTTAATCATATCAGATCGTTGGGCTCGAGGAATCGATTCTTTTTATTGGATGATTTCTTTTTTTCATAGCCGTGCAGAAGTCCCAAAGCAGCACTTTTAGCGGGTGGATTTCCCAGGGACCAGTAAGCCCCGATCTTGCCTGCAAGAATGTCGCCAAAACCGGCGCGGGCAAATACACGGGTATCGTAACGGGTTAAAAGGCATTTGCCGGATGGTGTTCCAATAACAGAAGGAAAACCTTTAGAAACAACAGTAATATTTTTTGTGGAGCTGATTTCTCGTACGGTCTCAAGCCGCTCGCCTCCGTCATCAAATGATGAGGACGACAGCTTGGCGAGCTCCCCGGGATGAGGCGTTAAAATCCACGAAGCCTGGTCGGGCTTCTGCCAGTTTTGTTGCTGCCCCAGGCACCACAAGCCGTCGGCATCGATCAGCAGGCGCCCAGTAAACTGTTCAAAAAAAGCGGTGGAAAATTGCAGCGTGGACGGCGCTCTCCCGATGCCGGGTCCGAATAGCACATTTCCGGGTTTCTCATCGATTATCTGAATCACGCTGTCCAGTTGCTCGATGCTCAACGAAGTGTCGTCGGGAGTACCTACCGGCTTTTTGATGATTTGCGGAAGCGTATGCTCAAAAACCGGAAGGATGCCCCGGGGACAGATAATAATGACCGCTCCCACTCCTGCCGCCCACGCACTTCGGGCGGAGAGGATGGCTGCCCCGGTCAACCCTTCGGACCCGGCAATCAGGTAGAGTGCCCCGGCGTCATATTTGTGTTTTGCAGGCGGGTACTCAGGTTCGTTAACCCACGAACGGTCCAACAAAAAATTGTTGCAGGTTTTTAAATAATTGGGGAAGGGAAGCTCGCAAAGATCGATCTCCCCGGTGCAACTGTATCCATCCTCGAGATAAAATCCCAGCTTTTGGCTGCCAAAGGTGTAAGTTGTGCTGGCCTGTATAGCCATTCCCATTATCTGTCCGGTGTTGGCATGCAGCCCGGTGGGAATGTCGATACTGTATATGGGGCGATCCACCTCGTTTGCCCACGCCACGGCTTTGGCGTAGTCGCCCCGCAGTTCACTGTTGAGTCCCGTTCCCAGCATGCCGTCAACTATGAAATCCAGTTCAGCAAGCCCGGATTTTTTGAATTGGGGCCAGCCATTAATGATGGTTACCGGTGCGGAGGTGGAATCATGTTCTGCAATTTTCCGTAGGAGCTCGAGGTTTTGTTCGGTGTCGTCAGAAAGCTCTTCGGTTCCGTTTATAAAAAGTAGAGTGGCTGCATGCCCGTGTTGAATCAGATAGCGTGCAACGACCAGGGCATCGCCTGCATTGTTGCCTTTGCCGCATAGATAAAGGCCGTGAGCATTGGCTGGCAGTTCGTCAAGCAGACGCTTGGCCGCAGAACTGCCGGCAACCTCCATCAGGGTAAATCCATCGATACCGAACTGCTCAATCGTAGCCTTGTCCATCTGTTGAGACTGCTCAGCCGTTGACAGGTAAAAGGGATGGGGAGGGAGCGTTGCCTTCATAACGGTTGCCAAAAATAAAAGATTAAAAGGATTTCAATGGAGGTAAAGATGATACCCGCGGCAGCACCGCCGATGAGTTCGGGGATGGTATGGATATCCAGGTGGAAGCGAGACCACATCATCACCGGTAAAAGTATTAAAAGCATACTTAAGGAAAAAACAACTGCCATGGATTCCGAAACGCCCATCTTCCAAAAATAGAAGAACAGCAGGATGATGCCTCCACTGGCGATCGAGGCGGCATGGATACTCACCTTCCACCTGCGGTTCAGCAGATAACCAATAATGGGATTGATGAGAAATACCCAAGAAATAAGCGTAAGAAACGGCCTGTGAAGGTAGAAATAGATTCCGAGGATCAGGCTCCCGATCGATGAACTGGCAATGCCGAGCAGGTAGAGCTGGTTTCTTGACTCCCGGCGCGGCAGATCCAGAGATTCTATTTTGCCCACCTTCAGCATTGAGAGGGCTGCGAGCAGGGGGACGACCGTATAAAAAAGCAGTGACAGGCCGGTGAGCCAGCCCAGTTCAGCAGGCGAAATCCCGTTGTACACTCCCACCAGGATAAAAACAAACGGTGGAATAAAAAGCGGGTTTGCCAAGTCGGAAATCCACCGTGCAAATTTTTTAACATGGGGAGAATACACTCCTTGAGATGGCATCACGTTCTGTCGGATAATTTATGAGAAATCAGTAGGCGCGGGCAAAAAGGACCCGTTGTTCGGAGGGGGCCCCGGTTACCATGCATGTACCGGACTCACCCTCTTCCAGGGGAATACAACGGATTGTGGCCTTGGTTTCTTCTTTAATTTTTTCTTCGGTCTCAGCCGTTCCATCCCAGTGGGCATAGATAAATCCGCCTTGCTCATCCAGCACCTCTTTGAACTTATCGTAGGAGTCGACTGTGGTCGTTTTGTTATCTCGCCGTTCTTTGGCGGCGTTGTAGAGATCTTGCTGGATCTGGTCGAGCAGGTTGTCAATGCGTTCTCCCAGTCCTTCCCGCTCGACGATATTTTTATCCAGGGTATCGCGGCGGGCCAGTTCCACATTATTGTTCTTAAGATCTCTGGGACCCACGGCAATGCGCAACGGAATGCCTGCTGTCTCATGCTCATTGAATTTCCAGCCGGGGTTGTAGTTCTCCCGGTCATCGAGCTTTACACTAATGTCGAGATCGTCAAGTTCATTCCGGATGGAATCGGCATACTCCAGCATCTCCGCTTTTTGCTCGTCATTTCTCCAAATAGGTACAATCACCACCTGGGTAGGAGCAAGCCTGGGCGGGATAACAAGCCCCTGATCGTCAGAGTGGGTCATGATAAGCCCCCCGATCAGTCGTGTTGAGACGCCCCAGCTGGTAGCCCACACGTATTTGTGCTCACCATCCTTGTCCTGGAACTTTACATCAAATGCTTTGGCAAAATTTTGCCCCAGAAAGTGAGAGGTCCCCGCCTGCAGGGCCTTGTCATCCTGCATCAGGGCCTCAATACAATAGGTCTCCACCGCACCGGCAAACCGTTCGGATTCGGTTTTCACCCCTTTAATGACCGGCATCCCCATAAAATCTTCGGCAAAGGTGCGGTATACTTCCAGCATCCGTTCGGTTTCTTCGATCGCCTCTTGTTGAGTGGCGTGCGCGGTATGTCCCTCCTGCCACAGAAATTCCATCGTGCGCAGGAACAGGCGCGTGCGCATCTCCCACCGAACAACATTGGCCCACTGGTTGATGAGGATTGGCAGATCGCGATAGGATTGAATCCAGTTCCTGTAGGAATCCCAAATAATGGTTTCGGAGGTGGGGCGCACGATCAGTTCCTCTTCAAGTTTGGAGTCAGGATCCACTTCCACCCCGCCGTTGGTGCTTTGGAGACGGCTATGCGTCACCACAGCGCACTCTTTGGCAAAACCCTCAACATGCTGGGCTTCTTTGGAAAGAAACGATTTTGGAATAAAAAGGGGGAAGTAGGCGTTCTCATGACCGGTATCTTTGAACATGGTATCCAGGGCCTGCTTCATGTTTTCCCACAATGCAAAACCGTTGGGGCGGATCACCATCGATCCACGCACAGGGGAATGATCGGCGAGCCTGGCTTCCCGGATTACATCTTGATACCATTGTGAATAATCTTCATCTCTGTTTGTGATCTTCTTAGCCATGAGTGACGCTGTCAAATACTATGTTAAAGTTGCTGTTCTCGTAAGAGCGCTAAAATAACGCGAAAAACAAGAGGGGGCAATGGGTTATTGGATACTTGTTGCTGGTTATGTGTGAGAAGCAGGTAACATCCATTTGTAGTTTCGAATTGGCTGAGACATTATTAATGAACACGCCCCAAATTTCATGTTCCATGATAAGGAAGTATGAAAAAGTAATATTATGGATTTAAAATTGTTTCTATAAATCGTATATTTGGCAACTCTTGATAGGAACGGCTCTTAGGCCGCAGGAATATGAGAGAATAACTGTTGAAGTTATAGGAGGTTATTGGCAGCCGGTACCTGGCACAACCCAAAGAACCAATAACCGCGAAGCCAGATTTGGCGTGGTAGCTCAGTTGGTGAGAGCGTCGGATTCATAACCCGGAGGTCGGCGGTTCGATTCCGCCCCACGCTACTACTTTTATGCACTTCGCTTTATTCGTCCCGCTTCCGGAGGACATTCCAGTTAAATGCAGTATCTGGCCTTTCAGGTGAGTTTTAAATGGGAATATCTGCTACTTGCCATTTATTTGCGGGAGTCACGGGGCAAGATGGTTTTTCTCATTTGATCGGTTTACAGGGAGTGGAATAGGCGGTTGTCCTAACGATAGCAAGTTGATTTTTTCCGGGAGACAAAAAAATTAGCAGCCCTCCAATCAAGGACGACTGCTAAATATCATCTACAGACGGCTATTACCCCATTTGCACTCCTAACATAATCGGCAGATGGGGACCCATCAATAGATAAAAAATCGTAAATTTATATACGTAAAACTATGTATGTAAAAAGAGTTTTATAAATAAATGAAGTAATAATTTTAGATATCCAAAAGGAATTAATAGTATAAGTTATTATGATTAAATATCTGTTTTTTAATTAATTACTTATAATCATTTTACTTTGTTGAAGGGGCCGATACTTCTACTATGGATATCCACGATGGGATGGGTGAGGAGTTTTGCAGGGCGTGCATAGAATTAGCAGCCCCCCGGTCAAGAGTGGCTGCTAAATGTCATCTACAGGCGATCAGTATCCTAGTTGTGTATACGAACATACATGCAATTGGAAAGGTCATCAATCGAAAAAAAGGCGTAATTTGGTACGTGAAAGTTTGTACTCCGACACCGGAATTAGGTTGAAAGAGATGGCAGCCGCGATGCGTTCACTCAAGTTGTTGTGGCTGGATATCGAACAGCCCTAACTATTGAATCGAGAACCAAGCCCTGCGAGTGGAGCAAATTGAAAGCTTGTATTCCTCGTTTTAAGGCAGGTACAAAAAAATTAGCAGCCCTCCAATCAAGGATGGACTGCTAAATATCATCTACAGACGGCTATTACCCCATTTGCACTACTAACATAATCTACACAGCGACACGCATCAATAGATAAAAGGCCGTATTTTGGATACGTAAAATTACGTATTTATGTAAAAAAACAGTTCTCTGCTACTCAGAGGGAACAAGATTGTTCTGCAGGGCGAAGCGAACCAGGCCGGCGGTGTTTTTAATTTCCAACTTCTGCATCAGGTTAAATCGATGGGTGTCAACGGTTCGTGGACTGATATACAACTGATCTGCGATCTCCTGGCTGGTATACCCCTCGACGATCAATGTCAAAATTTCGTGCTCCCGTTTCGTAATGTTGATATCCAGCTCCTGCGGCTGTTCATTCGGTTTGTTGAGGTACGAGTTGGTAATCAATTTGGAGATGGGGTCGCTGAACACTTGCTGCCCTTTCATTACCGAACGAATCGCCTGCAGCAGGTCCGACTTTTCGGCATTTTTCAGCAGGTAGCCGTTGATATCGGCCTCAAGCACCTTGTCAAGGATATCTTTGTCAATATGCATGGAGAGAATCAGGATTTTTACCTCGGAATCAATATTGCGTAGTTCTTTTGCTGTTTCAATTCCATCCTTTTCAGGCATGCTTATATCCAGCACGCATACATCCGCAGAGTGCTCTCTAAAAAGTTTAATGCATTCATCTCCCGTAGAAGCCTCACCGACGATATTGATATCTTCTGCTGAGGCTAGATATTTTGTCACTCCAAATCGAAGAATTTCGTGGTCATCAGCAACCACAACATCTATCTGTTGCATGTAGTACACCCCGCCTGGTTTGTCGACCCTCTAGTTCATCACTTAAAAAAAAGAGATGATGAATCATCTATATAATTCAAGGTAATTATTTCACTCACTTAAGCAAATGGAAAAGCGCTAGTTCTGCAAATTAAATGATTATAACATAACCAAACGTTGATGGGGCAACGATCATTCTTTTGCTGCCTGAAACCGATGAAGAGGGTCTTCCCCCGACGGTTCTTCCTGTGTTGCCCGGCCTCCGATATTCTTTGTATAATCGTTAGGCGATTGGTTGCCATATTACTTATTTTCAGCCTTTTAACTGGAAAAAGAAACATTGAACAATAGTTTATGAGTTTGAAACGTACGCACACCTGCGGTGAACTTTCCGAGCAGAACATCGGAGACCAGGTAATATTGAACGGTTGGGTTTCTGCGCGGCGCGACCTGGGCGGGGTTATTTTCATTGACCTGCGCGATCGCTATGGGATTACCCAAATCGTGTTCAAGGAAGAGGCCGGAGATGTCCATGCCATTGCAGAAGAGATCCGGAATGAGTATGTGCTGGGAATCAAGGGGCGCGTGGAAAAACGCTCGGAAGAGACGGTGAATCCCGATATAGGCACCGGCAATATTGAAGTGTTTGTGGATGAGGTCAGGATCTATTCTGAATCGGAAACTCCACCTTTTGAGATTAAAGATAACCTGGAGACCGGGGAAGAGCTGCGCTTGAAATACCGTTACCTGGATCTGCGCCGCAATGAGGTGCAACAAAATATGATGCTGCGTTCGGATGCGTATCATTCGATTCGCACCTATTTCCACAACCGGGATTTCGCGGAGGTGGAGACCCCCTTCTTAATGAAAAGTACTCCCGAAGGCGCCCGCGACTACCTGGTGCCCAGCCGGGTGAACCCGGGAAAGTTTTTTGCCCTGCCGCAGAGTCCCCAGACGTACAAGCAGCTCCTGATGGTATCGGGATATGACCGCTATTTCCAGATTGTGAAATGTTTCCGGGATGAAGACCTGCGGGCCGATCGCCAGCCCGAGTTTACACAGATTGACGTGGAGATGTCGTTTGTGGATGAAGATGAGATCATGCATACCACCGAGGGGCTGATGCAGAAGTTGATGAAGGATACGGTGGAACAAGATATTTCCGCCCCGTTTCCCCGTATGACCTATGAAGAGGCGATTAAAACCTACGGAACTGACAAGCCGGACACCCGGTTCGGGATGGAGTTTGTGGATTATTCGGAACTGGTGAGAGAGTCGGAATTCAGGGTATTCTCCAAAACAGTTGAGAGCGGTGGCGGCGTGCTGGGCATCAAGGTGCCGGGCCAGGGTACGATGGGCCGTGGAGCCCTCGACCGCCTGACCGAGCGCGTGCAGGACGAGGTCGGCTCCAAGGGACTCGTCTATATCAAGCAGAACGAGGAGGAAGGCACAAAATGCAGTGTCGGGAAATTCCTGAAGGATGAGACGATACAGACGATGATTGACCAGGCGGATGCCGAGATGGGCGATCTGATCCTCATACTTGCCGGACCCAAACCTACGGTCTACGAGCAGCTGGGCGAACTTCGCCTTATGATGGGCCGGGAACACGGCATGATTGATGAATCGCAGTATAACTTTCTCTGGGTGACTGACTTTCCGCTGGTGGCGTGGGATGAAGATTCGCAGCGTTATCATGCCCTGCATCACCCCTTTACCTCACCCAAGACTGCGGATATCGAGAAGATGGATTCGGACCCCTCCGAGGTGAGCTCGCGGGCGTACGATCTCGTACTGAACGGATATGAGATCGGCGGCGGGTCGATCCGTATTCACAACCGGGAGCTCCAGCAGAAGATGTTTGCTCTGCTGGGCATTGACGATAAAGAAGCTGAAAAACGGTTTGGCTTCCTGTTGGAAGCTTTCAAATATGGCGCCCCGCCCCACGGCGGTATCGCGCTTGGGGTCGACCGGATCGTGATGCTGCTTTCCGGTGGCAAAAGCCTGCGCGATGTGATCGCGTTTCCCAAAAACCAGAAGGCTCAAAACCTGATGGACGGAAGTCCCGATTATGTGGACCCGGAACAGCTGGACGATTTACACATTCGGCTGCAGGAAGATATTAAAGAACAAAACTAGGATTACAAGTTGAAAACAGTAGGAATTGACGGTTGCAAAGTGGGCTGGATCGCTATTAGTCTGGATGAGGAGCACGCCGGCTATTGGCTGTTGGAGTCGGACAGTGAGCTTGAAGAGACGTTTCGGGAATACGATCGCATCTTCATCGATGTCCCGATCGGGCTAAATGATGTAAGTTATACCCGAAAATGCGATGAGATGCTGCGCGAGGTGCTTGGTCCCGACTACCAGGCCAGCGTATTTGATCCTCCAATCCGGCCGGCGCTCCACTCGCCCACTTATGCGGAGGCTTCGATGGAGAGCTACGAGACCACGGGCAAGAAAATTTCCATCCAGGCATGGAATATCACCCCCAATATCCGTTCCGTTGATCGCCTGCTGCAGGAACATGAGGATTTCCGGGGAAAAGTATTTGAGAGTCACCCCGAGCTGCTGTTTCAGAAGTTAAACGGCGGCAATTCGATTCTGCAAAAAAAACAGACCAAAAAAGGGCTGCGTCATCGACTCGGGCTGTTGAAGGAGCAGAGCAAATTTGCCGACGACTTTTTCCGGGATATCAAGGAGGAATACCGGCGAAACCAGGTGGAGGAGGACGACATCGTGGATGCCATGGCGCTGGCGCTGTTTGCGCTCCGTTCGCTTGAAGAGCCGATAAAGACGCTGCCGGAAGATCCGCCCACCGATTCCACCGGCCTTCCGATGGCTATCCATTACGTATAAGGGCCCTTTGCAGAACCTGCCATTTGTTTGGAGGTGGTTGTACCATTGGCCTTATTGACTTTTAAACGGGAATACAACTCCCTCGGAACGAGGAATTGAGGCTTTGATTTTGCAAAGTCCTCTACAAATATAAATACGCATTGCTAATACCGGGAGCGATATTCGCTTTGAACAGAACGCTGTTTCATTTTTCCAAAATATTTTAAACCCTGGTCAATGACACGGTGCCAGGGCAGCCCGATGATGCAGAGCCCGATCGTGTAGGAGAGAAACAGGATATTCATCGTTATATAGATACCCATGTGCAAGCCGATAATGCCGATAAACATAAGCGTTCGGTATCGTTTCCACCAGACCAGGAAAGCGAAAAATTCTGTCAAAAGTCCTGCCGTGAGAAACAGGGTGGCCACGGTGCGACTTTGAAGCGCTGCCTCCTGTACCCAGTTCAACTGAAATGTTCCTTTATCTGAAAGCACATCGGTTCCCTTTTCGGCAATCCACAGCCAAAGGTGATGGCCGTCGACCCACGTAACTCCGGTTGCAACCAGTTTGGAAAAGGCTGCGGTGGTATAGCCGAGTCCCAGGAAAAAGACGACAAAACCGAGCCCGAAATGTAATGAGTGCTCCCTGTCTTTGAAGAAAACACTTCCGATTCCCAGGCCCAGAAGACAGAACCCGACCATGTTTTGGCTGTGGGGAATCTCGCCCTGGCTGTACCGGGTCACATACTGCAAATGAAGCAATATAAAGGCAACCCCGTACAGCCATTTGGCCTTGTCAAAAAACAGGGCGCTGATCACAAAGATGGTGAGAAGCCCGGCGTTGACCAGGGGAAAGTAGGTCCCCAAAAACAGTTCCACATCGATGTACTGGGCAAGGCCCAGCGGTAAAACCACATCGCTCAGGCGCTGGGTATAAAGTCCCCACTTCCATACGTAGATAATGGAGTAGACCACTGTGAACAGTTCGAAAAGACGGTAATAAACCTTGGTCCCCAGGGAATCGGGGTGCTCAGGTTCAAAAAGATTTCTGCTAATAGAATTGGTGAAAGTCCGTAACATGGGTCCTCTTCTATTTGAATAGATTTGGATTCTTATATGTGGTGTCTTTTGTAACCAGCAGCAACGGGATGGCGTTAACGACAACCGAATCATCTTCCGTCATGTAGCCGGTAACCCGGGTGGCCAGCCACTTCATATCCCCCATCCGTTCAGCCCGGAACAGGTCTCGAAGCGCTTGTATACGCTCGTTATCCCACTTCTCCGTCTTGGATATAAAGTTGGCAAAATCGATATCATCAATACCATGCTCGCTGAGAGGCACTACACGATCGCTTACATCAGCAAGGGGTTTGGTATCCCACAAATCTGCCCTGGCGGGATCATCCACCTCCTCAACAATCGCACGCGACCACGGGTTGCCCGCTTGCGAAAACATGGGAAATATACTGAATGGCCAGAACTCTCCCTTGTGGGTGCTTACCAAGACCGCATTTACCAGGAAACAAACGAGTAAAACGTTCTTCATTTTAGATAATATTCCTCTCTCCATAGTCAACTTTGATTTATTAAGAATGAATGTTTTACATCAATTCAAGATAACATTTAGCATCATTAATTATCTTGAATAAGTGTAAATGTTAACAATTATTTAATTTTTGAATACTATATCAAAACCAGCGATCATTCCCGGGGACAGCAAAGTCACCTCCTGGTCTATGCCTCCAAAAGGAGATTGCATTGTATGTTTGCAGGAGGCTCGTCAAAGATACAGTTTTGCAGGATCCTGTATTTGAGTCCGGTGGAGTGCTTTACAAACGCACAGTTGAAACAAACCACATATCGCGGTGAGGTGACTGAGCTTAACCTGTCGCCTTGCTTGGGAATAAATCTCCTGACGAGGTTCAGGGTCGAAATCTTACAGATTACAGGCCGTGAAAGGTTCGTCTTCTAAACGTTCGGGGATCGGGATCTGCCCCCCCCCCATCAATCGGGTCACTGGAATAACGCGGAGTATCTCAACACGCCCGTGGTATGCAGGTGTGAACGCCAGCTCAAAATATTATGGCACAGCGACCAACCGAGGAGAGAAGTGGGGCGGCCGGCACGGTCCCGATACGGTGGCCTGCCGCCCCAAAATTTCAAAGGACTGAGCGGAAAATGGGAGTATTCCCGTAGTCTCAATACCAGTATCAATAAACCGCCGGCTCACACTATTTATCAATCTGTTTTTGACCGATTTATCACCGGTCTTAGCCACCGTTTTCGAGTATCTTCTTATATTTCACTCCCGCTTTGTACACGCGGTTGACTCCGTTGAAGGCGGCCCGCCGGTAGGCTTCACTCAGGGTGGGATAATTCATGACGTTGCGGATGAAGTAGCGGATATCACCGTCAAAAGCCATCACGGACTGCCCCAGGTGGATAAGGTTGCAGGCCTGGTCTCCGAGTATGTGCACGCCCAGTAGTTTAAAAGAATCAGTGCTGAAGACAAGTTTGAGAATGCCCCTGGGGTCGCCCATCATATCCGCTTTGGCAATATTTTTAAAATAGGCGCGTCCCACGGTCACATCTATTCCCTCATCGATAGCTTGCTGCTCGGTCAGCCCGATATGCGACATTTCGGGCAGGGTGTAGATGCCAAAGGGAATCTGCTGGGGGATGTCTTTGGCCGGTATGTCGAACATGTTGCAGGCGGCGAGACGTCCCTGGGTGAAAGAAGCCGAGGCCAGCCGGGGAAACCCGATGATATCTCCGGCGGCGTAGATACTGTCAATTTTTGTTTTGTAGGTATCATCCACCGGAATATACCCTTCATCGTCGATTTCGATCTGGACCTTGTCCAGCCCGATATCAGCGGTGTTGGGTTTGCTTCCCCCCATGTAGAGTGCGTGCTCGGTTTCTATAACCTGCAATCGGTCATCGCCCTGCAGTTTTCTAAAACGGACCTCTACACAGGTTCGTATGGAGTTATACTCGATACTTTCAACCTGTACCCCCTTTTTAATGGTAATACTCTGATCGGCCAGCGCCTGGTCCAGGTGGTCCTGGATCTCCTCATCCAAAAACGTCAGGTGCTCCTGGTCCTCGCTTAGCATGGTCACCCGCGTCCCCAGCGCGGCGAACGTGGTCGCATATTCC
Organism: Halalkalibaculum sp. DA3122; assembly: GCF_043951865.1. NCBI lineage: Bacteria > Pseudomonadati > Balneolota > Balneolia > Balneolales > Balneolaceae > Halalkalibaculum > Halalkalibaculum sp. DA3122. Next base: position 45,072 of record NZ_JBINJF010000024.1, read on the forward strand.
AGGGCGTTCACGCCGATGCCGATGATCGCCAGGCGCTTGGGAATATGGGTAAGGCCGAAAATGGACTTGTAGTCCAGCACTTTATCGTGATCGATCTCAAAACTTGTTGGATAGACAGGGCTGCTTCCGGTACAGAGCAAAATCCGGTCTGCGCTGTACCGTTCGGTGGTTCCGATGGGCGTTTCGACCTCTACGGTGTGCTCCCCGGCAATACGGCCGAATCCGCGGGCCACATCAACCTCATTTTTGATGAGGTCATTCTTTACCTTTTTATTCTCCTGTTCCAATACTGCATTTTTGTATTGCAGCAGGTCCTCCATGCGGAAGCGCTCATACGGTTTTCGGGTTTCCCTGGTTCCGAACTGCGTGTCAAATTTTTTGATTGTGTTGGCCGATTCCCGGAGAGCCTTGCTGGGCACGGTTCCCAGGTTGATCCAGGTTCCCCCCAGGTTGCTGTCATGGGCTTCAACGACCAGCACCTTTTTGTCAAATTTGGAGCTCTGCATGGCACAGGAATAACCTGCAGGTCCACTTCCAACTATAATTACATCGTATTCGTGAGACATACCTTTGTGTTTTTAACTGAAAACAACATTCAAAATTCATGTTAAAATACCAGAAATGAGCAAGCAATGCTGCATCGGTTTCATTAAAACATTGTTAAGACTTTCGGGAACGATTTTTACAGAAAAAATGATTATATACACGCTCCTGCAATAGCACAATAGTGCGTTGCAAGCCAAAGAGTTAAGTCTGTTTGGAATTTATTTTAAACAAACCGTTAAATAAAATTTTTATACATTATTATGGCTTTTGAACTTCCAGATCTTCCGTATGATTATGATGCCTTGGAGCCTCACATTGATGAACGCACGATGAAAATTCATCACACCAAGCATCACCAGGGATACACCAACAAGGTGAATGCAGCACTTGAGGGACATAAATTTGCCGATCTCCCGATAGAAGAAGTGCTCGAACGCATTGACGAGGTACCAGAAGAAAAACGCCAGGCTGTTATCAACAACGGTGGCGGATTTGCCAATCACAAGCTGTTCTGGACGATTCTTTCTCCCAATGGGGGAGGCGACCCGACCGGTGACATTGCAGATGCCATCGATGATGAATTCGGTAGTTTTGACGACTTCAAAGAGGAATTCAACAATGCGGCTACCGGCCAGTTTGGTTCCGGATGGGGCTGGCTGTGCGTCGATGAAGACGGCGGGCTGCAGGTACTGTCAACGGCCAACCAGAACAGCCCGTACATGGATGGGCTAACCCCTATCCTGGGTGTTGACGTATGGGAGCACGCCTACTATCTGCACTACCAAAACGAGCGTGGCAAGTATGTCAACAATTTCTGGAATCTTGTCAACTGGGATCAGGTGAACGAATATTACAACGACGCCACCTGATCAGATCAACTGCAAAAGGGTAAGGATTTGTGCGGCGTATCTGAAGATGCGTCGCACATTCTTTATATATTTGTTATATTTGAAATGAATCAGACACCCCTTTAATAAAAGTACACACTGTTATGCAATTCGGATTTGGAGTAGGTCCCGACACCTCATGGATGCGCGAAGAGCTCACGGAACTGGGAATTGAAGAACTGAAGACCCCGGATGATGTGGATCGCGCAATGAAGGAATATGACAAAGGTACCATGTTGATGGTTATCAACTCGGTTTGTGGATGTGCCGCAGGTAATGCGCGGCCCGGAGTAAAAATTGCGCTTGACGAAAGCGATGTAAAACCGGATCACATGGTCACCGTATTTGCCGGTCAAGACAAGGAGGCCACGGCTCGGGCGCGCGAATATTTCAGCGAATACCCGCCGTCATCCCCGGCATTCGCCTATTTTAAAGATGGCGACATCAAGGCGATGATACCCCGTCACAGGATTGAAGGCCGCACAAAAGAAGAAATTTCTAAAGACCTGAAAATGGTATTTGAATCTTTTGCCGAGGAGGCCAAAGAGGGCTGACGGCCACCGCTGATTTTTATTCTGTTTATATGTAAGGGCACTGGTAGCAACCGGGTGCCCTTACTTTTTTAAAATGGGCTACAAAACCGTTGCTGTTTCAAAGCCGTAAGCCTGTTTGTCTCACAGAGAAATGTGGGCAAGAAGTACCTGTTGTTATGTCGAAATATTCGTCAACTGGCAGCCCTTTCTCAAAAATAAAGTAACAAAATGAATTAAAAGTCGTAGTCTCTATTCGCACAGGTCAAATCACGTCATCAGGTTCTTATTCATGAAGGGTGATTTGCAGAGGGCTTTGAAAAACCGGGAATTTTGGTCAAGATCAAAGCCTGAGCGGATTCGGAACCGCAGTTTATATCTAATAAATGAGGATTTCGAAGCCGAAAAAATGACGATATTGGCCAAAACAACGGTTTTGCAAAGACTTTTGCATTCAGTCACTTTTCGTTTTATACAAAATTTTGCTTGTAGTTTCTAAGAATCAACTATTACTCGTACGAACAGATGGGGCAACGTTTGGCATATTGGATCTTCCTCGGTGCTGTTGGCTATGCACTGTTTTTTCTTCTGCGTCCATCCGTCGATTTTAATGCCGGGAACCCTATTCACGAAAGCCGGGCGACGGTTGAGAGCCGAACTTCTGAGCTTGCCCGCGAACTGGGATTTTCCACCGATAGTTTGCATATGCTCAGCACCCGGACGCAGCACCTGGGGTATTATGAAATACTTGCTGACTCGCTGGGCGACAGTCTGTCCCGCCCCGGCGAGCTTCATGAGCGGGATGCCTTCCTGAGTAGCTGGCTCGTTACCGTGGCCACAAGCCTGGACGAGTTGGAAACTTCGCTTTCTCTTTCACAGTCTGACCTGTTTGAACGGGCCGGACACCTGCAGCTGCGTTATGATGATGAAGGAAAAGTGCGCCGTGCTGCAACCAATTCTGTCACTGATAATCCCACATTTGTACCAGGAGACTCCCTGCTCGGGGTGGCACAAAAGATTGTGTCTGATATTTTTGCCTATGATCTCAGCGAGTACCGGCTGTCAAGCGTGGATATCCGGGATACCTCCTTGTCGGACGTAACACCGACATTCGATAACAACTCGGCAAACGTTTCGGAAACCGATGTGGGCAGCAATACCACATTTCACTGGCAGATAATAGAAAAGGCAAATGCTGGTCCAGAGCGGCTGATACTGGAGATACAGCCCAAAATAAGGGAAGTGAACGGGCAATACGGAACGCAGATCAGGTATGGGGCTTCCTTGATCTCCTTTGCCGCCACCGATCAATACGAACCGGAACAGTTCGCAAGACCGTTTGCACCGGACAGTCAATATTATATTGTGCTCTACCTGACGGTCGGCTTGCTGGTAGTGCTGGTATTTTTCAAGGGGATCAAGCATATCAATAAAGGGCAAGTAGAGTGGAAACGCGCCCTGTTTGTATTTGTAACTATTACATTGGCTATCTTTTTGTGGCGTATTCTCTTCCTTATTTATACCCACAGGCCGTTTTTGACGGATGATATGTTTACCATCCTGTTTTTCAATTTCCTTTTATTTGGAGCTGTATGCGGACTGTATGGAGCCCTCGCGTATATCGGGTGGGAGGCCACTGCTCGTGAAAACGGGGATGAACAACTCCACGTGATCGATGCGTTCTGGCGATACCGGTTTTTCTTCAGGGAAACCGGCGATGGACTGCTCCGGGGTTTCGCCCTGGGAGGCGTGTTGCTGGGCGGACTGTCCCTTGCGCTCTACCTAATGGGATTGGTTTTTTATCAGCATGACAGCCAGTTTGGATTTACAGAACCAAGTATTTCGCCCAAGCTGCTTACGATCAACATGTCGGGTTGGGTCAACGCCTGGCTGGTCGCCCTGGGACACATCGGGGTTGTTGTCGGATTTCTGAGGAAGCGGCTTCCGAATAAAAAGATTTTTTATCCTGTGGCTGCCATTCTTCTCGGATTTTTGTGTGCCGGCTCTGCTGCTCTTTTTGGTACAAATGGTACCATCTGGCATGAGGTAATCCTGTTTACGGGACTGGCCCCTGCCCTGATTTATGCGTTTGACCGGGCGGGAATATTGACCGTTTCCACGGGGTGGTGGATTTTTGCCGTTACGATATTCACGCTCCCGTATGTTGGGTCCCGGAGCATGGATATCGGTTATGTTGCCTGGGTCCAGTTTTTTATACTCGGCTTCCCTTTCCTGTACGGGCTGGCATCCTTCAGGTATGGGAATTCTGTTTCCGAGATGGGGGGCTACATCCCGCAATACCAGGAACGTATTGCCAACCACCTGCGCGTAGAAAAAGAGATTGAGATAGCGCGGGAAAGCCAGTTTAAGCTGATGCCGCTGCGTCCCCCGTCAATACCGGGGGTGGATGTATATGGTTTTTTCCTTCCCTCTTTTGAGGTCGGCGGCGATTATTTTGACTATGTCGTGGGTCGCAATAGCAGGCCCGAAGCCGAGATTCTTACGATGACGATCGCGGATGTGTCAGGTAAAGCGATGAAGGCAGCCATGCATGCCGTATTTACCAGCGGGTTGCTGCTCTCTCGCTTGTCCAATGATCATCCGGCTTCCATCCTGCGTGAAGTGGCGCCAACGCTTTATCATCGTACTGATCCACAGACATTTATTACCTGTATTATTGCGCAGTATGACCCGGAGATGAGGAAGCTGACTATTGCAAATGCCGGGCATTGTCTCCCGATGATCAAGCGGGAGGGCAGGGCGGAGTTCATCACCACTCCGGCCCCGAAATACCCGCTGGGCCTGTTCGACAGGGTAGATTACCAGGCACTTGAAACAAACTTGCAGCCGGGTGATTTTCTTCTTTTTTATTCCGACGGCCTGCCGGAAGCCGTTGATCCGGAGGGCAACCGGTTTGGCTATGAGAATCTCGCAGGACTGCTGGAGTCCCTGGATACAGACCAGAAAACCTGCAATGAAATTGCACTGGACATCAAACGCAGGATTCAGAAATTCAGTGATTACCAACTGGCCGACGATACGACAATTATCTGTCTTAAAGTTTGAGGCAGACCAACTGAGGCCGTACGTTGAGTCAGCAAATGATAAATCAAAATTTAACCACTAACCGATGGCAGAAAAAACATATTCGGGGCCCGAATTGCCCGAGCAAATAAAAAATCTAGGCGGTCATCTGAGGCTAATTGTCCTCGGGGCGGTCGCATTTGTCCTTGCATTCACTTCCTTTTTTACGGTTGACCCAGAAGAGGTGGGGCTGGTAATGCGGTTCGGAGAGTTCACCCGCACGGCCGATCCGGGACTCAATTTCAAAATACCGCTTGCTGAAGAGGTCCAGATTGTACCGGTGGAACGCCAGCTCAAGCTCGAGTTTGGGTATCGCACCACCAGCTCTGGAGTGCGGTCTACATACCAGAAAGAGGGATACCGGGATGAATCGCTGATGTTGACCGGAGATCTGAACCTGGCGGATGTGGAATGGGTCGTACAGTACCGCGTGGAAGACCCGTACAAGTTTTTGTTCAAGGTCAGGAATCCGGATCAGACGTTGCGCGATATTTCGGAAGCAGCCATACGCCAGATTGTGGGCGACCGCACCGTGAATGAAGTGCTGACGGTAGGACGCGCCGAGGTTGCCAACCAGGGCCAAATGTTGATCCAGGCTATTTGTGACGAGTACGAAACCGGCATTAAAGTGGAGCAGCTGGTGCTGCAGGATGTCAACCCTCCTGAACGCGTGAAGCCCTCATTCAATGAAGTGAACGAGGCCCAGCAGCAGCGCGAAACGCTTATTAATGAGGCGAAATCGGCTTATAATCGCGTGATTCCCCGCGCACGCGGACAAGCCGAGGAGACGATCCAGAAAGCCGAGGGATACGCGGTGAACCGTGTGAACCGGTCCCGGGGAGAGGTGGCACGGTTCAACGACCTGTACGGAGAATACATGAAGGCCCCGGAGGTGACCAAGCAGCGCCTCTACTTAGAAACGCTGGAGGAAATCCTGCCCAGAATCGGGAATAAAGTTGTTACCGACCAGGAGGGTAACAGCGTGTTGCCGCTGCTTCAAATGCAGATGAACGGCTCCGGTACGCCCCTGCAACAGGCGGGCAGCAGCGCGGGCGGTGGATCCGAATCAAATACAAATAATTCAGGAAATAACTAAGATTTCAGGTCAATGAAAAATATCACGAAAATATCCATGATAGTGATCCTGGCTATCCTTGTACTGGTAGCCATGGATGGCTTCTATATTGTAGATGAGACAGAACAAGTGGTTATCACGCAGTTTGGGGCACCGGTGGGAGAAGTGAAAACGGAACCCGGTATGAAAATGAAGATCCCGTTCATCCACGAGGCGCATTATTTTGACAAGCGCTACCTGGAATGGGACGGGGATCGGAATCAGATACCGACCAAGGACAAGAAATTTATCTTTGTGGATACATACGCCCGCTGGCAGATCACCGATCCACTCCAGTTTTTCAAACGGCTTCGGGATGAGCGCGGTGCTCAATCTCGTCTGGATGATATCCTGGATGGGGAAACCCGCAACGCCATTGCCTCTCACGATCTCGTGGAGCTGGTCCGATCCACCAACCGCGAGCCGATCCGGGAGGGAATCATTTCTGAGGTGGTGGAAGACTCCCTGGCAGATATTTCGGTCGGGCGTGATTCTATTCAGACCACCATTCAGCAGCTGGCAAATGAGCGGGCCGGCGACCTGGGACTGGCCGTACTCGATTTTCGGTTTAAACGGATCAATTACGTAGAGGATGTGCGCCAGACCGTCTATGACCGTATGATCAGCGAGCGGCAGCGCATAGCCGAGAAGTTCCGTTCCGAGGGACAGGGAGAAGCATCGCGTATTAACGGCGAAAAAGAGCGGGAACTGAAGCAGATCCAGTCAGAAGCGTTTCGAAGGGCGGAGGAGATTCGGGGCCAGGCGGATGCCGAAGCTGCGGCCGTTTATGCCAATGCATACGACAAGAGTGCGCAGGCGCGGGAGCTATACAAGTTCGTCCGTTCGATGGAAGCGTATCGCAATACGTTCGATGAGAAGACCTCGGTCGTGATCTCGACAAACAGCGACTTTTACCAATATCTGCAGAATATGGGCAATTAGCCCGGATTTCTCACCAAGAAATTTGTTTTTCAGCAAGGCGAAGGGCAAATGACCGCGCAGACGTACCTCTCTGAACGTTGAGTAGGCGATTTGTCCTTCAACGAAGCTGAAGGGCAAATTTCGCAGCCTTTTGCAGATTGTAATGATAATTTGGCAGTAAAAATTGGTATAAGTTATTGTAACCCAAAAAGTTACAGGAATTTATCCAAAATACTTGTGAGAAATGCGGGTTAGAACTTGCTTAAAAAGTCACGGCTGTCCCTTTATAAGTATACAGGAAGATCGAAAACGTATTGTAAAGGGCTTTGCAAAACCCTCAATTCCTTGTTCTGAGGGGTTTACTCCCGTTTAAAGGTCAACAAGCTTGGTGGTACAACTACTTACCAGCAAAATAGCAGGTTCTGCAAAGGTCCTTGCAACAACTGATAAGCTCTGAACATGTGTACAGTCGGTAAGCGTGTTCAGGCTGTCATTTCTTCCAGGACGGCAAGAGCCTTTTCGCGGCTTTTCCGGGTGTTGACCCGGGCCCCCAGTTTCATTAGCAGATTGTAAAGCCCCAGATGTACGCGCGTGCTATAGATAAAGTGTTTTGAGCCGCGTGGTTCGTTCATGATGGGAGGTTCCTTGGCAAAACGGTTGATGCGCTCCCGGAACTCGGGATCCCCGAAATCGAATTCGTCGGTTTTGTAGGGCTCTGCGAACGCCCGCCCGTAATTCATGCAGAACTGGAAAAACTGCTCCTCTTTCTGGGGGTTGTCCGGGTTTTCCCTGATGATGTCGAGTTCGAGGAAGAGGTCACGAATTTTGTCGATATCGTCCGCCATGTGGATCGGCAGCAGGCGCAGGTATTTATTTGAGAAATCGATGGGAAATTTCTTTACGCACCCAAAATCGATAATCCCCAGCCGGTCGTCATCCGTAAAAAAAAAGTTGCCGGGATGCGTATCGGCATGAACCGTATCGCGCTGCACCACCTGGTCGTGGAAAAAGTCCCACAACAGCTGGCCAAAATGGTCGCGTTTCTCCTGGGACGGCGAGGTGTCGAGAAACTCCTTCAGGTGCTTGCCTTTAATAAATGTCATCGTCAGCACCTTTTGGGTGGAATACTCCCTGATCCATCTCGGCGTGATGTACCGGTCGCCCGAGAACCGCCTGTGGAAGGCTTCAATCTGTTCTCCTTCATGAATGTAATCGGTCTCTTCCATAAGGGTGGACTGTACTTCCTCAAAATAATCGTCGAGGTCGGCCCCGTTTTTAACAAACCGTTTAATTAAGAGCTTGGCCATCCCCAAGTCCGACTGGATGGTCTCACGTACATTCGGGTATTGAATCTTCACCGCTACGGGCCGCCCATCCCTGAGTGTTGCCTTGTGCACCTGCCCGATAGAGGCTGCTGCCAGTGCCTCCGGGTTGAAAGACCGGAACAGCTGCTCGGGATAGGCGCCAAGCTGTTTTTTGATAATCGATCGCGCCAGCGCTTTGTTGATGGGTGGGACGCTGTACTGGGCTTCTCCCATCACTTCTGTAAACTCTTCCGGCAACAGGCCCTGGTCCATGCTCAGCGACTGCGCAATCTTGAGGGCCGTACCGCGAAGCTTGCTGAATTCATTAAATACCTGACGGGCGTTTTCGGTATGGAACCGGCTGCTTTCTTCACGGCTTTCTTTCCGGCCGGCGGCTTTCTTCAGATGGCGCCTGGCATAGTTGGTGCCCAGCTTTAACCCGGTTTTGGCAAATATTTTTCCGCGCTCAAATTTTGAAGAGGGAAAATCGTCACTCATTAGTCTCGTATTTCAATTTCTGGGAACAGGTTTTTAATCGATTGGAATCCGCTGCTGAAAACTGCATTGGAAAACAGGAACTTAGCCAGGTCAAATCCTTTGTCGACGGCCGCGCTGTACACAAGCTCCTGAAGGAATGCAGTGTATTTATCAGTTAGCTCCATGCTTACCTCCTGCTCTTCACTGGTATCTTTAAGCCAGAAGCGGATCAGCGCCGTATATTTCCGGTAAAGCACCTGGTAAAAGTAACGGTTCATCAGCAGGGCACTGCTCGACGATATCCGGGGATCACCGGAAAAAAAACGCTCCAGCAGTTCCCGTGTTTGCTGTTCGAACCCGGTACCGGAATAGGAACAGAATATCAACGGGGTAAACGTTTCCCGGACAAACGACTTGTGTTCATCCAAAAGATCAAATGAGGTATATACAAAATTGGATAGTTTTTCAGCTAGCAGGTAATCGTCAAATCCCTCGATATCCTCCAACATCAGCCGGTAGCGAACAAGCAGGCCCGTGTAGTAAAATTGAAGGATCGCTTTTTTACCAGGAAAATATTCAAGAATGTCGGCCACTGTGCAATCTGCCTGACGGCTCACCTGCTTAAGAGTAAAGCCTTTTCCCTCTTTCTCGTACTGCTCTACTGCAGCTTCAGATATCCTGTACTTGAATTCAAATTTTCCGGGATCGGTTTTATTCATCGGGTTAAGGGATATTTAAACATTCAACATGTTTGCTCGTCTTCTGAAAACGTAACTCTGTCTTTTTTATCATCCATTTCCGCAAACAATTTTTGCAGGTAATTAAATCCGAAGGTAATGGAATAGGAGTAAGTTTTCTGGGAGGTTGTCTCATTCCCCTGATTACACGTTTAATTACTGAAGTAGATCTGCCCGCTCTTAAACTGGTTCCGCTCAACATAGCGCTGTATTTGATCTTCCTCCAGCGGTAGTTGGTTTTACAACGCCCGCTCTTTATAATTAGTTGCGCATGTTTTAACATCGGCGTTCTACTCGGCCAGGGTTAACATATTGATCCAAGATTAATAAACAGGAAAAAGATATCATGAACGAGATTCTGGGATTTGCCGGATTGCTACTTTTGGGTTTTTACGGGATGGAGATCATATCCTACCTTGTACACCGGTACCTGTTTCACGGGTTCCTCTGGAATATTCACGAGTCGCATCACACACCCACGCATGGCTGGTTTGAGTTGAACGACCTGTTTTCGCTCTTCTTTGCATTGGTATCGGTGGGATTGATGTTCTGGGGGGCGGGAGATCCGCTGGGTTCGGTCGCCTTTGCCATCGGAACCGGCATTGCAGTGTACGGGATCCTGTATTTTATCATTCACGACCTGTTTGCTCACAAACGATTTATGCCCTTTAAAAGTGACAACAAGATCATGCGCTTAATTCGTCGCGCGCACCAGCGTCATCACCAGTCGGCGGATAAAAAGGGGCATGAACCGTACGGGCTGTTTCTTTTTCCCTACGACAAGTACAACCAAGAAAACCGATAACAGGAGAAATTGTCATATGGATCGCAAAATTTTTTTAAAGACATCCCTGCTGGGCGCATTACTGCCTGCGGGAAGAAAGTTTTCATTCTCTGGGCAAGCTGAAGCTGAGGGACCGGTTGTAATCTCAACCTGGGACAACCGCAAGGCGAACAGTGCCGCGTGGGAGATCCTTTCTGGAGGCGGGCCGGCCCTGGATGCAGTAGAGGCGGGGGCAAGGGTACCGGAGGCCGATCCGGGAGATCGCTCCGTGGGATATGGGGGCTATCCGGACCGTACCGGGAAGGTAACTCTGGATGCCTGTATCATGAACCATGAATCGCGATGCGGATCGGTGGCGTTTTTGCTGGATATCAAGCACGCTGTTTCGGTGGCACGGAAAGTACTGGAAAATTCACCACACGTCATGATGGTCGGTGAGGGTGCGCAGCAGTTTGCCCTCGACAACGGTTTTAAAAAGGAAAATTTGCTCACCGAAGAAGCCCGCCAGGTATGGTTAAACTGGAAAAAGAATCCGGAGTACCCGGTGACAAGCTGGGATCAATATATGAATCACGACACGATCGGGATACTGGCACTGGACCGGCAGGGAAATCTTTCAGGGGCGTGCACGACCAGCGGAATCGGCATGAAGATGCACGGCCGCGTGGGAGATTCGCCCCTGATCGGCGCGGGTCTGTTTGTTGACAACGATATAGGGGCTGCCGCGGCCACCGGGGTAGGGGAAGAGGTGATCAGGGTTGCCGGGAGTCACCTTGTGGTAGAGCTGATGCGGCATGGAGCGTCGCCCACAGACGCCTGCCGTCGGGCCGTAGAACGGATTGTCAATAACCACGGGGGAGCAATGGATGGACAGGTCGGATTTCTGGCATTAAACAAGAAAGGCGCCTATGGTGGATACGCGATTCAGTCGGGATATTCCTACGCTGTTCGGACCTTGCAACAGGAAGAGCTCATCTCCAGTGAGAGCTGGTTTGGTTAGGGTTCGTTTTTGATCACACGAAAAGGAATACCTCTGGCTGTCGTAAAGAGTTACTAAAGTAAGCTATGTAAGCTGTTTCCAAACCTGTTGTGCCTGCCAGATGTGACGGCGTTGGTGAACCTCGGCCACGGCAAAACTCTCCGAAAGGGTCATTCGGACAAATTTGAGAAGGGGATTGGAGACTTTGATTTTGTTTAGGTCTACCGAGTTGACCCAGGCAGTTGTCAGCTCATCGATAAAGGCATCCTGCAGGTGTACAAAACGATCCAGTACCGGTTGTTTTTTTAGTCGCGCTTTGGATGCCGGAGAGAAAGGTTTTACGGTTTTCATCTTCAGCCGGTATGGTGGGGCGAACAGTTTGATAACCCCTTTCCAGAGCAGCCGGGGCGGAAAAGGCCGCTCTTCATTTTCTGCGGAAGAGGTCGGCGCGGTAGCCAGCCCGTCGCGAATATTTTCCAAATATATCTCCCCGAATTCATTAAGGTGGCTGTAACACTCGGCGATGCTCCATCGGTCTTCAGCCGGCCGCTGTATAAAGAGCGGCTCGCTTATCGGCTGACAAAATGAAATGGCCCGGTCCCGCGCATCGGAAAACCGGGTTATATACCATTGAATCGTATATTCTTTTACGCCGGGAAGATTCGCCATACCTGAATAATTTTATATCCTGTCTTTGTGCCTAAAACCAAAGAGAGCCTTCAATAAACAGATTCTTGTTGAGGATCAATCTTTGAAAAAAATCAAAATAGTAGTTTATATCTCATAAAAGAGGATTTCAAATTCGTAAAACCCGAAGGGGTAAAAACCAAGTCAGCCCATCTGCATCCTTGCTGAGTGTCTGATAAATTCAACTGAAGATCGCAAAAAGAATATGGGTACAGATCACTGCACCATGTTGTATATTGAGTTTTTTATCACTCAAAGGTGCTTTTTATCCTCATAATCCGTTTGTACGAGTCTTCAATAGTTGTCCTGGAAATTTCTCCCCGTTCCACCATGCGACTGATGACAGAGATTGCCCGTTCGGCAATATCTTCCTCAAAAACGGAATTGTTGGCAAACACCAGGATATCTACACCGGCGTTGATGGCCTGTTTCAAAGCGGTTTCAAGTCCGTATTGAGAACGTATCGCCTGCATCTGCATGTCATCGGAGAAGATCAATCCCTCGAAACTGAGGCGATCTCTCAGCAGCTCGTCAAGTACCGGGCTGGAAAGAGTGGCCGGGTAGGTGGAGTCGAGTTTGGCATTAAATACATGAGCAGTCATTACCGCCGGTATGGAGTCGCTGGCGATCAGGTTCGCATACGGCTTGAGCTCCACTTGTTGCCAGGTCTCCGTGACATCCGCGATCCCTTTGTGGGAATCGTTCCAGGCGCTGCCGTGGCCCGGAAAATGTTTTAGTACCGGAATGACGCCAGCCTTGAGGTGCTCTCTTGCGACAATGCGTGCGTGCGTTGTCACGACTTCAGGGTCGGCAGAGTAGCTGCGATCGAGCTTGCCGATGACGGGATTTTCGGGATTGGTGTTCAGGTCTACAACCGGTGCAAAATTGACGTTGAACCCCTGCTGATCCAGCAGCCGGGCCTGTTGGGTTGCATGGAGTTGGGTGGTATCTGGGTTGTTAACCGTACCCAAATAGTGAGCCGATACTGTTTGGGGGAACCCGAACCTGGGCTTCAGGCGGACCACTTGTCCGCCTTCCTGGTCAATACCGATAAAGAGGGGAGTCGAGGCCAAATGTTGGAGCTGCTCGGTCAGTCTTTTCACCTGGTCGGCTGACTGAATATTGCGCAGGGGGTGCTGGGAGGGGACGTCGTAATCAAAGAGGATGACACCCCCAATGTTACGGTCGCGGATGTCTTCGACAATCGGGTTTCCGGCATCGATTTCGGTTCCGCGGAATCCAACCATCAGCATCTGCCCGATTTTGTTCTCGAGGGAGACTTCGCCTGCGGGCTGGGCGCAGCCGGAAGCAGAAAACGATATAACCAGCAACATTCCAAAAAGTATTCTCATCAGCAGGTATTTATCGATTGTGATTTCAGGGTTTCCTCCCGTAGCAAAAGAGTCTCAGGTTTCGTCCTCCCTCGTAATCAGGCTGTCCAGTACCTGTTCGAGATTAAAAGAGGGACGGACATCATTGTATCGTTCAATATTTCCCTCCCGGTCCACGAGTATATAGAACGGGATGCCACCACCGCGGTATTTTTTAAAAGTCTCTTGCTCAAATCCATTACCTCCGTAAAGCTGAACCCAGGGATTCTGAAACCGTTGCAGGGCCCGCCGCCAGGTGAGGCTGTCTTCTTCAATGGAGATCGCCACAATTTCAAAATCATCACGCGAATATTTTTGATAGAGTTCCCGCATGTGGGGGAACTCATCCAGGCACGGGATGCACCAGGCGGCCCAGAAATCCAGCAACAGGTATCTTCCTTTGAAATCTTCCAGTTCTATAATGTTGCCTTCCTGGCTGGGCAGGGCGAAGGGAACGGCCGGCTGACCAGGGGAGACGCTTTTTACCTGGTTATAGAACTCCGTGAGGAACGACACGTATGCAGGGAAATCCTGGTATTCCTGCAGGAACTGGTTGTAGCTGGGTTCAGCCACTTCGGGAGAGATCTCCCCGATCCGTTCCGCTATGAGGTGCATCCTGGCGTACGCTTTTGCCCTTCGTCCATCGATATGCTTGAGAACCGAGGTCCGGGCAGAGTCCATTGTTTCATACCCGAGCCGCTTTACGTCATACTGCATCAGGTCCTGTCCATACTTCTCCTCCAGGCGTTCCTCGACTCCAAATGTATTTGCATAGGCGTTGGTAAAGTCCCTGATTCCCGCCCGTTGATTTTTTAATACCTTGTAGCTGAAAAAATTAAGTTTTTCAGCCTTTTCCATCACCTCTTTGCGATGTTGCCGGGGATTGAGACCGGGCTGGCCCCACCGGTGGGTGATCGACTCCAGACTTTTAACCAGGTATTCCCCGATGGTTTTATGGTAGTAAATTTCGAGGGGAGTATCGCCCAGGTGTCGTTTAGCTACCGATATTCTGTTTTTATAGAGCTCAATGACATCGGTTTGTTCTCCATTTCGGAAGGCGGGCAGCTCTTCTTCAATAGAGTTCATGATTTTAGTATCCTCAGATCGATACTGGCTGTACATTTCGTCCCATTCCCTGGGATAACCTTCCACGGTTACGGAGTCGGGAAACCAGGCGCGCCGTATCGTCAAATGCACCTGTTGGCCCGGCTGCACCACCACCGGGTATCGGGTGTCATCAATTACGAAAAAAGCGATCTCCGTGGAATCGGCAGGAATGGAGGTGCCGAATGTTCCATCCTCGTCCGGAGTTACGGGAAAGATCTTTTTGGGTGCATACTTGTAGTGGAGGGGAGGCTTTTCAATATAAATTTCGGATGATCCGACATAGTCCAGCGTACCCGTGACCGAAGCCTGGTCTGCTTTGGAACAATAGATACATAAGGAGAGCACTGCTGTTAAAAACCAAACTCCAAGAGGCTTCATAGGCTAAAAATGGTTTAGTTGACTATATGCGAGGATTTACCATGTCGCGAGTTTATCCTGCTGCAGTTCGCGGGATTCATATCCCCCTGCTGAGAGACAAACCCTTCCATTCAGACGGTTGTACTGGCGGAGCCCAGATTTTTAAAGTCTGCTGTTGTAAAGAAATAAAAATATTGATAAGGGATACAATAGTTAACAAATATTTACCACCGGAGTGATAATATCGGGTTACCGGGGCGGGGAGATTGTATATTCGGCAGGTATCACGCGTCCTTGGCATGCTCTCCAGAAATGTTTCAATCTGAAAGGTACGGGATTGCTGACCAGAAGCTTCCATAGTGGGAATAAATGAGGGGAGATCAAAGATTTTTTTGTAACACTTTGCGGGGTAGGTACTCTTATAGTTGGAAATGGGAGAAAAAAGATATTCATCTAGATAAGAGCTTGATTGTCTATAGCCTTAAATAATTTTGCTATAGTATTTAATCTCAAAGAGCATATATTTTTTCTTCTGGCATTTCAATCTTAATATTAAATATCTTTAATATTAAAGTATTGAAACGAGAGTTTGTTATTTTATTTAAAAGCTAATGGTAAACTTTAACAGCAAGGCAGATGATTGAGAGTCATAAAAATAGAGATCTTGAAGAGAAAATTGATCAGTATGTAAATGGTCAGCTTTCTTCTGATGAGATTGACGAGTTATGGGCAGAACTAATACAGAATGGTGATCAGCTTGATTACCTTAAAACGGTAGCCAATACCAAGGCCGTGATTGAATCTGAACGGGAAGGTGCTGCCACCATCCTTGGCATGGACAGGGCGTGGTCGTATGCTGCAGCAGCCGTGGTTGTACTGCTGGTAAGCGTCTTGGCCGTTATCAATATGCCGGAATTCCAGTCCGCGGAAACTGTAGAACCGATCACAAGCATAGAGCTGGACTACTACCGGTCTGAAGATGGCGTAATGGAGCCCAATTCTGAGCAGGGCGTAATGAAGGATGCGCTGGCCCTGGCCAACAGGGGGAATACGGCAGAAGCAATACAGATGCTGGAACAGGAATTGGAATCGGCAGATGATCCCGCATGGTCCGCGAAACTGCATCTGAATATTGGGTCTCTTTATTATAACGATGGCAGCTACGATCAGGCGATCCGAAATTTTCAGCACGTTGTTGAAAAGCAGGCCGTTGATGCACTAACCCGCGAAAAGGGCTACTGGTACCTGGGTAACGCGTATTTTCAGCTCAACCAGCTGGACAAAGCCCGGCAAGCAATTCAGAACGCGTATGAACTGAATGGCGCATACCGCCGCGTGGCCAAGCATTATCTGAGTGCACTGGCGACCGAATAGCAGTATTCTTGATCATATAAGATACACGTACAAACATATTGGAAAAGGCCCGGTAACAGATTTGCTGCCGGGCTTTTTTATGGAGGTTATTCCCGTTTATTTCCGGTTGGTATGTTTTGCTGTTGTGCCATATATGACAAACTGACCATAACAATCAGGTAGAGCATAAAACCGGAGGCCACATAGATGTTTGAGCTCTGCATTGGCTTCACTACCGCCTGGCTGCTGCCAATAAGCATGTAGGGCCCCCAGTAATGGGGGTTGGCATTCTTTTGTTTCAGGAAATACACTTTGGCTTTTCTCAGTGCTTCCGATTTGGAGTCCCCATCGTTCAACGCCCTGTAAAACCGGGTGGCAAAATCGGAAGCCATCATGTCATTGACTGACCAGAGGTTCAGTACGAGACTCTCCGCCCCGGCGTACCGAAGCGCGCGACTAATACCCACAATGCCGGACCCTTGCAGGTAGGAACCTGAACCGGATTCACAGGAGTTCAGCATAATAAGGTCATTGGTGAGGTTCATCTCAAAAAGTTCATAGGCAAAAATTTGGCTGTTAAACTGTTCCGTTTCCGTTTGACCGGCGGGACTGCTCATGTAAATGCGCGAAAAAAGCGGGTCCTGTTCCGAGACTGTACTGTGCGTTGCCAGGTGAAGAATGCGCGCTTTGGGTGCGGCTGCCCGGAAGGCCTCTTCGGTAGACTGCTCCTCCAGGATCGTTCTGTGGTCCTCCAGGTTGGTCAGCTCCCGGGATATCTGGAGAATCTCGCGGCGTGCGTAGGGCAGGGGCATCAGTTCTGATCCCGCATTGTTGAATTCGCTTATTCCGAATCCCACGTAGTCCCAGTTGAATGATTTATCGGGCTGCGCTCCATGTACAAATTCATTGAGGGAGGTCAGGTATTCAGTGCGATATTGTTCAATGAAATATGTGGGTTCCCCGTAACTGTAATGTGATGACGGGGGAGTCAGGGGAAGAATATCCATCGGAAGCTGAAAGAGGTAGCTGTCGGGTATCAGGATGACATTTTCTATGGATGAGGCCAGTTCCGAAATATTTAGCTTTTTCCCGAGTCGGTACAGCTTGTTCAGGTCCGTTTCTCCGGTCGAAAGCGCTTGGATCGACTGGTCAAAAAGGCCCCGGGTCTGTTCATCCAGATCAACCTTGTGGAAATCAATGTTTCGTTTTGTGATGCTGGCCAGATAGTAGGTCTCCTCGAGTTCGGTGATATGCAGGATCAGGTCGTTGGAGGAGAGCTGCCGCTGAACCTGGTGCATATTTATGGTCGGCTTGTCGGCATATTGCGTGATTTTTCGATCGAGGGCCCGCTTTTGTGCATTCAAGCGGTCAATTTTATTTTGAATCTGCACGCGCTCCCTGGAGGAGGCGCTCAGTTTCTGTTTTCGCAGTTGATCCAGGTTGTTGGCAAGCTGCCGGTACTGCGTCAATTCGGACTCATTGAGTTGTTGGGCTTTAACCATGGGATCCTGGTAAAAGGCGGCATCGTTGATCGTTTTCAACTGGTCCAGTGCCAGGGCCGCTTCACCGGGACGGTCCGTTTCAATAAGCAGATCGACAAACAGTTTAAAAGCATCCAGATACTCCTGCTCAATACTCCAAAACCCCGACTGCAGATCCGTGCTGCTCTGTGCCCGCTCTACCACCTGCCGAATGGTCGGTTTCAATATTTCATAGGCGCTGTTCGGCTCGCCGGTGGTGATTAAATAGTTCGCTTCGAGCGTTTTTGCTTTTACAATCTGTGCAAAATCGAGCAGTGAGAGGTCTGAGTTGTTGAGTATGGCTATGACTTCTCCTACTTCAGAAATTTTGTCCAGCTTCAGCAGTATTCTGGCTTCATCGACAAGGGCATGAAGATACGTTTGAGTATTTTTTTGCGATCTAACAGTCTGTTTGGTACTCCGGTAGATATTTAGTGCCTGCTGAAACTTATTTTGTGTTTCATACAGTCTCGCTTTTTCGGTTAAAAGCTTAAAATAGAGGTTAAAGTTCTGTTGCCTGTTTATGACCGAATCTGCTTTTTGAAAATAGGTGGCGGCAGAGTCCGGATTCGATTTTAAATCCCGGTAGAAAACCCCGAGCGACACAAAGATGGATCCCAGATCTTCAATATTACCATGCCTTTTGGATAGTTTTAGTGCCTCATTAATATATCTTAGAGATGAACTTATATCTCCATTTCTGCGATAAAAAATGTGGAGGTTCTGTAATATTTTGAATTGATGTTCATAGTTTTGTTCTTTTTGAGCGAGCTCTAGTGCCTGAAACTGGATCTCGAGATATTTGTCGAAATTGCCACTTTTAAAGTGGGTGATACTCAGGTTGTGATATAAGCTCGTTTTATTTACAGGGATGTTTTCTTCGGTAGCCCTTTTCAAGACTTCCTGAAAAATATCCTGGGCCTGTTGAATTTTCCCTATCTGGTACAGGTACACTCCCTGAGTTTGCATAATAGAAAGAAGTTCTTTTTGGGAATTCAAAAAATTGGCCAGTGGAAGGGAGTGATTACGCGATACTTCCAGACTTAGATCGTAACGTCCAATCTGGTACATGGCAAAATCCAAATTACGAAATACCCGCAGCCTGTCATTTGATAAAGGAAAGAGCTTTTCACGGGTTAAGTCCGAGTAAATAGTATGAATTTTTGAATAGTCATTGGTCAAGTATAAAACTCGGAACAGTGTAACAAGATAAAGGGAGCTTTTAAGGGAGTGGGGGTTGAAATTTAGATTTTGTTGATACCAATGATTGGCAAGCTTTTTGAGATAGTCATCAGTTATCACTTGATTGTCCAGGGCCTCGGTGTTGAAAAGCAATAAAAAATGGACAAAGTGGAATTGCTCTACAGGGAGAGTGGAAGAATCTATCGAGCTGTTATTAATGATGTGGGTAATAAGTTTCTCGTAGTTAAGCCCCTCTCTTTCAGAGAGTTTGTGCATAGTTCGGTACCTGCTATAAAGTGTTTCCCTTGACGTAGAGTCACTTTTCTGAAGCATAGCAGCAATTAAGAAGTCTGGATGCCCATAGGAGAGCGCAAGTTTTTCCAAGAGGCGGTATTTAGGTTGTTCTTCACAAAGAACTCCATTCAGGTCCCTAAAATATTTAGTTCGATTCGCTTCAGATTTGATGTAATTTATCAACTCCTCCTGCCCTTTATTTTGGCATAACTCCGCCAGCGCCCATAAGTTGATATTCAATTCTTCATGGGTTTTTATTCCTTCCAAATAAATAGCCGCCTGTTCCTTCGCCTGATTTGGCAAAGAATTGGTAGGTGTGTCAGTTGGCTGAAATCCCAGTAATACAGCAAATACAAGTATCAGGGATACCATGGGGAAAGTTGAATTAAAATTAAGTACTATTGCGCCACCGCTGCGAGTGGCGCAAGATACTTAACATTTGGAATAGTTGTTTTCTAATATAAAATGACCAGACGTAGATGTTAAATAACCCCTTATGCCTTGTATCTACCAACAGCATAGTTGGATTTGTGTGATACCGGCGCCGGTTATTCGGGTTTGTCGAGGATTGGTTCCATGTCGTCGCCGTTGCCGAAGGTCTCAGGGGTGGGCTCGACGGGCTGCTCGACGGTGGCCGGGCGGTCGGGCCCGTCAAGGGTGGCATCGGTGACGGATCCGCACGCGGCGGCGGTCCCGAGGATGAGGATGAAC
>NZ_JBINJF010000025.1:0-64256 GCF_043951865.1 Halalkalibaculum sp. DA3122
AGGGTGGCATCGGTGACGGATCCGCACGCGGCGGCGGTCCCGAGGATGAGGATGAACGCGAATGTTTTGGCGGCAAATGTTTTGATGGTCTTCATAACTATGCTGTTTTTTAGGATTATGGATTGCGAAAGTAAATCTATTTGCAGGTTCTTATTTACAAGAAGGTAAATCTTCCCATCAGAATAAGAGTGATCTTTCAGGTAATTGTTACAAAAAAATATGCCTTCTTGGTTTTTAAGTGTGCAAATATCTTTTGTAACAATTTATTAGACTAATATAAATTTTAAAATAAATACAAAATTTGTAGGTAACATAAATTATTATGTTATTTTATTATTACAGTTTATATTATAAATTAAATTTCAAAAGGAATCTAGCGTTTGTTTGAGTTTTAATATTTTATAAATTTTGATAACTCTCGGCGAGGCAAATGCCCTCATTGCTATGAATTTCTTGCAGAACCCAATAGTTGTCTGCAGTTTTTTGGTGACAGGCGTGAATATCCATATTTCCACGAATTCGAAATCCTCATTTATGGAGTCTAAGCTCCGGTTACGAATCCGTTCAGGTGTTGACCCTGACCAAAACCCCTGGTTTTGCAAAACCCTTAAATCGGGATCTGAAAATATGAGTACGTCGCTTTGGCCGCGCCCCTGAGATGCTGAATTCTGAAGGCACAGATCTTTATTGAAGAAAGGAACACTGGCAAGTTATTTCTTTATATTAAAGGGCGTGCAAAATCGTTGGTTTCCGGTCCCGGTATTTTTACAATGCGGATTTCTCAAAAAAAGACAATAGATTGTGGTTTCGAACACGCTCGGTGACTGGCGCTGGAAAATCCCGGGTTTTTAAAGCCCTGTTTTTTCAAATTATGGAGCTAAAACAGAAATAGGTAGAGATTTATCCCATTGAGTTCTTCCAGAGTTGATTATTCAGAGTTGGTTTTCGCTTTACAGGAAAATAGGGAGGCCAAAGCAAATGAGCTGCTCGAAGAGCTGCTTCCCCGTTTGATCGATTACCTGAAAGTGACGATGGGTGCGTCCGAGCAGGATGCGGAAGAGTGTGTGCACCAGGCGATATTAAATGTATTGGAACAGATCCGAAAGGATAATATTCGAAGGGAGAAATATATATTCATGTATATGATCCGGGCGTGCAAACATGAATATATTCGTTATGCAAAAGATAAGCACAAATTTAACCATCCAATTGAGGATCATGAACAGCACATGGTGGAGCCGGCCGAACAATATGAAAACCTGCTGGAAGAAGAGCGGCAGGTAATTCTCAGAGAGTGCCTGCAGGAACTGCGACCCAAATCAAGACGATTTATTAAATATTTTATAGATAAACCGCAGGCAACAACAAAGCAGGCCAGTGACCATTTTGATATATCAGGGGCCAATGTTCGAACCAAGAAGTCGCGGATTTTGAGTCGCCTGCATCACTGCGTGAAGAGGAAATCCAGCCAGTAGTCATATCGCCTGGATGGACATAAATCCCCAAATTGTACAAGACACACAAGACAAATTTTTTGCCAATCTGACTTACACATCTTTTTTTGTTTAGAAACTACGGGATGTATTCATCTCCTGCCAGGTGATCGCCGCTTCATAGTTCTGAATGGTAACCTGGAATGGAATTTTATGCTTGCAACCGGTAGTTCAGCTTGACCTATCAAAAGGTAAAATATGATCCTCAACGACGGCATACACCCGGTCGTTTGGGGCCGGTTTTACCACATGCGTACCGGTGAAGGCCCCGAATGCTGGTAAAATTCCTTTGTTTGCACTAAAATAGAAACAGGGCAATTTCATTGATTGGCGACCTTTGCCCCGCAGTCTCACAGCCGGATGAATATGTCCGCTGAGCAGGTAACCGGGACGAGTACCATGACGTTGCAGCGTTTCGGGATCGTGGACAAGTAAAAACGGCCCGATTCGTAGCTTGTTAAAGAGATTGATGTGCGAGGCGTGGTACGCCTGGTGTTCCAGGATGTCATGATTGCCCATAACGAGTGTAATTTCGAGGCCTGCATGGCGCGATCTCCACTCAAAAAAATGATCCCACTCCCGGTTTTTTCGGCTGTGGAACAGGTCGCCCAGCATAATGAGATGCCGAGCATCCACCGATTCCAGCAGGTGGTCGAACCGATCCAGGTTGGAGACGTTGAGATGACCAGGCACGGGGATGCCGTTTTTGCGAAAATGTCCCGCTTTGCCCAGGTGAAGGTCGGCCACCATCAATATCTGCTTTTCCTCCCAAAAGAGAGCGTGTTGCGGCAGCAGCCACATTGACTGTTGCTGCAACTGAATTTTTCGGGCATTTGCAACATCGATCATAATCAAACTTCGTTCTCGAGTTCAACCTGCATTCTTTTAACCTGGTCAATCAGTTTTTCTGAAGTAAGTCGTTCACGAAGCCGATCTACCATAATGGGAAAGGCGAACGGGGTGAATTTTTTGGTATTCTTCAGCGTAATTTTTTGAGACTGAATGCGCTTCAGGGCTCTGCGCAATCGCGCTTCATCCAGCTGGTGGGAGAGTACCTCGTCATAGGCTTGTTGCAGGAGCAGGTTGTCGGGTTCATATTCAGAAAACACATCGAAAAAGAGGCCCGATGACATCTGAAGGTGCCTTCCCGTTTTTTTCTGACCGGGAAATCCCGGGAAAACCAATCCTGAAATCTGGCAGATTTGCCGAAAGCGGTGCCGGGCCATTTCGGTGTCATTGAGACTGGAGAAAATGTCTTCCACCAACTGTTTGTCTGAAAAAAGATTTTGCTTCAGCGCTTTTTCTATGGGGATATCCTGATCCGAGAGGAGTTCGAAACCGTAGTTGTTCATCGCAATGGAGAAGGTGATCGGGGTCATTTGGGAGATCCGGTAGGCAATCAGTGCAGACATCCCCTCATGAACATAGCGACCTTCAAATGGAAAGAAGAACAGGTGACAGCCTTCCTCCGAGAATGTTTTTTCGATGACCAGCTCATCCTCATCCGGGAGCATCGACCAGTCGTTTTGCACCTTCAGAATAGGTTGTATGGCAGTCAGCTCGATATCCTCGGAGGTGCCTTCAATCGCTTCGTGGATTTTTTGGCGCAGCAGTTTTGACATGTTGGAAGAGAGCGACATCCGTCCGCCCATCCAGCTGGGGACAATCGCTTTGGAGGCGTTGGAACGGCGTACATATGCCGTCATGTCTTTGGTGCGGATCAATTCCACTGCACGACCGGCAAACCAGAATGTATCACCGGGGTTAAGCCTGGTGATAAACCACTCCTCAATATGGCCCAGCGTGGCTCCTTTCATATATTTCACCTTCATCATGGTATCGCTGGTGATAGTACCGATCGACATCCGGTGGCGGCGCTTTATTTTTCGGTCCGTTACTTTGTACATCCCCTTTTCCTGAACCAGTTTTGAATACTCGTCGTAACGGGTCAGGGATTTACCGCCGGTAGTCAGAAACTGCATTATCCAGTTCCATTCCTTTTCGGAAAGCGCCTGGTAGACAAAGGTTGTTTTAAGTTCTGAGAAAATCTGCCCGGGATGAAAGCCCTCCGAGACTCCAAGGGTGACCAGGTACTGGACAAGCACATCGAACGGTTTGAGGATCGGATCCCGGCTTTCGAGGGCCGTCCTGTTTTGCGCGGCTGTTTTAAGGGCAGCGGCTTCAAACAGTTCCAAAGCGTTGGTCGGAACGAAATGGATTCGGCTCGTAGCCCCGGGTTGATGACCGCTGCGCCCGGCGCGTTGCAGGAAACGGGCCACCCCCTTGGGACTCCCCACCTGTATGACCGTCTCCACCGGGGTGAAGTCTACGCCCAGATCCAGGCTGGAAGTACAGACCACCGCTTTTAGTGCTCCTTCATGCAGCGAAGTTTCTACCCATGAGCGTATTTTGGGATCCAGGGACCCGTGGTGGAGGGCGATAGAGCCTGCCAGTTCCGGCTGGGCCTCCAGCAGTTGCTGGAACCAGACCTCTGACTGCGAACGCGTGTTGCAGAAAATGAGTGTGGAGTGGCTTTTATTGATAATGGGCAATACTTTTGGAAGCAGCCGGGTACCGAGATGCCCGGACCACGGGAATGTTTCCACATCATCGGGCAGCACAGAACGGACCTCCAGCTTTTTTTCAACGTCCGCTTTGATGATAACCGAGGAGTCGGAGTTGTGATCAGCTCCCAAAAGAACCTGCAATGCCTCGTCAATGTTGCCGATTGTCGCGGAAATGCCCCAGATCTGGAGCTCTTTTTGGAGGTGCTTCAGCCGGGAGAGTCCCAGCTCTACCTGCGTGCCGCGCTTCGATCCCAAAAGTTCATGCCATTCGTCCACTACAACCGCCTGCAGATCCTCAAAATAGGTCGGATATCCTTTTTGCGCCAGCAGAATATGCAGGCTTTCCGGGGTCGTGATCAAGACTTCGGGCATCTGCTGTTTCATTTTTCTCTTTTTGTACGCGGAGACGTCCCCGGTACGGCGTGCCACCTCCCAGGGAATACCCAGTTCATCAACCACGGTTTGGAGAGCCTGTTCAAGATCTTTTGCCAGGGCCCGCAGCGGGGTAATCCACAAAAGCTGAAGTCCGTTGCCGGTCAGTTCGCGATACGTTTCGGGATGTTCGTTAATCCACCGGATCAGGATCGGGATCCACAGAGCATAGGTTTTTCCGCTTCCGGTCGGGGCGTTGAGTAAGCCGTTACGGCCGGATAATACGTTATTCCAGACCTCCCGCTGGTAACTGAACGGTTCCCAGGCCCGTTCTTCAAACCACGTTTCAATAATCTTTAACCCTGGATGTTGCTTCGACATTTTTTTGTTTTTTCATTCAATGAGGACTAACGCAAACGATCGAAATATAATTTATAAACTGTTGCAAAAAACAGCGACAGAAACAGATTTGGTATTTGACTTACTCCTCGAACACAATTATTTAGGAGACTGGAATAATTGCAGGGCAGCATCCTGCCTTGTACGGGGATAAGCTATGATAAAACCAACGCATTAGCAGCATGGAAAAGAAGGAGCATTTGGAAGGATACTGGCGTGCCAATCTAAAATATGTCGGTATCCTGTTGTCGATCTGGTTCGTCGTTTCTTTCGGTTTTGGAATACTGCTTGTGGAACCGCTCAATACCATTCAGATTGGTGGATTTAAACTGGGGTTCTGGTTCGCCCAGCAGGGATCGATCTACGTGTTTGTGGTACTCATTTTCGTCTACGTCTGGCTGATGAACCGGCTGGACAAAAAGTTTGATCTGGATGAAGAGGATTGATGCCCGACTTTAGATCCGCGGGTACCGTTACCCAAAACTGCGACCTCGAGTGAAATGATATAAGCGAGCTTCCCGGGCACAGGTCGCAGGATCTGTTTAAAGGAAAATTTGCTAACTGCTATTTAAATTTAAGGATAGAATATGGGAATTCAGGGATGGACCTATTTATTAGTCGGACTCACATTTGCAGTGTATGTAGGCATCGCGATATGGTCGCGTGCCGGTTCCACCAGTGATTTCTATATCGCCGGAACCGGTGTTTCGCCCCTGGCCAATGGCATGGCTACTGCCGCCGACTGGATGTCGGCCGCCTCCTTTATATCCATGGCCGGCCTGATTTCGTTTATGGGCTACGACGGGGCCGTGTACCTCATGGGATGGACCGGCGGCTATGTACTCCTGGCACTGCTGCTGGCACCATACCTCCGAAAATTTGGCAAATTTACGGTACCCGACTTTATCGGAGATCGCTATTACTCGAACCTGGCGCGTACCGTTGCGGTTATTTGTGCTGTTATTGTCTCCTTTACCTACGTGGCCGGCCAGATGCGCGGGGTGGGCGTCGTCTTTGCCCGTTTCCTGGAGGTGCCGGTGAATATAGGCGTCTACATCGGTATGTTGATTGTGTTTTCCTATGCCGTACTGGGTGGAATGAAAGGGATCACCTACACCCAGGTGGCACAGTATTGTATTCTCATTTTTGCATTCATGGTTCCCGCCTTCTTTATCTCTTTCCAGTTGACGGGCGTGTTTATTCCCCAGATCGGCTTTGGGAGCACACTGGCCGACAGCTCTACCTACCTGCTTGAAAAGCTTAATCAGCTTAATACCGATCTCGGGTTTTCGGAATATACCTCCGGAACGCGTTCCATGATCGACGTATTTGCTATTACGCTGGCACTAATGATCGGGACCGCCGGACTCCCGCACGTGATTGTACGGTTTTTTACGGTACCCAAGGTCCGTGATGCACGAAAGTCGGTAGGCTATGCATTGCTCTTTATCGCCATCCTCTATACCACGGCACCAGCCATTGCCGCTTTTGCCCGCGTTAACTTGATTCAAACGGTCTCAAATACCGAATATACGGAGGTGCCCGCCTGGTTCACCACGTGGGAGCAGACCGGGCTCATCGAGTTTGAAGACAAAAACAGTGATGGCAAGATCCAGTACGTGGCAGACGAAAATGCCAACGAACTGACCGTCGATCGCGATATTATGGTGCTGGCCAATCCGGAAATTGCCAATCTCCCCAGCTGGGTGGTGGGACTGGTCGCCGCCGGTGGACTGGCAGCCGCGCTTTCAACGGCAGCGGGCCTGCTGCTTGTTATCTCAACCAGTATTTCCCATGACTTGATCAAGAAACAGATATATCCCTCAATTTCTGAAAAGATGGAGCTGGTGTGGGCACGGGTGGCCGCCGGGTTTGCGGTCATCGTGGCGGGCTATTTTGGAATCAATCCCCCCGGATTTGTAGCTGCCACCGTGGCCCTTGCATTCGGGCTGGCTGCGGCTTCGTTCTTCCCGGCCATCTTGCTCGGAATATTTGACAAGAGAATGAACCGGGAGGGGGCCATTACCGGTATGATTGTAGGAATTTTGCTGATGCTGTTTTACATGATCAAGTACAAGCTCGGCGGATTCGGAGGGGGAACGGAGGCCGACTGGTGGTTCGGTATTTCACCGGAAGGATTCGGTACCATTGCCGGCCTGGTGAATCTCGTGGTCGCATTTACCATTTCGCGGCTGACCTCCACCCCCCCGGAGGATGTACAGGAGATGGTGGAACAGATCCGGTATCCCGCACAGGTAGTCAGGGGTTTTGATGAGGAATCACCGCCAGATAGCGAGTCATAGAGAGCTGTAGCTCAATGTAGTAACTCGTCGAATATCGCGTGGCAGGAAATTGCTGGTGCAGGGGCCGAAAGCAAGCCTCAGCGTGGAATCGAGCTTTCCTCCAAATTTCTGTAAAAACAATTAAAGTCGGTGTTTTCTTTGAAACAGAATGGGTATTTAAACTTGATTCTGATCTTAAATTATTTAACATACGAGAACCAAAGTTTAACGAAATTTCAATTAGCAACAAGGGGATGAACCTATGTGGTTGAATATTAAATCTTTTGAGGAATACAAGAAGGTCTATGATGAAAGCATAAAAAATCCCGAAGCGTTTTGGGAGCATGAAGCGGGTACCTTCTACTGGCGCAAGCGTTGGGACAAAACGCACAGCGGCAGCTTTGAAGAAGGGAACGTCAAATGGTTTGAAGGCGGCAAAATGAATATCACCGAAAATTGCTTGGATCGGCACCTGAGCACGATGGGCAACAAGCCCGCCTTTATTTTTGAACCCAATCACCCGGATTCTTTCCGCCGGACGATCACCTACCGCCAGCTTCACGAAGATGTGTGCCGGTTTGCCAATGTGCTGCAGGAGCAGGGCATACGAAAAGGCGACCGCGTGGCAATCTATATGGCGATGACCCCGGAACTGGCTATTGCAGCCCTGGCCTGTGCGCGGATCGGGGCCGTTCACTCCATCGTTTTTGCCGGGTTTTCGGCCCAGTCGCTGGCCGAGCGCATCCAGGACTGTGACGCCAAAATGCTGATCACAAATGACGGGTTGCGGCGGGGCGACAAGCACGTACCGCTGAAGGATATTTCAGACGAAGCGCTGGAAGAGTGTCCCTCGGTGGATAAAGTGATCGTCTGCCAGCGAACCAACCGCGAGATCGACTGGGTGGAAGGGCGCGACCACTGGTGGCACATGCTCATCCGCAACGCCTCGAAAGAACACAAAGCGGTGGAGATGGATGCAGAAGATCCGCTGTTTATCCTGTATACTTCCGGCTCCACGGGCAAGCCGAAAGGACAGGTCCACACGTGTGGTGGCTACATGGTGTATGTCAGCTACACGATGCGGAATGTATTCCAGGTAGAAGAAAATGATGTGTACTGGTGTACGGCGGACGCCGGATGGATTACGGGGCACTCATATGTGACCTACGGGCCGCTGCTGAATGGGAATACCAGCATTATATTTGAAGGTACGCCGACCTATCCCGACCCGGGTCGATTCTGGGAAGTAGTGGAGAAATACAACGTTACTCACTTTTACACGGCGCCAACCGCTATCCGCGCGCTGATGAAGGAGGATATCGAATACGTGAACAAGTATGATCTCAGCTCCCTGAAAGTTCTGGGAACGGTCGGGGAGCCGATCAACGAGGAGGCCTGGCACTGGTATCACGACAAGATCGGGAACGGCGAGTGTCCCATTGTTGACACCTGGTGGCAGACCGAAACCGGCGGCATCATGATTTCCCCGCTTGCGGGCATCACCCCAACCAAGCCGGGTTATGCCACCCTGCCGCTGCCGGGCATTGAGCCGGCACTGGTGGATGAAAACGGCGAGGAGATCAAGGGCAACGGCGTGCAGGGGAACCTGGTAATCAAACAGCCGTGGCCCGGAATGACCCGCGGCATATGGGGCGAACATGAACGGTATATGGAAACCTATTTTACGCCCTATGAAGGATATTACTTTACCGGCGACGGGTGCCGGCGCGATGAGGATGGGTACTATCGCATCACCGGTCGGGTAGACGACGTGTTGAACGTGAGCGGCCACCGGCTGGGCACGGCTGAAATTGAAAATGCCATTGACGAGCATCCCAAGGTCGTGGAATCGGCTGTCGTTGGATATCCGCATGATGTGAAGGGAGAGGGGGTATTTGCCTTCATGATTACCGAAAACAGCGTATCCAGTGCCGAAGATTTTAAAAAGGAGATCCACGACCTGGTTTCTAAAATTATCAGTCCTATTGCCAAACCGGATAAAATCCAGATTGTACCGGGACTCCCCAAAACGCGTTCCGGGAAAATTATGCGCCGTATTCTGCGCAAAGTGGCCGCCGGTGAAGCCGACGATCTGGGAGATACCTCTACGCTGCTCGATCCGAGTGTGGTTGAGGAGATTAGAAACGGCAAGGCGTATTAACGCAGGCTCATGTACGGGCTTTTATTAAACCTCCGGGGTTTTTAGAATCCTGGAGGTTTTTTATTGATAGAAATTACCGTTTTTTCAACTAAAATCACTATAAGAGGGCTTTAAAAAAAACGGTTTTGCAAAGAGCTCTATAAAATGTTAACTCCAGAAATACCCCCATGCCAAAAGAATACCGCTGGCGACAAGCAGTGCCAGGCGAAAACGGGTTTTGGTAAAGATGTCGTGGAAGAATAAGCCGTGGGTATAGGGTTTGTCCAACAGCCAGTTATAGTAGTGGTGACGATGCGCAGCACCAAGCGCCATGGTTACGTGCCCGTGAAGAATGGTAAACAGGAATGGCAGGGAAAACAGGAAGGACCCGCTGAAGGCAAAGATCCGGTCAATTTGCAGGTAGCTGCACAGGTAGAGAAAAGGCCATCCGAAAAGGACGATGAGCGGAAAGCACAATCCCCAGTTGATCAGGCTGATCCGTTTAAAATTTTGTTCGCTGAGTTCGGAATGTGACAATTTTTAGTTACTGGTTGTTAGTTATATGAGGGCTTTGCAAAACCCTCTATTCCTCGTTTTAAAGGCATTGTATTCCCGTTTAAAGGTCATAAAGGTCATAAAGGTCGGTAGTACAGCTACCTCCCAACAAAATAGCAGGTTCTGCAAAGGCCCCTTATTTGTGTATCTAAGATGGAATGCTGTTTCTGTTGATCGAGTATATCAATTGATTGCACACCTGTAAACTAATAACTGGTTACGAATAACAAATAACTAAATCTGGCTGGCGATCAGCATCTCAATTTCACGGTAGGGCATGTCAAAAATATCGGCCAGGGATTTTTTGGTGAGATGCTTCTTATACACGTAGGTCCCGTTTCTGAGCGCCGTATTCGACCACAGGCACTGCTTGATTCCCCCGGCATCCCCAATCGAAAGCAGGTAGGGGGCAATAACGTTGTTCAGGGCGTAGGTGGCGGTTCGGGCGACGTTGGATGGTATGTTGGGCACACAGTAGTGGATGACATCATGCTTTTTGTACACGGGATCGGAATGCACGGTCGCCCGGCTGGTGGCGATGCACCCGCCCTGGTCGATCACCGTATCCACAATTACGCTGCCCGGTTTCATGTTGGCAACCATCGTTTCCGTAACCAGGACCGGGGCCCTCTCCCCCTCTGACATCGCCGCTCCAATCACCACATCCGCGTATTGCAGGGCAGAACTGAGGTACTGGTAGTTGGCCGTGGCGGTGATAATGCGACGGTCGAGCGCATTTTCGAGGTGGCGCAGCTTGGCCAGGTCGTTGTCCATCACAAAAACCTGGGCCCCGTAGCCGAGGGCGGTACGCGCGGAATACTCCGCGGTGATCCCTGCACCAAGAATCAATACAGTAGCGGGGGGGATGCCGGAGATGCCGCCCAGCATGATACCCTGGCCGCCGTCATTTTTCTCAAGGTAATGGGCCGCAATTTGAACCGACATCGAGCCGGTGATCTCATGCATCATCCGCACGATCGGGAACTCCTTGTCTTCGCCCTGGATAAATTCGTACCCGATGGCGGTGATGTTTTTTTTAATGAGCAGATCCATAAAATCTTCCGTGGTATTACCCAGGTGCAGTGCCGAGATAAGCGTTTGATCTGGTTCCAGCAGATCAAATTCATCCTCGCTTGGGGGCGCCACCTTCACAATCAACTCCGACTTTTTATAGAGTTCGTCCACGCTGTAGGTGATTTCTGCACCGGCATCCGCAAACTCGGTATCGTCAAAATTGGCTTCCTCGCCAGCCCCCTTTTCGATAAACACCTCGTGCCCGTTGGCCACCAGCACCGACACGCCGCCCGGGGTCAGGGAAAGGCGACGTTCATCATTGTTGACCTCTTTCGGCAGACCTATTTTCAGGGAGATCTCGGAGTTGGATTTCATCAACCGCTGCTCTAGAGTCTTTATGCCGATCTCTTCGGTTTCAAGGGGATTGATATCCATAAATAAATGTTGTTTGCCCAATGTTGTGTGAATATTTTGAACAAATTAATTTAAACAGTTCCTCGAAGCAAAAAGGGTTTGAAAAACGTGAGAAGCACGGATGCCAGAGTAACACAAGTGGTTATGAGAAATAATGACAATGGAATCGAAAAAGGTAACGCGAGCTGAAGCTCGCAAAGGAATGCAGGATAGATTACGTTAAAGCAGGCATAAGGAAGAGTGAATATTTAAAGAAAGCCTGAGGTCACGAACCAAAGCTCCCAGTACAGGTATAAACAAACCCGGGTTGAATCATATTTAAAACAAAGAATCAATTACCAATAACTAACAGCCAAAAATGAGTATCCGTCCCAAAAAAAGTTTAGGCCAGCATTTTTTAAAAGATACCAACATGATTGAGAAAATTGTGGGTGCGCTGAATGCGGGCCCGGGGCATCGCATAATTGAAATCGGTCCGGGTACCGGCCTGCTGACGGAGGGCCTATTGAAACGGTATGAGGATGTCGTAGCAGTTGAACTGGACCAGCGGGCGGTTGAGGTGCTGAAGCAGAAATTCCCGGAATTGAGGATCCTCCACAAAGACATTCTTGATATAGATTTTGAAGAGCTCGTCCTTGAAAAAGAGAAGACCCATGTAATCGGGAACCTGCCCTACTATATAACCAGCCAGATCCTGTTTCTTCTGCTGGAAAATCGTGCACTGCTTGCTGACGCCCTGCTGATGATGCAGAAGGAGGTGGCCGAGCGACTGGTCGCCAATATCCGTACAAAAGACTACGGAATACTCAGCGTGCAGACGCAGCTGATGTGCACGCCCGAAATCCTGTTCGAGGTGCCCCGCCAGGTCTTTACTCCCCAGCCCAACGTTGACAGCGCCATGGTGCGACTGCATTTTGACCAAGGGCCGCTTTCATGCTCCGATCCGCATCTCAAAACGGTGGTCCGCACCGCCTTTAACCAGCGCAGAAAAAAGCTGAGTAACGCGCTTAAACCGATTATCGACAAGAGCGCCCTGCCCGATGGCTTCGATTTTGACAAACGGGCAGAAGCCTGGGAGCCATCTGTTTATGAAAAGTTGACAGCCCTTCTTGAGGAAGATGGCATTTTGACCTGAAATTTCGGCTTCCAAAATTAGTTGACATTGACCAATATTTTGTAGTTGGCATGTTTCAGCCGGCAAACCGCCCTTTCAGTGTTTGTTGATAACATTTTTATCCATTCCCCAAAGTTTGGTACGGTACTTGCTCATATATGTACCTGAGATACTCAGTGATGTTGTAATGGACTGAGTCAAAAAATTACATGGAACTGAATTTTCAACTTCAACTATTAACTTAAATTAGGGAGTCATACATATGGCTAAAACAAAAATTAAACCCTTGAGTGATCGCGTGTTGGTTCAGCCTGAACCCGCCGAAGAAAAGACAAGTTCGGGTATTATTATCCCGGATACAGCTAAAGAAAAACCTCAAAAAGGTACTGTGGTTGCTGCCGGTCCGGGAAAGGTAGAAAATGGAACCAAGATCGACATGTCGGTTGCCGAAGGCGACAAAGTTCTGTATGGCAAGTACTCAGGTACCGAAATTACATTGGATGGTGAGGAATACCTGATAATGCGAGAAGCCGATATTTTAGGAATTGTTTCCTAATGCAATTCACGAATTTTTTCAAAATTATAAAACTGAAAATTAATCAAACTACAGGAGAACTATGTCTGCAAAATTAGTTCACTACGATATGGAAGCCCGCGATGCGCTAAAGCGCGGCGTTGACAAGCTGGCGAATGCTGTCAAGGTTACGTTGGGCCCACGTGGACGCAACGTTGTAATTGAAAAATCATTTGGCGCGCCAACCGTAACCAAAGACGGTGTAACGGTTGCTAAAGAGATTGAGCTTTCCAACAAGCGTGAAAACATGGGAGCTCAGATGGTAAAGCAGGTTGCTTCCAAAACGAGCGATAACGCTGGTGATGGAACCACCACTGCTACCGTGCTTGCCCAGTCCATTATTCAAACGGGACTGAAAAACGTAACGGCCGGTGCCAACCCGATGGAACTGAAGCGGGGAATCGAAAAGGCTGTTGACGCTATTGTTGCCAGTCTTCAGGCACAAAGCAAGGAGATCAGCGACCGAAACGAGATCGCCCAGGTTGGTACTATTTCTGCCAACAATGACGAAACGATCGGCAACCTGATTGCCGATGCGATGGAAAAAGTGGGTAAAGATGGTGTTATAACGGTTGAAGAAGCCAAAGGCATCGAAACCCATCTCGAAACGGTTGAAGGTATGCAGTTCGACCGCGGCTATCTTTCCCCGTACTTTGTGACCGATTCTGAGAATATGGTCGCTGCGATGGAAGAGCCCCAGATCCTGATCTTCGACAGCAAGATCTCCAACATGAAGGATCTGCTTCCCATCCTTGAAAAAGTGATCCAAACCAACAAGCCGCTGTTGATCATCGCCGAGGATATCGAAGGCGAAGCACTGGCTACGCTGGTTGTTAACAAACTGCGCGGTTCACTGAAGATTGCTGCGGTCAAAGCTCCCGGCTTTGGCGACCGTCGCAAGCAGATGCTCGAAGATATCGCCATCCTTACCGGCGGTACCGTGATCTCTGAGGAGCGTGGATACAAGCTTGAAAATGCTACGCTCGATTATCTTGGTACGGCTGACCGCATCAACGTGGACAAAGACACCACGACAATTGTTGGCGGCCAGGGTAACGACAAGGATATCAAGGCGCGCATCAACCAGATTAAAGGTCAGATCGAAAGCACCACGTCTGACTATGACCGCGAAAAACTGCAGGAACGCCTTGCCAAGCTGAGCGGCGGCGTGGCTGTGCTGAATATCGGCGCGGCTTCCGAGGTTGAGATGAAAGAGAAGAAAGCACGCGTAGAAGATGCGCTTCACGCTACCCGGGCTGCCGTTGAAGAAGGTATCGTACCCGGTGGCGGAGTTGCCTTTATCCGTGCACAGAAAGCCCTGGATGATCTTGAAGGAGAAAACCCGGATCAGCAGGTAGGATTCGATATTATCCGGCGTGCGCTTGAAGCACCGCTGCGAAGTATCGCTGACAATGCCGGCGCTGAAGGCTCTATCGTTGTTCAGAAAGTCAAAGAAGGAAAAGATGCATTCGGCTACAACGCTCGTACCGATGTGTACGAAGACCTGATTGAAGCCGGTGTGATTGACCCGACGAAAGTAGCCCGAACGGCTCTCCAGAACGCCGCTTCTGTAGCCGGACTGATGCTGACCACCGAAGCCCTCGTCTCCGACAAGCCTGGCAAAGGCGATGATGACGACGATGACGGACCTGCCGGCGGTGGCGGAATGCCTGGCGGTATGGGCGGCATGGGAGGAATGGGTGGCATGGGCGGCATGATGTAAGCCGACCTGTTTAACCACTCAGACTTTTCGTGCGTCTGAACATATTAAGGCCTCATTCCCGTTTCGGGAGTGGGGCTTTTTTATTGACTATTCATGGGATAAATGGGTTCCTCTCTGGAGAAGGAGAAATCTATGATTAGGCCAGTAGATGGGTAGGAACAAGTTGCTAACCGGTACATGCTAGGATGCCCAGTCAGGATCTTGCGCTATTAAAAAGTCACGAAAGCCATTTTTCTTGGCAGGGAGCATTCCTTTTTTATGAATATAAACGAAGCCAACAAATCACCGGTCGGGAATTGTATATGCAGAATGAAGAAGGATGATTTTCGAAGGGGGGGAGGAAGGTTTAAAGCTGAAGGTTGCAGGTTGAAAGTTCGTCCAGGGGCGAATGAAAATTGCCTGCTCTCACGGCCTTGAATGGGGCGCGGAAGCCGGAGCAAAATCCAGTACAGAACCAGGCTGCATGTCGCGTCTAAACGAGCTTCCACACGGAGCGTGGGCCCATTTTTTTGGAGTAAGAGGTTGAGCTATCGTCTTGTTGTATTGGTATGCATCTCCTCGGCTTCACGGGCAAGAGAGAGAACGGCATCGCGGTACAGGCTGCTGGGGTTGTACCGGAGCACCGCGGTTTCGATGCTGCCGGTCCGCTCTTTAAAATATGACAGGTAGTTGGCGATAGAGAGAATGTTGTTGTTAACGTCAAAAATGTCGCTGCCAACAAACCATTTATTGATGGAATAGGGGATGAATTGACCATATGACATCGCCCCGGCATAACTTGATTTAAGTTCAAAAACATCCAGCTTGTTACGGGTGGTAAAATCCAGCAGTTCCTTGAGCTGGGCTTGCGCAAAATCAGCCCGGTAATCCACCAGATACATCGAAACATACGAATTAAAGGGGTTGTAGCTACCAAAGTTCTTTCCGAAATCTGACTCAATTCCAATGATGGCGGCAATCACATATTTCGAAATTCCGTACGTTTCTTCCGCTTTTTGGAGTTGTTCGGTGTGGGTCTCCATAAAGCTGGTGATGTTCCGTTTTTTGTGCTCAAATCCCAGTATGCGTTTGTATTGCTCCATACCCAGGGATTTTTTTTCGGCTGAATTCCGGAAGCGATCCCCGATCTTTTCATAAATTTCGAACCGTTCATCCTCCAACAGCGAGCCGATGGTATATCCCTGTTGCTTGAGGTAGGCAACAAGAGTTTGCAACCGCTCGTCATATTTGTCAAGCGGGGAGAGGGAGTCTTGCTCCTCCGTAACGGTAAGAACGGCAGTTGAGCTGTTTTGCGAGAGCAGTGCCTGCCCTTGGCCCAGACTTGCTGTTCCCGTAAAAAGGATAAGAAAAAAGATAGCAGTTTTCCCTGCTGTAGCCTGTAGAATATTACCCATTATATCACTCCAACTAAATGATTGTTAACCCATCTATATGTAAGATAAAATATCGTGGGTAACAGGCAAATAGGGGATCTCATTATTTTCAGCATCTGATGTTGTGTTTTTACTGTTCCCTGAATGCAGTCGCATTCGTTTTTCCTAGATAAAAGGCGAACGGAATAAAGGTAACCGTCATAAAAAAGGCCCGGTCGTCATGGCCGACGACCGGGCTAAAAGCAGGGTGGGAGGTTTACTCGTTGTTCAATACGGGCATGATCCCCCTGTAATGTTCGGCGGCGTTGATATCCATGATGTCAAACCGCTTAAAATGGTTCTGCAGGCGCCTCCAGAACAGGGTAAAGTTTTTCTTTGATTTTGGGGTCCAGTCCAGTTCTGCGATCGCCATTGCGCGCGGGTATGCCATATACTCTGCCTTGTCGGGCGACTTTATATACTCGGTCCATACATTGCCCTGGGCCCCCAGTACGTGTTGAGCCTCCTCCTCGTTAAGTACGTCGGGCACCGGTTCAAAGGAGTAGGTTTTTTCCAGGGTGGTAAACCCACCGATAGCAAGGGGCTCGGTCTCCGGGTCGGCCTGGTAGTAGTCCAGGTAGACGTGGGAGGTGGGGGTCATTACGACGTCGTGCCCCTGCCTGGCGGCAGCGATGCCGCCTTCGATTCCGCGCCAGCTCATGACCGTGGCGTTGGGGGCCAGGCCGCCCTCAAGGATCTCATCCCACCCGATAATCTGTCGTCCATGCTCATTGAGAAAACGCTCCATGCGGGTGATAAAGTAGCTCTGCAGTTCGTGCTCGTCCTCCAGTCCCTCGCGCTGGATCACTTGTTGCGCCACTTCGCTCTCTTCCCACTGCGCCTTGGGCGCTTCATCGCCACCGATATGGACGTATTCGCTGGGAAACAGTTCCATCGTTTCGGTCAGCACATCCTCCAGGAATTCAAAGGTTTCTTCCCTGGGACAGTAAATATCCTCGAAAATACCCCATGTCGTCTGTACCTGGTAATCACCGTCTTCCCGGCAGCCAAACTGTGGGTAGGCGGCGAGGGCGGCACTGGAATGACCGGGCATCTCAATTTCGGGGACGATCGTGACATACCGTTCCCGGGCATATTCAACGACTTCCCGGATCTCTTCCTGAGTGTAGTATCCGCCGTAGCGCTCCCCGTCATAGATGCCGGAGCCGTAATGGCCCACCAGCGTGGAATCGCGCCACGCTCCCACTTCTGTGAGCCTGGGATACTGCTCGATTTCGATACGCCAGCCCTGGTCTTCTGTCAGGTGCCAGTGGAACCGGTTCATCTTGTACATAGCCAGGATGTCAATATATTTTTTAATAAACTCGACCGGAAAGAAATGGCGGGCCACATCCAGGTGCATGCCGCGGTAGGAAAATCGGGGATAATCATCAATCTCCACGGCAGGTACCATCCACTCTACGTCCTGCGGTGTCAGTGACGGATCGGTGTGCTCTATCTCGGGCGGAAGAAGCTGCCGCAGCGTTTGAACACCGTAGAAAACGCCTTGAGCGGAGGGCGACTGAATAGTTACTCCCTCTTCATCAGAGGTCAGGATGTACGCCTCCTTATTTTGATAGCTTCCCTCGTCGTCGATTGTGAGACGGATGCTGTTTTCGTTGCTGGCGGAAGTGGTTACCTCCAGAGAGTACCAGGTAGCCGAGTTGATCAATTCAGCCAGGAATTCTCCCAGTTCCTCGAGTTCGGCATTGCCTTCGTCCACAACGATCGAGGTTTCAGGGGTAAGTTGAAACTGCCCCTGGTTGACTTGCTTGTGTACTGGTTCGGGTATGAGGCTCAACATTTGGCGTTTGACCTGATCTGGCGAACCGCAGCCTGCAACAATGGCTGCAATGGATAATAGAATTAAAAGTCGTTGTACTTTCATCTCAATCTGCTTTAAATGGTTGAGTTATTCGATAAAATTCTATTTAAAGGATAGGGCTTTGCACAAGCCTCAATTCTTTGTTCTGAGGGAGTTTTGCTCTCCCGTTAAAAGGTCAATAAGGTCGGGGGTACAACTAACTCCCAATAAAATAGCAGGTTCAGCAAAGGTCCCAGGATTGTCTATCTACTAATGCCTGGTGAATAATCTGTATTACACCCATTTGATCTTAAATAGACTGTCGTGCAGCAATGGTTTTGGCCCTATCACGTGGCGAAAAAGCAATAGATGATTGTTCATTTAAGTTTTGCGACAATGCGTGAAGGCGAACATTTAAAATGTTTTTGACAGGTTACCTGTCATTATTGATTTATAGCGGGTGTAATAATAATTTTCCTGAATTCAATAGGTCCATGGTCGCCCTGCAGCATGACCGGGCCGGGTTCTCCTTCGTTACTGTCGAGCGCCCCGCCCGTGATGCCGGGAATGGGTCGGTTGCAGATTACTTCGGTTCCGTTGAGTTCCACGGTCACCATCCGGCCGCTCAGCGTGATGTCGTAGGTTTGCCATTCGCCCGCTTTTTTGGCCGCATTAACCGTGGGATCAATAAAACCGTAGATGCCGCCGATGTAGTGGCTTTCCGGTTCAACCCCGTAATTATCGGCGATCTGCACTTCATATCGTCCCCGGAGATAAATTCCGCTGTTGCTGCCTTCCGGGTACCGGAACTCCACATGCAGCTTGAAATCGTCGAATTTCTGTTTGGTTACCAGGTTGCCGCCCGCTTCCGGGTTCACCAGGATGCCGTTTTCCATCCGGAACTGGTTGTTTTCCGGAATGATCCACTGGGAAAGATCCTGATCGAGCAGGTCGATTGGCTGGCCCCATTCCGGTTTTTCATCCCGCACCAGGGAAGGCGCCCGCACTCCTGTCCATTCCAGCTTGTTGCCATCGGGCCCGATCGTCCATCCCGAAAGGGTGCCGTCGTTTAGTGAAAATACGAAATGAGGGTCGGGATACTGCTGCATCCATTGTGGCGGAATGGTAAAACTGTAGGTATCGCTTTGCTCATCATACTTTATCTCCGAAATAGGACGAGCACTGCCCGCGGCGCCCACATACCGGCCGACAAGCGCCTGGTTACCGGAGGTCTTGATTTCCAGCCAGGAGGGCAATTGTCCGTCCGGCGTTTCTATTGTTATATCCCATTGCCCGGCAGCTTCAGCACCCGGAATGCCGGATTGAGCCAGCGAGCTGCCGGCAGCAAGTGAGAAAATAAGCATTGATACCGTTGCGAGTATAATGTTGGATATCTTCATGGATGTTTGAATGAACATATTGAGATAAAATGTTAAGGCCCGGGTATTTCGTCTGGTCATTTTGTCCCATACCCGGGTGTATGTTATTTGATTTCAGTAATGTTGATGTTTCTGAATTCCACGCGCGAATTATGATTTTGCAGGCCGATATAGCCTTTCCTGTGTTTCAGACCCGGATGCTCCGTCACCTTTTTCAGGTGATTCACAAGGCTTGTGTTGAGAATCAACTGGCCATTCAGCGTTACCTTGATATTCGGGCCGTCTGCCACGATCACCATCTGTTGCCATTCGCCGGCTGGTTTGGATACGCGCCTGGAGGGCGCCTTGATATCGTAGATACTGCCGGTATATTGCCAGGGCTGCAGACCCGCATATTGGTCTGCATAATCATCCAGCAGTTGAATTTCGAGTCCCTGGTAAGCGGGGTCGCCCTGGTGCGGAGCTCGAAGGAAAACACCGCTGTTTCCGCCTTCCGGCAGCCGGTATTCAAGCTCCAGCTTGAAATTATCGTACATTTCCGTAGTCGAAAGCCATCCGCCTCCGGCGCCTTTTTCCCATTCTTCTCCGTCGCCTTTAGTATAAAGCAGGCCGTCATCGGCGTTCCAGCTTCCGGCATTGCCGCCGACCCGCTCCCAGCCGGCAAGGTCTTCGCCGTTGAACAGCGGTTCCGTACGTGGTATCTCACGAATAAATACATTTTTAAAATACAGCGGTGTATTGTGCGCCTGCAGTTCGATCTGTCCTTCCGGGTAGATCGGCTTGTCGCGGTTCCAGTAATTTTCGAGCACAACATTTGGTACCACGAGCTGACCGTTCAGGTGCACAGTCACGCGCTCACCAATCATTTTAATTCGCATATGATTCCACTCACCAACCGGATTATCGGCATTTACCAGCGGCTCACTCAGGTGATTTTGGTTGTTGTAAAGTCCACCGGAGCCGACCGGCCACTGCGTGATGTCCCAGATCTGAACCTGGGGCGTGCCGCGCAGGTAGACGCCACTGTCGCCGCCCGGCTCAATTTTCCAGTCCAGGAGCATCTCAAAATCCTTGTAATCTTTTTCAGTGGCCAGGCTTTCACCATTACCGTCGAAAAAGAGGATGCCGTCACGGACCGACCAGTGCTGCTGCATGATGCGGTCGGCCTCTTTTTGGGCTTCAGCCAGTTCCTCTTTACTCATTTGAGCGCGTACTTCGGGATTTTCGACGAGTCCTTTCCACCCCTCGAGATTTTCTCCGTTAAACAGGGCCGTGAAGCCTTCGGGCGGGTGGTTCATCCCTCCGGCCACTTCCGTATCGCCGGAATAATCCGGGTAGTAAACATTCAGGTCGCGTACCTGGATATTCCGGAAAGCGACTTCATCACCGTGGCCAAGAAAGCCGATATGCCCGCTGGTACGCAATAATCCGGGATGCTCTTCTCCATCCACCGTGTTGGGGGTGGCGGCCTCCTCGAGGTTGGTATCCAGGATGGTCACGCCGTTGAGCTTGACCGTAATCTGCGAACCGTTGGCGATGACTTCCTGGGTATTCCACTCACCGACCGGTTTCAGGTGGCCGCGCTGTGCCGGGGCAACGCCATATACGGAACCATGATACTGGTAAGGCTGGAGATCGGTATACTTCTCGGCGGTATTGTCCAGGATCTGAAGTTCCATGCCCTCGTAGGCGGGATTACCCTGCAATGGCGACCGAATTGCCAGGCCATTGTTGGCCCCGGGCGTCAGCTTGAATTGAAAACGCAGGATAAAGTCGCTGTACTCCTGCGTGGTAAAAATATTGCCACTTTCCCCATCCCGGTGGATCAGCTGGCCGTCGCGGACTTGGTAGGCCTCCGTGTCGCCGGTCCAGCCGGAAAGGTTTTCCCCGTTGAACAACGAGGTAAAGCCTTCGGCAGCCTGCTCCTGGGTTTGGATCTCACCGATAAACTGCTCTATTTGTGCTCTTGTGGTGCTGTCCGTGGTAGCCTCCAGTACCGCAAGTGTTTTGTCAGTACCGTCAAACTCATTGGCAAAATTGTAGGAAGGCGCCAGTATCTCGGCAGCAGAACGGAGCGCTTCATTCCTCACCGGTTCATCATGGCTGTCAAAATAGTGAGCCACCGCTTTTAAAGAGGCCGTGGACTGGATGCCTGAAAGTGCTTCCAGCAGTGTACTCTTTTGTTCATTTCCAGATACGATTTCAATGGCATCCGTTAGAAATTGCACTTTATCAGAGTCCGAATACCTGGAATCCCGTACAAGCCGGATATAGCCGTCAACAAGTGCGGGACGTTCTGACGGAGAGGTATTTTGGATCACGGTTTTAAGCGGCTGGATGGCATCGGCTTCAGGCCAGTTTGCCAGCGCCGTTTTTGCAGCTGACTGAATTTCTCCGTTTGAATGCGTTGTGGTCTCAATGGCCGTCTCCATTGCTTGTTGCCCACCGATCGCCGGTAGTATTTCTATCAGGTGGACGGACTGGCTCTCAGAGCCGCTACCCAGGGCCTCAATAACAGGAGCGGCCGCGTTTTCCTCCCCGGATGTATTAGCCACATGTACCACCGCTTCCTTGACAAGGTTGATTTCCTGGTCATTACGGGCCTGGTTTAAAAGTCCCACCAGGGTTGAGAGATCATCCGCGGTGGCGATGTCTCTTGCGGAACGGAGGATCGCCAGGCGTACCTGGCGGTCGGCACTGCCGAGTTGCCCCAACAGGTCATCGAGATACTCACTGCTTTGGCGCTCGCCCACAATTTCAATAAGAGCGACCCGCGCCCCGGTTGAGAAGCGAGCCCATCGCTGGGTTGCAGCGGCGTACAACGGCTTCGATGGCAGTTGCTGGAGTGCAGTTTGAATCGCCTTAATTTCACCCGGTTGGTCGGCACGGTCCAGCGACTGCAGCAGAACGGGGATCGACTCTGTTTTCCCGAGTGGAACGGATGCATTGATTGCTGCGAGTCGGACATCTGGATTGCTATCCCGTAAAAATGGTCTCACCTCCGACCAGGCTGAGCTGTCACCGCGTTTCCCGAGCGCTTCAATAATGTCGGCCTGCACAGAAGGATTACTCTGGTCAAGTTGATCAACCAGCCTCTCGGTAATCTCACTACCATCCATTTTCTGTATCAGGGAAAGGGAGGCGGCCCGTAATTCGGGATTGGGATCCTGCACGGCATCAAACAGAAGGCCGGCTGCGATCTCCCCTTCAACTTCAAAAATGGTGGTTAGTGCTGCCGTCTGGACATGAGTGGGATGATCCCCGGCATAGATATCCCGGGCCAGTTGGCTGCCTTGCTGCGCGTATCCCTCTTCTGCCAGCCGATGCGCCAGGGTAAGCCTGTACTGAACC
This sequence comes from Halalkalibaculum sp. DA3122, assembly GCF_043951865.1. NCBI lineage: Bacteria > Pseudomonadati > Balneolota > Balneolia > Balneolales > Balneolaceae > Halalkalibaculum > Halalkalibaculum sp. DA3122. The sequence goes on from NZ_JBINJF010000025.1 coordinate 22,594, forward strand.
GGGTCTCCGGCCGAAATGAACGGGGTAGCCCCGGGATCTCCCGTGTTGGCAAGAGCGTAGAGCAGTGCGTCCCGTGTATCCGGATCACTGCTTTCGGTTAACGAGGACGCCTGGTTTATGAGGGCAGGTACGGGGCGCTGCATATCGCCAAGCGCTTTCAAGGGGGCGACTTTTTGGGAGCCTTCCAGGTCGGAAAGTTCCTCTGCCAGTGCGTTCGCTGCTTGTTCCGTATTGATACTCCGCAGCGCATGGGCCGCCGGGCCGTTGAGTGCTGCATCTCCCAGGAATGATCGCAGGAGCGGAACCGACCGGTTCGTGCCGATCAGTTCAAGCTGTTCCAGCAGGAAAATGTCAACCGCGACCGGGTGATCTCCGCGCAGCTCTTCGAGGATTACTTGTTCCACCTGGGCGCGCCCGTCACCATTTCCGGGATCCGATACAAATTTTGCGAGACCGTTTACGGCGTAGCGGGCGTTGGTGTCATCCCCGGTGGCCGTCCCGTCGAGCATATCCACCAGGTTGTGAACCGCGGGAGGGCCCATTTCGAGGATCCTGCTGTTCAGCCAATCCCGTTCGGTTTTGTCGGCAGCCGGCATCTGGGCGACAACTTCCGTCAGATTATCGAGCTGGTCAGGGGTCAGTTGCCGGCTGGTACTTTGTACAGCCTGGTTGGACGGCGCGCAGGAGGCTGCTGCAAAGACCAGCAGGAGTACAATTATTGGGTTAAAACGTTTCATTGTCGAGGAGTGATCTAGTTTATTTGATATCATTTCAGGCATTTGTTTCAGTCAGTACTTATATCTTCCAGGGGGCCCGCATCGGCTGATTGATCAGTCGGTTGGCCGCTTCGTCATCTATAAATTGCTCATTCTCGGGGTCGAATTTCAGCTCACGCCCCAGGCGTATGGCGATTTTCCCGAGGTTGACCAGCGTGCAGGACCGGTGCCCGTTTGCTTCATTTAAAGCGAACGTTTGCCGGCTCCGGACCGCCTGACTAAAGTCAGTGATCTGCGGTTCCGGATCCGGCAGGGAGGCAGCCAGGCGTCGAATATCCGGGATATCAGATTCAAACCCACGGTTCAGTTTGCCGTTGGGTCCTTCAATAAAAGCGGCGTCCGTATCTTTGTTCTCTCCATCGAGGATGATTTTGCATCCATCCTCATACTCCATCTCGATCCGCTTCCAGGTTCCCACGGCATCCGGGTGCTGCTGCTCGGCATCCGCCACCACTCGTATGGGACTGGTGTGGTCTTTGTCCAGGATATACTGCACGGGATCGAGGTAATGTTGCCCCATATCTCCCAGGCCGCCCCCGTCGTAATCCCAATAGCCGCGGAACGTCACATGGGTGCGGTGCTGGTGGTACGGCTTGTAGGGAGCCGGGCCCAGCCACTGCTCATAATCCAGGGTTTCCGGGGTCCATTGGGGAGGCAGGTTGGTAAGTCCGCTCCAGTTGAATTTCCAGTTGAATCCTGTGCTCTCGTTGATTGTAACCTTTAGAGGCCATCCGAACACATCATTTTCCACCAGTTTTTTGATCGGCTTGACCGGCGTTCCCATCCCGTAGAAGATATCCCGGAAACGGAACCAGGTATTCAGCCGGAAGATGCGCCCGTTTTCCCGGACCGCCTCAACAACTTTACGACCTTCCCCGATGGTGCGGGTCATTGGCTTTTCGCACCAGATGTCTTTGCCTGCTTCTGCCGCCTCTTTGGCCATAACGCCGTGCCAGTGGGGAGGAGTGGCGATATGTATAATATCAATGTCATCCCGGGCCAGTACTTCCCGGTAGTCGGTATAGCCATTCACCTCGGGCCCCGTAATGTCCAGTGCCTGCTGCAGGTGTTGCTGGTCTACATCACAGACAGCCAAAAGGCGGGCGCCGGGGTATCGCAGGTGCCCCTTTCCCATCATACCCACCCCGATTACAGCTTTTGTAAGCTCGTCGCTGGGAGCGGTATATCCGGTTCCCCCCAATACGCTCCGGGGTACAATGGAGAAGAGGCCAATGGTGCCCAGTGCACTTTTAATAAAGGATTTTCTATCAATGCTATTTTTTGACATAATCAGCGAATTGGTTTAGAAAGTTGAAAATATTACCGTACCCGACCTGGTTCCATTACAGGAATCATGGAATTTATAATGTACTAAAAAAGCAGGCTACCACGATTTTTACAAATATTTTGATTTTTGAGCAATCAGGAGCAATCATGCCGGTCCCGTATCGATTTTTTTCAGCCCATATGGTACAACGGCAGAACCCTCCTGTATGCAAATCTTGAAATAGACAATAAATTGAAAATAAAAACAAATAAAAACCTTTCGTTTAATTTCTTTTTGAAAGTTTAAACTTCCATTTATTTTTATATCCGCTTCTTAGGCTCTTTCATTAATTTTTTTATTTATGTATTGTCATGATTGACGTCGAGACTTGAACAACATTCGGGATTGATTCATATTTCTAACTCCTTCCACATCAACAGTAACAGAACATGGTGTTTTTAGAAACAATTGACTGGTTCATTATTGCGCTCTACATGGTTTTTTCGCTGGCCATCGGACTCTACGTAGCCAGGCAGGCCGGCAAAAATTCTACCGAGTTTTTTGCAGCCGGTAAAAATATGCCCTGGTGGCTGCTGGGCGTATCGATGGTTGCCACCACCTTTTCGACCGACACCCCGAATTTGGTTGCAAATATTGTACGTACTGATGGGGTTTCGGGGAACTGGGTATGGTGGGCGTTCCTGCTGACCGGTATGCTGACGGTGTTTGTGTATGCCAACCTGTGGAAACGGTCGGGCGTGCTGACTGATGTGGAGTTTTATGAACTCCGGTACAGTGGAAAAATGGCGGCTTTCCTGCGGGGTTTCCGTTCTGTTTACCTGGGATTTATTTTTAACGTAGTGGTGATGGCAACGGTATCGCTGGCGGCTATTAAAATAAGCGGCGTGTTGATGGGGCTTACCCCGCTGCAGACGGTTGTAATTGCAGGAATAGTGACGGTGCTGTACAGTTCGCTCGGGGGACTGAAAGGAGTCTTGCTTACCGACTTTTTCCAGTTTTTCCTGGCCATCGGCGGAAGTTTGATTGCGGCCTATGTAGCGCTCCAGCATCCCCAGGTTGGAGGGCTGGAGGGGCTGCTCTCACACAAAGAAGTGGTATCCCAGCTTAATATTCTGCCCGATTTTTCCGATCCCTCGCAGGCGATGGGCATCTTTATTATTCCATTGCTTATTCAGTGGTGGAGTGTCTATTACCCGGGTGCCGAACCGGGCGGCGGCGGGTACATAGCCCAGCGGATGTTTGCTGCAAAAAACGAGAATAATTCAATAGCCGCGGTCTTCTTTTTTAATGCCGCCCATTTTGCCCTGCGTCCCTGGCCGTGGATTATTGTGGGATTGTGCTCCATTATCGTATTCCCGGATATCGCATCCCTGAAAGAGGCTTTCCCGAACGCTTCCAGCGTGGCCGGAGATGATATGGGATATCCTGCCATGTTAACTTTTATTCCCACCGGGTGGCTTGGGCTGGTCGTGGCGTCGCTCACGGCCGCATACATGTCTACGATTTCAACGCACCTGAACTGGGGATCCTCGTACCTGGTCAATGATTTTTACAAGCGGTTTGTGCGGCCAGGAAGTTCGGAAAAGGAACTGGTAACCGTGGGACGAATCTCAACCGTTGTACTGATGATCGTTGCCGGTGCGCTGGCCCTGCTCCTGCGCGATGCCCTCGACAGTTTCCAGATAATCCTGCAGATCGGTGCGGGTACGGGGCTGCTGTTTATCATGCGCTGGTTTTGGTGGCGGATCAACGCCGGCAGCGAAATCGCCGCCATGTTTATTTCGTTTGCCGTGGCGATGTATTTCCAGTTTGCGCATGTTTATACCGGTCTGCCTGAGCTTACCAGCTGGCAGGAGCTGATCGTCGGGATCGTCATTACCACCATCGGATGGGTTTCTGTAACATTCCTGACGCGCCCGACAGATGAGGAGACGCTGGTGAATTTCTGTAAAATTGCCCGGCCCGGCGGACCCGGCTGGAAAAGGGTGGTCAACAAGGCCAAAGCAGAGGGCAAAGATGTGGAACCGCTCGAAGATGAAGCATGGCGGGTACCTCAGGGAATGCTCTGCATGGTATTGGGCTGTATCGCCGTTTATGGGGCGCTGTTTGCAACGGGGTATTGGATCTACGGCCGTTGGATGCTGGCAGGGATTATTACCGTGGTGGCCATTGCAGCCAGTGGATTTTTGTATAAAGCATGGAGAAAACTGATTGAAATCCGGCCGGAAGACCAGGAGCTCTACAGCGGGTAGCGTACCGGCGAAACAGTGGAATCCAATGTCTGTCAAAATAATGTAACGTGAGTTCTATTCGATATGACTTCCTGTTTTGTAATTGTTTCTAAACTTCCCGGGACAGGTCCTTAATCTCCCCTTCAGGGGAGCGCCGCCAAAGGCGGGAGGGGTGTTATTCTCTATGTCAGACCTGCACCTCCCGACCCAATCGCGTGGCTCTCGCGATTGGCCCACCCTCCTCAAGGAGGGACTGGTTTTTTGCCATTTCAAGGCAAACAGGCATTCTGGTTGAGATCATTATGCCGAGTTCAGGTTAATGTTACCAAAAAATGCAGATTATGAATATTCTCTTTTCCAACATGGTGTTCGGTTTTTTGATTCTTATGCTTACGGGTGTCAGCGAGAGCAAAGCCCAGACGAATGTTTCAGTGATGACCTACAACATTCGCTACGATAATCCGGACGACGGGAACAACCGGTGGGACCTCCGCAAAGCGGAGCTGCTGAACCAGGTCAAATTCTTCGATCCCGATTTCCTGGGTACCCAGGAAGCGCTTGTTCACCAGGTGGAATATATGGACCGGGAACTGGCCGGGATGGATTACATCGGCATCGGGCGTGCCCAGGGGGGAGAGAGTGACGAGTATTCCGCCATCTTTTACGATACCGGACAATACGAGCTTATAGCAGAATCCGACAGCACGATATGGCTTTCTGAAACCCCGGGACAGGTGAGTACGGGGTGGGATGCGGCGCTTCCACGCATCATGACGTGGGGTAAGTTCCGGGACAGGTCGACCGGTTCCGAACTGTACGTGTTTAATACGCATTTTGACCACCGCGGGGAGCAGGCCCGGGCGGAGAGTGCGAAGCTGATCCTGCAAATTATTGATAAAATTGCCGGTGACGACCCGGTGGTTTTGACCGGGGATTTCAATGTTGAACCGGGCAGCCGGCCCTACAGCACGCTCACCAGTTCTTCTCTGCGGGATGCCTGGCAGCACAGCACCATTCCCGCAGTGGGACCCGATTTTACCTACTCCGGGTGGGAGGTCGCCGAATCGCTGGATAACCAGGGGCGCCGTATCGATTACGTATTTGTGAATGACGGAGTGGAAGTTCGAAGTATTTCAGCGCTTACCACGTTTCGGGACGGCCGCTTTCTGTCAGATCATCTGGCGGTGTTCAGCGTGCTTGAACTGCGGTAATTCAGTTATAAAGAATAAAGTGACCTGTTGTGAAGTCTTTTTCCTCCCCAATTTTGCTTTTGGTATTGATGGCCCTGCTGCCTGTAGCTGGAATCGGCCAGTCAGCGGATACGATTAAAGTGATGACCTACAACATCTATCACGGGGAAGATCCGGAAAATCCCGGCAGCAGCAATATCGAGGATGTCGCCATGCTGATCCGCAACGAACGCCCCGATTTTGTAGCGTTGCAGGAAGTGGACAGCCTCACCGGCCGGTCGGCCAGACTGAATAACGGGGTGCCACAAAATCTCGTGGAAAAACTGGCTGATCTGACCGGAATGCACGGCTATTTCGGCAAGGCAATCAATTTTGACGGTGGCGGATATGGCGAGGGAATATTGACCCCGCACCCGGTTTCGGTAGAGAAAGTGATGCTCCCGATACCCAAAGGGGGAGAGAAAAGGGCACTGCTGGTCGCCCGGACAGAGCTTGATGAGGGAGGAGAACTGCTGTTTGCAGGGACGCATCTCTGTCACCAGTACCCGGAGAACAGGGCGGCACAGATGCAGAAGATAAATGAGTTTTTTAGCGGTGCGGATATTCCCGTGATCCTGGGGGGAGATCTGAATTTTACGCCTGGATCGGATCCCTATAACATACTGCGTGATCAATGGATTGACATGGCTCAAAATGTCGGGCTGCCGGAAGCTACGTATCCGTATGGGGATCCCGAAAAACGTATCGACTACCTGCTGGTGCATGCAGCCATGCGCGATGTCGTGGAAGTGGTGGATCTTAGGGTGCTGGGGGTCGGCTACTCAGATCACCTCCCGGTCGTTGCCACGCTGAAGATTTACAATTAAAATGCAGAAGGTTTGTCCCGACATTGCTGAACGCAATGTCATTTGCGTAAAAAGTTATATTTTTATTTCAATAAGAACCTTGTTTAATTCTTTTAATACAGAGTATTTTTTTGCACGCTTTTCAGGAAAAGGATGGGCGCCGGATGTGCAAAAGATCTGGCGTGAGGTAAATGCTTAAATAAATGGAATAGATGGTATGGAAAAGAAGGGACAAAGTCGTCGGGAATTTCTGTCAAATGTAACCTTGGGCACGCTTGGGACAATCGGCGCAGGAGGACTACTGAGCAGCTGCGCGGGTAGCCGGGCTGTGCAGAAGGGCGGGGAGAGTACTGCGATTTCACTGGCACCGCAGGCCCCGGACGGACCGGTCCTGAAAGCCGGTTTGGTGGGGTGTGGCGGTCGTGGTGGCGGTGCAGCCATTAACTTCCATGACGCAGGACCCAACCTTGAAATTGTGGCCCTGGGGGATGTCTTCAGGGATCAGCTGGACCAGTGCCGCTCGCATCTGAAGGCGGCGAGGGGAATTGAAGTTGCCGATAAAAACTGCTTTGTCGGCTTTGACAGCTACAAAAAGGTAATCGATTCCGGCGTCGATGTGGTGTTGCTTGCCACACCGCCCCATTTCCGCCCCCGGCACGTGAAAGCGGCCATTGATGCCGGCAAACATGTGTTCCAGGAAAAGCCGGTGGCCATCGATCCTGCGGGAGCCCGCTTGATGATGGAGACGACCCGGAAAGCGAAAGCAAACAACCTCTGCATGGTCAGCGGTACCATTCGTCGATACCAGAAAGATTATATTGAGACCCGGCGGAGAGTCGCCCGGGGAGCGATAGGCGAAGTCGTAGGGGCGAATATCATACGGAACGGGGGAGCGCTCTGGTGGGTCGAACGCCGGCCGGAATGGTCTGACATGGAGTATATGCTGCGAAACTGGGGGAACTTCACTTGGCTTTCGGGAGACCATTATGTTGAGATGTTTATCCATGAGCTGGATGTAATGAGCTGGTATATGGGCGGCCACCCGGTTAAAGCGGTCGGGTATGGGGGGCGTCACCAGCGGGTGTCGGGCGATCAGTTCGATCATTTTAGCGTCAGCTATGAGTACCAGAATGGGAAAAAAGTGCACTGTGCCACCCGGCAGATCAATGGATGCGACAACGGGAAAGAGCAGTATATTACCGGTACCCGCGGTCGTGTCGATGCCAGTGGAACGATTTATAACCACGACGGGGAGGTGACCTGGAAGTATCCATACCCGGAGGAAGAGGATGTCCATTCCAAATGGAGTGTGAAGGATCCCTACGTCCAGGAACATATTGAGCTGGTGACGGCTATCCGGAACGGTGACTACATTAATGATTCGGAAGAACAGATAAAGTCGGCCCGAATTGCCATCATGGGGCGGATGGCGGCCTATACCGGCCGGGAAATTACGTGGGAGGAAGTTCTCGAGTCGGAATCGCGGCTGGGACCTGAGACATATGAACTGGGCCCGGTCCCCGAGATCACCGAGGAGCCACCGATTGTGGGTACATCTCCGGCCCCCACCAACAGGTATGACTACGCAAGTGCAAATTCTTAATCCTGAATAATAAATATTGATATGAACAGAAGGGAATTTACCGGGCAGATGTTGCTGGGAGCGTTCGCTGCAACCACGGCGGGCAAGGGAATACGGCAATTTCAGCCGCAGGGGGAGAGAGATTCTGATTTGGGATTCCGGCCGCTGTTCAACGGCACCGATTTGAGCGGTTTTGTGGATGTTAATACCTCTGAAGAAACCTGGTGGGTGGAAGATGGATTGCTAAAATGTACGGGAGAGCCGATCGGCGTGATACGTACAGAGAGACAGTACGAGAATTTTATCCTGGACATCGAATGGCGCCATATGGAACCCGGCGGGAATTCCGGCTTTTTTGTCTGGGCTGACGGCACCCCGTTTGAGGACAATCCCTTCCCCAGGGGCATGGAGATACAGATGCTGGATCCCCAGTGGCCGGTCATCCATGAGAGGCCTTCGGAGTATGCCCACGGTCACCTGTTTCCGGTCATGGGACTCGAGGGGGCCATTCCTGACAATCCCTCGGAAGCAGTTCCCGGCCGAAGTTATGCGCTGGAGGAGCGGGTCCGCGAGGCGGGAGAATGGAACAGGTACCTGGTCGTATGCATTGACGGCGCGATTAAACTGGCTGTAAATGGAAAGTTTGTCAACGGAATACGATCCACAAAGCGTAAGAAGGGGTACATCTGTCCGGAGTCGGAAGGGTCAGAGATCCATTTCAGGAAGATCGATATCCTGGAACTGCCCGGTGGCGTGTTAACAGAGGATCAGCAGGCCCCGGTCGTAGAACATTCGTGAACCCCGGGCCCCGACTCCTGCATTCAGTCAAAAGAGTGTTCTGGCTTATTAAGACCTTTTCAGAACCTGCTATTTTATTGGGAGATGGTTGTACCACCGACCTTGGTGACCTTTTAAACGGGAGTACAACTTCCTCAGAACGAGGAAGTGAGGGTTTTTCAAAACCCTCCTTATTATGATTTTTGTTGCTTTTCCTTTTCTGAGAGCACCCAGTCTGCGAACATAAATTCAAGGGCGGCCGCCTCGTATCCCTGCCAGTGGGCAATCATCTGCTGAAACTCCTCTTCCGTAACCGAATCCGGATCTCCGCCATAGCTCAGGATAATCCATTTGCGGAGGCCTTTTTCTTCGCCCGATTTCTTGTTGCTGGGGAAGGCCGCATCTGTGCGGTTGCGGAACAGCATCAGCTGCTGGGCCGAGGTGGGACCGATGCCGCGCACCTCTTTAATGGTCTCGTAAAATTGCCGCGGATCACACTCTTCCAGGTAATCCAAATCGATCTCTCCGGAAAGGATATCCTCCGCCATGCCGATGATAAACTCCCCTTTCCGCTTGGTGGGTCCCAGCTTGCGGATGCTCATCGGGTCGGCTTTCACCAGCTGATGGGGCCGCGGCCAGGCGGGAATGTTCTTGCCGTTGTGGACCAGCGTGGTGCCGTATTTTTCGCGGACATCGTGCACCATCCGCTTGGCGGTAGGTTTGTGGGAGAGGCGCATCTCAATGATTCGGTTTACCGCATCCTCAAAAAGATTGGCGCGGGCCATGCGTTTTAACCCGTACAGGTCGGTGAGCTTGGGGCTCAGTACGGGGTCGTCTTCAATCCGGTCATACAGGGGACGCAGATCTAGCCCGGTGCCAAAAATGCGGGCCAGGCTTTTGTTGGCCAGCTCGATCTCCTGTTTGCTCAGCGATTCCGGGCTTTGACAGTGAAACTCGGGATTCTCTACATCCCCATTAAAAAAAGCGGTGACGATGATGTCGCGGTCGCCCGCGGGGATGGGGCGGGTGAAGCCGTCCTCAAAAACTGTTTCGGGATCATGTTCGTGATCAAAATACTGCTCAATGTCCAGGCAGAGAAACCAGTCGTGCGGGGGTGTTGAGGGAAGCGTCCAGCTGCTCATAACAAAAGGGCAAAGATTACAAGTTGATGCAGATTATCCAATGTAACTCCGGATGGTGAAGTCTAACCGAAGTGCGGCTCACTTGCAATTTTTGTTGTCATTTCTAAATTGGGATATATCAGGGAGAGAAAATTTCTATTTACTCAGCCGTTTGGAGAAAAAATTACCGATTCAACGCAGGAAGCTATGTCTGTGGGACTATTTCCCCTTCTCCTAGCAGACAAACCAATTTCTTGGTGCGAAATGCAGGCTAACTTCCTTAAAAAGAACTATGCCCTTGACAAAGAACTTTTAAAGGGTGGGAAAGAGTGAATTTTCAGTTTAGGCTAAAACAATTTTTAAGGCTGATGGGCTATGGGCAGGACCACTAAAATATGAGTGCCCCTGTTCGGGGCGGAGGAGATCTCGACCGTGCCATTCAGCTGTTCCACGCGGTAATGGAGGTTCCGCAGACCGATCCCCTGATCAGCATGATAACCGGCCGGTAATCCCACCCCGTCATCTTCGATGGTTAACACGAGTTTATCCCCGTGATTAATCAGTTGAATGTCTGCCTGATCTGCCTGGCTGTGCTTTTCTATGTTGTTGATGCCCTCCTGAACCAACCGGTATACATTCGTGGAAACCTCGGTCGATAGTTTTTCCGGCAGGTCCAGTATCTGCAGGTGGTACTGAATGGAGCTGTTTGTGTCCGATTCCCGAACCAATTGCTGTATATTCTGTTCCAGTGTGGTAAGCTGCAGCCCGGGAGGTGATAATTGGTGCGAAATAGATCGTACATCTGTAATAATTTGCTGTATCCGCCCGGCCAGACCATTGCTGGAGCCGCGCTCAACCAGGTGTTTGAGATGAGTGAGGCGCGACCCTACTGCATCGTGCAGATCTCTGGCAATGCGGTGGCGCTCTTTATCAACCCCATCCACAAATGCCTGCAGCTTCTCGTTCTGCAGCTTGTTGATGCGCGAACGGAACTCCGCCTGCTCGCGATCCAGTTGGCGGACCTGCCAGCCCATCCCTACCGAAAGAATAATAATTTCGAAAAAAAAGCCGATTTGAAGCGGCGTTAAGGGATATACCACCCGGGGAACCAGCCCAAATTGAGCAATTGCTTTATAGACTGCACTCAGAAGCATGGCTGAAAAAGCCGCCAGGTAGAAGCGCGCAGGAATACGGTTAACCCCAAGCTGAATAACCCCGTGGTACAGCAAAAACAGCAGGCACAATAGAATGATCAGGTTTTTGGTACTAAGGGCCAGGATACCGTCAACATTACCCAGCAGAAACCAGGTGGTGAACACCACAAAGTGCAGAAGGGCAAGGCCCAGAAGTATATTGAATCCCCTGTGGTACGAAGGCAGCGTACGACCGGTAGAAAAGTAATGCTGGGTAAACGGAATAAAGGTAAACAGGAAGCCGTAGGTCAGCACCATGCGAGCGTAGTTCGGGATGGTAGCGGATCCGGGGTAGATAAACTGGTGGGCCAGGCCGGTGTCGGCCAGGATGTACAAGCCGATGGTTAAAATATAGAGCAGATACCACAGGTACACCTGCTTGCGAGAAAAGGCAAAGATACAACCGGTCGCTATTATAACCAGCAGTAAAATTCCGAAATAGCCCCCGTACACGGTATATTGAACCTGCTGCTGGCGGCTGAAATCGGCCTGTTCCCACAACCGCAGGTTAAAGTTGAGGGACGAGTGCTGCTTGTAGAGCATCACCAGCAGGTCGAGCTGCGACCGGCCGGTAAAATCTATCGGTAGTGCAGGGTTGTAGTGAGATAGCGATCGAACGTGGTGCGGCACCCGGTCTCCGGATTGCTCGATTTTGATCCAGTCTCCGGTTCCCGGCGACCGGATATACAGTGTGATATAATCGATATGGGGATTTTCAACCTCCAAAATCCACTGCTGGTAAGCGGACAGGTTCTCAAGTTGTAACCCCACCCAATACCGGTGATCGGTAAAGCCGAAATCGTTAAAATGGGTAGTGCCGGATTGTTGGATCTTTTCCCAGGCTTGACCGGGAGACAGGTTTTGTTCGGTATGAAAGATGGCCGCCGAATCGGTGATCTGCTGGCCGGAGGCCGCCCCGGCAAGCGGGAGCGAGGGTAACTGCTGGGCCGGTATGCTTCCCGCGGCCATGAGCCATATTACCAGGCTTCCCCATATCGACCGGTTAGACCAACCCATGCGTGTGAGCAAAATGTATTAATTGTTTAACGCCGTCGATATCAAGCTTTTTATAGATATTGCGACGGTGTGTATCCACCGTGTGTTTACTGATATGGAGGATCTCGGCGACTTCCCGGGCCGACTTTCCACTGGCGGTGTATGCAATAATCTCCTTTTCCCGGGGTGTGAGTTGAAGCGTACCGCTGAAGCCGTCGGTTTGCAGCGATTGGCGGATACCGGGACTCACATAAAAGGTGTCGTGTTCAATAGATTTTAGCGCCTGCAGCAGTTCATTGCGCCCGAAATCCTTCAGCATGTAGCCGTTGCCCCCCAGTGTCTCAATCTGATCCAGAATGAATGCGTCTTTATGCATCGTAAGTACTAGAATCGGCAATTCGGGGTGCCGGCTTCGTATTTTCTTCATCAGGCCAAGACCGTTGACATCAGGGAGATTGAGGTCCAGTATCAACAGGTCGGGCAGGTGGTGCTGCAGATACTGCAGGCACTTTTTCCCAGTCTTGACAGTCTGGAGCTTCAGCCGCCCGTATTTTCCAGATAAAATATGCCCGATGCCTTCCGCCACAATCGGGTGATCATCGCAAATGCAGATGGTTCGTTCCATGAGATCAGTCCGATAGCCTGTAGTTTTTACAACGCCAACGCTGGTTTTAAATCGCAGGGTAAATTACCTGCAGTGCCGACGAATAATTATCCAAATATTTAAAAAAATCAGGGTTTTGGAAAGAATTTTATGGTGAAGATGCGATGGTCGTTCAAAAGTAACGTCTACGTAAAAATACTCACTTCTGATTATTGACGGTCTTGCATGTCTCATATATACTGCGGGTGTTGAACCGGTTATGTTCGATACAATCAATAGAGATATGTATTCCTATTCCCTGTTACTTGAGCGCTTTTTATAACCTTGTAATATCAACTACAGCGGGAAGAAGTTTTTGCAACGATGGACCTTGAAAACCGATAGCGAACATGGATAGTGACGGTTTCAGGAAGGTGTTGTGATCTGTATCGGTGGTAATGCCACTATACCCGCTCTATTGCGCGCTGCCGCGACAGGATGACGATTTCAGCTGCTTATTTAGGGGACGGGGTTATCAATGCCAGGATATAATATGGAATGAGTCGCTCAAGACGGCTTCATCTGCAAACAGTAACGGTGCCTTCGGTAACACTTACAGAAAACCGTGAGGCAACTATACCGCTGCATCCCGGCTGGAATATCATCTCCAATCCGCTCGATATTGATGTGTCATGGAGTGCTGTTGAACAGGCAAACGGGGTAGACTTGCAACCGATATGGGGCTTTGAAGGCAGCTTTAGCGAGTCTGCTGCATTTGCGTCTGCCAAAAGTGGCCGGGCCTTTTATTTTTTGAATGATCAGCAGCTGGAAACTCTTGTCATTCCCTACCAAATCGCGACCGAAAAGCAGAAATCAGTATCGGAACCGGAACTCCATATTACTCTAGAGCTGGAGATAGAGGGGGAGGTGGTCTCGAAAAGTGGCATTACATTTATTGATCACGCACGAGAAAAGGCGGATGTAGTCGCACCGCCAGGTACTTTTGAACAAGGATCCCTGCGATTTGTGCGCAGTGCCCTCGACGAGGACTCAAGCCGGAACGACGCGCTTGCACGGAAGTATCACAGGCATGATCCGGTGGGGCAACAGTTTTCCCTGGTACTAAACGCGGTGGATGGTGAACCGGTAGTCGTCCGGTTGCGTGAAAATAAAGAAATTCCCAATGCAGACGTAGCCTTGGTCAATCCTGCCACGGGAAGGCAATACAGCCTGGATGCAACTGAAATCGAAATTACGTTGACGCCTGAATCAGCAGTCACTGACATGGTGTTGCTGGTGGGTGACGAGCAGTACCTTGAGCGGCAAAAGTCGGAATATCTGCCCCAAACGGTGGATATACAACCGAATTACCCGAACCCTTTTAATCCGACGACGACGTTGCAGTTCGCCCTGCCGGAGCAGGCGAAAGTTCGGCTGAGAGTCTATGATGTGTTGGGACGCCGGGTGGCAACCCTCGTCAACGAAGTGCGGGAGGCTGGAGTACATTCAGTGGATTTTGACGCGAGCCGTCATTCGAGTGGGCTATATTTTGCGGTCTTCGAGATCGGGACGCGCCGATTTACCCAAAAAATGATGCTTATTAAGTAGTCAGGCTTGAGTCGTGGGTCTTGAGTCATGAGTTGTGAGATATTAACAGGTGAGAAATTTTAAAATGGAACAGGAGCTATTATGAAGATTCAAGCACTGTTAACTGCAATACTAATATTGGGGCTGCTGGCCGGTTGCGGCGGCAGCCCGTCAGATTCGGGCGGTGATGGCAATAATGACGGGGTGGACGATCCGCCGGACCAGACCGAAGACACCACGCCGCCGTCGGCTCCCGGAAGTGTGGAGGGAACTTCCGGGGGTCAGGTGGTGGAGCTGACCTGGAGTCCCAACTCCGAGGATGACCTGGACGGCTACAACCTGTACCGTTCAGAAAGTAATTTTTCGGATGTTTCGGGCCTCGATCCAGTCAACGGGTCACCGCTAACGCAAACTTCATTTAAGGATGAGGACCTGCAAAACGGCACCACCTATTACTACCGGCTGACAGCCGTCGACGAGGCGGGCAACCAGAGTGATCCTTCGGCACAGGTTGAGTCACCCCGTTTTCGGATCCGCCGGACCGGCCGTAGTAACCTAGTCACGGGGCTCGATCCGGGAAGAAAAGACGTATAGGGTCGAAGAGTAGATGAGCCAGAGACTAAAATTCGAAATACGCAATACGCAGTACGCCATACGGATTCAATCTCCACTGTAATAGAACGATGGGTTTACCGACTGCTTCAGCCGGTCCCGTTCAATTTTTTGCTGATACAGCCGCTCCACATCTTTGAGCGTATCCGCATCTTTCGGGCTCATATCCCACCGGATCGCCTTGAAGCGCGGCAGCCGCAGCGTGTAATTAGCCTTGGTGCGTTTATTTACCTGGATATCGTCAAACTCCAGCTCCACCACAATTTCAGGAATCAGGCCGAGCGTGGGACCGTACTTTTCCACCGTCAAATCTTTGATCCGTTCGTTCAGCCGCTTCATCTCCTCATCCGTATACCCGCCGTACGCCTTGCCGATCGGGATGAACTCCTCCTCGTATCGCTCATCCTCCTTCACGCTGATGCCCAGCGTAAAATCGGAGTAGTATCCGCCGCGCTTGCCGCTTCCGGCGTGGGCGTACATCAGCACCGTATCGAGCGTGCCGCCCGGTTTTTTAACCTTGAGCCACGATTTGCGCCGCTGCCCGTACTCGTAGGTGCTGTCTTTCTTTTTGAGCATGAGTCCTTCGTTGCCGTGGGCCAGCGCCCGTTCAAACAGCTCATCCACATGTTCGTGGTTATCTACTTCAAACTGGTTGGTGATCGGCAGGTTTTGGGATTCGGCCAGTTCCCGGAGGCAGGCCCGCCGTTCCATCAGCGAGAAGTCAAAAATTGGCCGGTCCTCCAGGTATAGCAGGTCATAGGCGATGAATAGTACCGGATACTTCTCCATTATTTTTTTACCCGGTTTTTTTCGTCCCATCCGCTTTTGCAGGAGCTGGAAGGGCAGTATTTCATCATTTTTGAACACACATATTTCACCGTCCAGTACGATATCCGGCAGACCGCGCCTGGCAAAAAACTGGACGATTTCCGGGAAGGAGTGCGTGACATCGTTGAGGTCGCGGGAGTAGAGTTCCACTTTTTGTCCGCTTATATGGGCCTGTGCGCGCATGCCGTCGAATTTTTCTTCGGCGATGTAGCCTTCCAGGCTCTCCACGGCGCGGCTTTCGATCGGGGAGGCCAGCATGAACGAGAGCGGGTGAAACAGCTTGAAGTTGGCCTCATCCAGGCTGTTATTTTTGCTGAGCGTCGCCGTGCGACCGATGCTGCCGGTGATCATGTGGGCGTACCGGACTGCTTCCAACGTTTTGTCAAACGCTTCGGCGATGGCAGAGGTCACGCTGCGAGATTCAAACCCGATCCGCAGCGAACCCTGGCTCATGATCCGGATGTAGTACTTGATCTCCACCGGCGTCATCTGTTTCCACATTCCGCGCAGAATATCCTGTTTGTCCTGGCGGGAAGAAACCCGGTACAACTCCTCGTAGCTTTCCTGGATCTGCAGCAATGTCAGCTGTTGGGGGTCCCGCTTCTCCCGCGCCAGATCGATGTTCTGCATCAGTTTTTCGATCGCCTCCGATGAGCTGCCCAGCGCCGTGCGGCAGGGCTTGAATACTTTTTCGTAGTCTATATCGCAAAACTCAGCCGCACAGGTGGAATAGGTGCGGCTGCCCACCGAAGCCCGCCTGCCGGAGATTGACGAAAAGGCTCCTTCTCCCAGGAATTGGGCTGCCAGGTTCAGATCCTCATCCTGTTCAATAGATCGGAAATAATCCGCACAGATCGCAATCTTGGAGTTGGTACTGCGTGTCTCCGCAATACGCTGTGCGGTTTCTGCCAGTTGTTGGAAAGAGTTACTCATTTTTAAAGTCTGGATTATACAGCTTGAAATACAAGTGGTCGAGAATTCAAATCAACGCTCTGTCATCCTTCGATTCCGCTTAGCTCCAATCAGATGACGTACCTTTGTTCTTAAACGCTTTACTTCGGGTTTTAACTTAACTTGAGTTATA
The DNA here is from genome assembly GCF_043951865.1 of Halalkalibaculum sp. DA3122. Classification (NCBI taxonomy): domain Bacteria; kingdom Pseudomonadati; phylum Balneolota; class Balneolia; order Balneolales; family Balneolaceae; genus Halalkalibaculum; species Halalkalibaculum sp. DA3122. Next base: position 39,287 of record NZ_JBINJF010000025.1, read on the forward strand.
TAGCTTCCAGCTTTAACATTGTTTCTTAATTTCTTGGGGCAGGCCTTTAATCTCCCCTTGAGGGGAGCCCCGCCGAAGGCGGGAGGGGTGTTATTCTATGTTGGACCTGCACCTCCCGACCTAATCGCGAACCCCACGCGATTAGCCCACCCTCCTCAAGGAGGGACTGTTTTCTTGCCATTTCAAGGCAAACAGGCATTCTGGTTGAGATCACTATGTAGAACTCAGGTTAACTTAATCATCCGTTTCAGCTTCCAGGTCGAGAAATCGGGAGTCTATATCGTATTTATCAAGGTAGTGCCGCACCACGCTGGCGTTGGGGGTGTGGGTGATTAAAACCTGTTTGGGATCCAGGGTCTTGCAGAGGTTGATCAGCTCAAAGAAGTCAAGGTGATCGGAGAGCGGAATCAGCTCATCGACCGTGAGCTGGGTACGCGTGGCCTCCCGCGCAGCCCATCCCGAGCAATAGGCAATTCTCTTTTTACTTACATTTGAGGCAAAGCCGTTATTCAGTGCTGAGGTGGTGGTAATCAGGATGTTACCTTCACAGGTCTCACGATCGTAGCTTTCATACCGTCCCAGGTCGATCCCCGCCTCCTCATACACCGAACAGAGTTTGTATCCCGCACCGTGAATCTGCACGGTATGATCCAGCGGCGCCAGCATATGCATGACCTCCTGCGCCTTGCCGAGGTTGTACGCCAGGAATACCGGTGTGTAGCCCTCATCCAGGGTTGTGCGTGCAAAATTTCGAACCTGCCCGGTCAGTTCCTCCACCGAACTCCACCGATACACCGGGAGGCTGAAAGTAGCTTCCGTGATGAAATAATCCACGTTCTCAGGCAGCTCAAATCCCTCAGTGGCGGGAGAGGGCGGCGTGCGGTAATCCCCCGTATAAAGTACATTGCCCAGATCACTTTCCACATACGTCATGGCCGAACCCAGGATATGTCCTGCAGGATAAAATGTGATGCATGCGTCCTCGGTTTCTACCGGTTCCCCAAAATCCAGCGTGGTTGCCTCACCGGAGTAGCCGCGTTTCTTCATCAGCTTGTAGGTGTTCGGGGTGCAGTACACCGACTCCTTCCGGTTTCGCGGCATGTGGTCGGAATGGGCATGCGATATAAAGATGTGATCCACCTCCGGCGTGCTGAAATCAAACCCGATGTTCAGCTCCGGCAACAAAATTCCGTGATATCCGGCTTTCGTTATTTGCATAGATTCTTTTGGAAGTCCCCCATTTATTCAACAGTCTCTTAGACGTTAGACGTAAAGCGTTGTCAAGTGTCGAGAGACAAGTACGGCTGCAATTACTCATTACCTGTTACTCGTTACTACGTGTCAAGTGCTAAAATCTTCATGTAGCTGAGAAGTAGAATAACAACGGCTGCTGACACCATACCGACACCCAGCCAGCGAACAGCTGTCGATACCGTGGATGGGTTTTCCCTAATGACCATGCGGAGTTGCGGCCAGCGCACCAGTTGTGCTCCCGCCAGGTACACCATCAACAAACTCCAAACCGAGAACAGAAGTTCGGTAAGCGAAAACGGGACAAACGAAAGTACCAGGCAGGGCAGGGTAAACAGCAGCCAGTATTTCAGTATGGATCGGAGGAGAGGCGGCGTATCTTTTTTCTCTGCTCGTTGAACCAGGTGATGTTTAAATTTGGAAGGTGTAACGGCCAGCCACCCGCCGCAGACCAGCATCAACATTCCAAACACGCTGTAATAAAGTGTGAACCATTTTATGGAGAAATCTTCCGGGATCATTCTTCGGCGGGTATTTCTTCAACGGGAAGGGAATTCTCATCTTCTTTGGGAAACAGCAGGGAAGCGATGACGGAAGCGATCAGCGTAAGTGCGACGAAACCCAAGGCCCAGGGAGTAGGGATGTGGTAGAAGTCGGCAATCAGCATTTTGATCCCCACAAAAACAAGGATCATGGAGAGGCCGTAGTGCAGGTAGTGAAATAGTTTCATGACGCCGGCCAGGGCAAAATAAAGAGCCCTCAGCCCGAGGATGGCAAAAGCGTTGGAGCTGTAGATAATAAACTCGTCGGTGGTAATGGCCAGGATCGCGGGGATGGAGTCGAGGGCAAAAACCACATCAGTCGTTTCAATAACGATAAGGACCACAAACATCGGCGTGGCGATGCGCCGTCCCATCTTTTTAATGAAAAAGTTGGAACCGTGGTAGCTTTTGGTGATCGGAATAAATCGCCGCACCAGCTTCAGTACCGGGTTTTTCTCGGGGTGAACTTCCTTGTCCTTTTCCAGCGCCAGCTTGATACCGGTAAAGACGAGAAATCCCCCGAATACGTAGATAATCCAGTGGAACCGTTCCAGCAGCGCCACACCGGTAAAGATAAACAGGAGCCGCATGACCAGTGCACCGAAAATACCCCAGAAAAGCACTTTATGCTGGTACTTGGCGGGTACCTTGAAGTAGGTGAATACCAGCAGGAATACAAAAATATTGTCGACACTCAGCGATTTTTCGATCAGGTAGCCGGTGTAATAGTCCAGCGCGGTGCTACCACCCATATAGTAATATACACCAATGCCAAACAACAGGGCCTGGACAATCCAAACTCCGGTCCATATCAGCGCTTCCTTGATGCTTTCCTCGTGCTCTTTGCCGTGGAATACCACGAGGTCTACAATCAACATCGCTACAATAAATGCGTTGAATACGATCCAGAGGGTTAAGCTGTGTTCCACTTGTTAAATTTATTGAGCATTCTGTTGTCAAAAATAAACACCAAAGGTAGGGATAAAAGCGTGAAGTGAAAAGTCAGAAGTGAGATGGCAGAAGTGAGACGGCAGGAGTGAGATGTGAGACGTTCTTACGAGAAAGGTTAAAAAAGTTAATTATTCTTTTACAAATATCTGAGAGTAGAAAACAACGTCTCACGTCTGCCATCTCACGTTTCACGTCTCACTTCTCACGTCTGCCTATTCAACAACAACGCCCTCTTCCGCTTTCCTGAGTTCTTCGGGAACGCAGGATCTTATTTCATCAGCAAATGCCTCGATAATATTGTTTTTGAGGAATTCCCGGCTGTAGGCCAGGCGGACTTTGCGGCGGGGCACCGGGTCCTTAAAATAGCGCAGGTGGGCTGTGGCACACTGCTGGTTGATCTGGTTGATCGCCAGGTAGGGCAGCAGCGTCATGCCGAAATCCTGCTCCACCAGCTGCTTCAGGGTTTCCAGGTTGCCGCTTTCAAACTCGATATTGAGATCTTTCGATGCCTCGCGGCGATGTTTTTTGCACAGCTTCATCGTCTGGTCGCGGAAGCAGTGCCCCTCGTTCAGCAGCCACAGGTTGCTCGCTTCAAGATCGTCAATAGTCAGGTGTTCCTCCTTCGAAAGGGGGTGGTCTCCTGAAACGTAACCCACGAACGGCTCGTAGTAAAGATCCACTTCATGCACAAAACTCTGCTCGACAGGTGTAGCTATAATAGCCACATCCAGCTGATCCTGCTCCAGCAGCTCCAGCAGTTCGTTAGTGACCATCTCTTCAAAAATGAGCTTCACTTTTGGGTATTTTTCCGTAAAGCTCCTCAGGAAAAGGGGCAGCAAATAGGGGGCGACCGTGGGAATAATGCCGATTCGAAATTCCCCTTTTAGTTCCTCGTCGTTGATTAAGGCCAGGTCTTCAATGCGCTTGGACTGCTTGAGCATCTCTTTGGCCTGCTCGATGATGCGCTCCCCGATCTCGGTCGGGACAACCGGCGACTTGGATCGATCAAAAATGGTGACCCCCAGCTCCTCTTCCAGCTTGTGAATCTGCATGCTCAGCGTGGGCTGGGTGACGTAGGTTTTCTCAGCAGCGGTGGCAAAGTGGCGGTACCGGTCTACGGCAACAATGTACGAGAGTTGAGTTAATGTCATGAAACGAAAATCATATTTCCGAGGTGTTTCTGCAAAGAAGTATACTAACTTTTGGGGATCTTTTGGAATCCATTTTGAATGGTATACATTTGAGTGGAATGGATGGAATGAAATCAGTAATCAAAAAACCGAACATTCTGATGAAGCGAGCACATATTTTTATCGAAGGCCGCGTGCAAGGGGTCGGATTTCGCCATTTTACCAAAACCAATGCCCGTCAGCTTGGAGTCAACGGCTGGGTGAAAAACCTGCCGGACGGGCGGGTGGAGGCGGTGTTTGAGGGAGAGGCCCCCCCGGTTAAAAAGATGGTTGAACGGGTAAAAGAGGGTCCGCGTGCCAGCAGTGTCTCCAATGTAGAGGTAGAATGGGAAACGCCCAGCCGGGAATTCAGCAACTTCCGGGTCACATATTGACCGGCCCGAACCTCTCTAAAGGGATGGGGCATAACCGGCCTTGTTGGTTGGTGACCGTTAAAAAGTGATTAAAACTAAACTCCACACCCCGTAATTATGCGTCTGTTTATTGCCATAGATTTACCGGATTGGGTCGCCGCGCGGCTTTCGGAATTGCAGGACCACGGCCTGGATATTCGGTGGACCACTCCAGAGACGATGCATCTGACCCTGCGGTTTGTCGGGGATATGGAGGATACAGCTGAACGGGAACAGTTGATAGAGAACCTTTACGAGATCCGGGTTCCGGCGTTTGAAATGTCGATTAACGAGCTCGGATATTTTCCGCCGCGTAAACATCCGAAAATTATTTGGGCGGGTATACAGGAAAACAGGACCCTTCTGAATCTACAGGAAATGGTGGAACAGGCTTGTCGAACGGCAGGAGTTGAGCCGGAGGACCGAACATTTATTCCCCATGTCACGATTGGCAGGGTTGGCGGCGAGTCAAGGAAAGAGGTGCATTCCTTTTTTAACAGGAACAAAAAGATTCAAATCGAGGGCATACCTGTGGATAAATTTATACTGTATCAGAGCAAGCTGCGACCGGAGGGAGCGCAGCATATTCCCGTAGAATATTTTGCCCTGAGAAACAATGACGAGGCATGAAGATGTTAACCACACTTTTTTGGACATTGGCAGCCCTCGCAGCAGGATATCTGCTGATTTTTCTGCTACTCTACCTTTTCCAGTCGTACCTGATTTTTCATCCTGTTTCCGACCTTCCCTATACGCCCGAATTTATGGGACTGAAATATGAAGATGTTACCTTTGAGAGTGAAGACGGTGTGAGGCTCCACGGGTGGTACGTTCCGCATGAAAATTCGCGGGGAACGGTCCTTTTTCAACATGGAAATGCAGGCAACATTTCCGGTCGGCTGGAAACCATAGAGCTGCTTAATCGAATCGGGCTGAATGTGTTTATTTATGACTACCGGGGATATGGACAAAGCGAGGGAGCGCCCTCGGAAACAGGAGCCTATAAAGATGCGATGGCCGCCTGGCGGTACCTTACGGAAGAACGGGACATACCGGCAGATGAAATTATCCTGATGGGGCGCTCACTGGGCGGAGCTATCACGGGCTGGCTGGCCAACCGGGTTACGCCGGTCGCCGTTATCCTGGAATCCACATTTATCTCGGCTCCCGACCTGGCCGCCGATTTGTACCCGATATTTCCCACCCGCATGATGGTGAAATATGACTTCCCCAATAAACGGTATATCAGGAATATTCAGGTACCAATACTGGTTGCCCACAGCACGGAAGATGACCTCATTCCCTACTCTCACGGCCGCCGCCTGTTTGAGCTTGCCAACGAGCCCAAAACGTTTTTTACAATGCAGGGCGACCACGGAAACGGGTTCCTGGAGACCGGGAGCGCCTACATACGGGCGATTGATAATTTTATAAGCGGAGTACTGGAAACGAAGCGAATCAAAAACAAGCAAAAAGAGCAGTAGAAATAATGGATATTTACAGCGAGGAAATCACCATCAATTCGGAAGGATTTTCGGAAATTACAAATATAACGGAGAAGGTGGCCTCGGTATCTGACCATTCAAAATTTGGGGAGGGGCTCGTCCACATATTCCCGATCGGCTCCACGGCCTCCATCTCCACTATCGAGTTTGAGCCGGCCCTGGTACAGGATATGAAGGACAAACTGGAGGAGTTTGCGTCCCGCGACCAGACGACCCGCCACGGAGAGACCTGGGGCGATGACAACGGTTTTTCGCACATGCGCGCCACCATGATGGGACCGGGCATCACCGTGCCGCTGCACAACGGCGGGCTGGTACTGGGCACCTGGCAGCAGATCGTCATTTTTAACCATGACAACCACAGGCGCGACCGCCGCATTTTTGTGCAGGTCATCGGGAAGGAGTGAATTTAGAATGTGATCTTAATTCGATCAATGGGCATCCAAATTTTAAAAATTGAATCCTTTAATCTTTCCTCATCCTCTGGTAAATTGGCTGGGGTAACAACGTAACGCATCCTCCAAAAACAGACGATTATGCCCGACTTTTCACACCTTCATTCGCACACGCAATTCAGCATGCTGGATGGGGCGGCCAGTATCTCCAACATGATCAAGAAGGCTAAAAACACCGGTATGCCGGCCGCGGCGATCACCGACCACGGCAACATGTTCGGGGTGCCGGAGTTTGTAAATGAGGCCCAAAAGCAGGGTGTAAAGCCGATCATCGGGTGTGAGTTTTATGTGACGCCTTCAGGCATGGACGACCGCAAAGACCGCACGCGCTACCACCAGGTATTGTTGGCCAAAAATATGGCCGGCTATAAAAACCTGATGAAACTATGCTCACTCGGCTATGTTGACGGCCTCTACTACAAGCCGCGTATCGACAAGGAAACCCTGGCCGAACACGCCGAGGGACTGATCGCCACCACCTGCTGTATCGCCAGTGAAATCAACCAGACGATCATCAATAAAAGTGAGGCGGAGGCCAAGCGCATTTTTGAGTGGTATCTGAACCTGTTTGGGGATGATTACTACGTGGAACTGCAGCGCCACGGGCTGGAAGATCAGAAACGCTGCAACGAAGTGCTGAAAAAATGGGCCCGGGAGTACAAGGTGAAAATGATCGCCACCAACGATTCCCATTACATCGAAAAAGAGGACTCCGAGGCCCACGACGTGCTGCTGGCCCTGCAGACCAATGCCGACATCGACGATCCCAACCGGTTCCGGTTTACTGACGATCACAACAACCTGAATCCGGAATTTTACATGAAGACGCCGGATGAGATGCGGGAGCTGTTCAACGACGTGCCGGAGGCGATCGACAATACCAACGAGATCGTCGAAAAGGTGGACAATATCGATCTCAGTTCTGAACTGCTGCTGCCTCACTACAGTATCCCGGATGAGTACGATTCGATGGACGCCTACCTGCGGGAGCTCACCTACAGTGGGGCAAAAAAGCGATACGGTGAGATTACCCAGGATGTGAGCGAGCGGATCGACCAGGAGCTGGGGATCATTAAAAACATGGGCTTTACCGGCTATTTTCTAATTGTACAGGATTTTACCTCCGAGGCACGCAACCGGGGGGTATTCGTCGGACCGGGCCGGGGATCGGCAGCGGGCTCGGTTGTGGCTTACTGCCTGGGTATCATCAACATCGATCCGCTGAAGTATGACCTGCTGTTCGAGCGGTTTCTCAACCCGGAGCGGGTGAGTCCCCCGGATATCGATATCGATTTTGACGATTCCGGGCGACAGGAAGTGATCGACTATGTAGTGGAGGAGTACGGGCGCGAAAATGTGGCGCAGATTGTAACCTATGGCACCATGAAGGCCAAGACGGCGATTCGGGATGTAGGCCGCGTGCTGGGGGTGCCACTGCAGGAGGTTAACCAGATCTCCAAGATGTTCCCCGACAAACCGGGCCTCGATACGTTCGACAAGGTGCTGGACCCGAGTCGCAACCCGGAATCGGCCAAAGACCTGCAGCAGTTGTTTGAACATTCTGATCCCCAGATTGCCAAGATGATGCGCTATGCCCGCACGCTGGAGGGCTCGGCGCGGCAGACCGGCATCCACGCGGCGGGCGTGATTATAGCCCCGGGAGAGATCAGCGAGTACGTGCCGGTGGCGCTCTCCAAGGAAAAAGAGATGATCACCCAGTACGATGGTCCCTGGGCCGAGGATTGCGGCCTTCTGAAAATGGATTTCCTGGGACTTAAAACGCTCTCCATTCTCAAAACCTCCATCAAGTACGTAGAGGAAAATTACGGGAAAACCTACGACCTGGATGAGATCCCTTTTGACAATGAAAAAACCTTCGAACTCTACCAGAAGGGCCAGACCATCGGCACCTTCCAGTTTGAGTCGGACGGCATGCGCAAGTATCTCAAGCAGCTTAAACCGACATCGCTGGACGACCTGATCGCCATGAACGCGCTCTACCGCCCGGGCCCAATGCAGTTTATCCCGGAATATATCGACCGCAAACACGGCCGCAAAGAGGTGGAATATCCCCATCCCGATCTTAAGGAGATCCTGGAGCCGACCTATGGTATTATGATCTACCAGGAGCAGATTATGAAAGCGGCCCAGAAGATGGCCAACTATTCGCTGGGCGATGCCGACCTGCTGCGTCGTGCCATGGGGAAGAAGAAGAAAAAGGTGATGGAGGAGCAGGAGGAGATCTTTGTAAACCGGGCCATTGAAAACGGGGTGGAAAAGGGCAAGGCCAAAGAGATTTTTGACATGATGGCCGAGTTTGCCAACTACGGCTTCAATAAATCGCACTCGGCAGCGTACTCGGTTGTGGCCTACCAGACCGCCTACTTCAAGGCTAACTACCCGGCCGAGTATATGGCCGCGGTCCTCAGCCACAATATGGGCGATATCGACAAGGTCTCCAAGTTTATCGAGGAGTGTTACAAGATGGGCATACGGGTCGATCCGCCCAATGTGAATACCGGGGAGGGCAAGTTCGTAGCCCGCGACGGCCATATTCAGTACGGCATGGAGGCGATCAAGGGCGTTGGCTCCAACGCCGTGGAGGAACTGGTGGAGGAGCGGAAAGAGAACGGGGCGTTCGAATCCATTTTCGATTTCACCAAGCGGATGGATCTCCGGGTCTGCAACAAGCGCACGCTGGAGAGCCTGGCACAGGCGGGGGCCTTCGATAGCTTTAACAAGAATCGCCGCCAGTTGATCGAAAACCTGGATATTATCGTAACCTATGCGCACCGAATGCAGGAGCTGGAAGACTCCAACCAGTCCGATCTTTTTGGAGATGGCGGCGGCTCGGCCACGGTCATTGAGGAACCGGCCCTGCAAGAGGTCGAACCGTGGTCCAATATTGAACGGCTGAACAAGGAACGGGAGCTGATCGGTTTCTACCTGAGCGGGCATCCGCTGAACAAGTTCAGAGAAGATATCGATATTTTCTGCTCCCATACGCTGGCGCCGGATGAGCTGGAACAACTGAACGATCGCACCGAAGTGCGGGTGGCCGGAATTATTACCGAGGTAAAACGTGTTACCGACAAGCGCGGCCGCCCGTTTGCCTTTGTCCAGATGGAGGACCTGTACGGCACGGTGGAGGTTATCACCTTTAACGATGTCTATGACAGTCACTTGGGTATGATTCAGGTTGATACGCTGGTGGTCGTAGATGGCCATATCGACACGCGAAACGGACCCACGAAAATTATCGCAAGCTCACTTGAACGGATAGAAAGCATGCGCGAAAAGTACCAGGACCAGATTGAACTGCAGCTGGATATCGATACTTCCTCGATCACGGAAGAAGAGCTCCGAAAAATGGCTGAGCTCTTTGCCGGCCACAAGGGGGAGACCAATATCCAGTTTAACGTGTTGAGCCGGGAGGCCAAACGCCCATTTGTGATGCATTCCAGAAAATTTGTTGTTGATCCCACCCAGGAACTGCTGGGTGAGCTCAAGGGACTGATTGGGGAAGATGCCGTGGCGCTTAAGAGGACAAACGGGGCTTCATAGGGGGGATGGTTGAAGGTTGCAAGTTAAATGTTGAAGGTTTGTTTTTAAGTGGTTGGTGGGCCGTTAACCAGTAACCTTGTCCTTCAACCTGTAACCTTGAATCTTCAACTTTGAACTTACAACCTTAATCGGTAAGATAAGTTTTTGTAATACCGTCTATAGTAAGAAATGATAAGCATTAAAGAATTTTATCTTGCATATTTGCGTTTGCAGTTGTGAGATGAACGAAAATTACAATCGAAGAAGATAATTTGTTATGAGTAAAGCAGTAAAGTTTACAGACGATTCCTTCCAGGAAGATGTTCTCGAATCTGAAAAACCGGTGTTAGTCGATTTTTGGGCCGAATGGTGTGGTCCCTGTAAAATGGTCGGTCCGGTAGTAGACGAGATGGCCGGAGAATATGAAGGAAAAGCAAAAATCGGCAAGGTTAATGTTGATGAAAATCCCGAGATTTCGACCAAGTACGGTATCCGGAGCATACCCTCGCTGCTGATTTTCAAAGATGGCGAAGTGGTAGATCAAATTGTGGGAGCAGTACCGAAGTCACAGCTTAAAAAGCAGCTTGAAGCACAGCTGGCGTAAGTTGAAGTAATGAATGCTTAAGTAGTTTCAGCCCGGAGATCGAACTCCGGGCTTTTTATTTTGTTGGAAGTCGGCCGGAAATAACCGGGTTCAGGAGACAATCTGGCTGAAAAGTGTCACTGCCTTTTACAACAATTGTCAAAAACTTAAATAATCATCTTCTTATATTAATTATTATGCCTGTAATTACAAACAGTTATCATATGAAGTATGAGCAGTTTGGCAAGTAAAATAATCGCGGTGGTAACGGTGTTCCTGGTGGTCGGATTGTTGATGTATCCGAAGATTAAACCTCTGCTGGGTGAAGAGAATGCGTCATCATCTACTGCTGGAAATAATGCCCCCCTCAAAGTGGAGGCGTTCGAAGTAAAGCCGGATACCGTTAATGATATCATTTATACCACCGGCACCCTTATTGCCAACGAAGATATTGAGCTTCGGAGTGAAGTTTCAGGGCTGATTACTGACATTTACCTGCAGGAGGGCCGCCCGGTAAAAAAGGGCGATCTGCTGATTAAGATTAATGACAGCGAGCTGCAGGCACAGCTCAAACGGGCCCAATATCGCCTGGAGCTGGCTGCCGAGCGGGAGAGTCGCCAAAAAAAGCTGCTTGAAAAGGGCGGGATCAGCCAGGAAGATTATGATGCCACGCTGAATGAGGTGAACGTCCTGCGCTCCGAAGTGGCCCTGATCCAGGCACAGATCGACAAAACCGAAATCCGGGCTCCTTTTGATGGTCAAATCGGGTTAAAATATGTAAGTGACGGCAGCTACATATCTCCTGCTACGCGCATAGCATCGCTGCAGAGCATCGACCCGATAAAGATAGATTTTTCTATACCGGAGCGATATGCGGGTAAAGTACAGGAAGGTGACCGTATCCGTTTTTCCGTGCAGGGAACGGATGAGGAATTCACAGGTGAAATTTACGCCATCGAGCCCAAAATTGAGTCCGAAACCAGAACGCTGCAAATACGCGCGCGAAGTGAAAATAAGCAACGTAAACTGATGCCGGGCGCTTTTGCCGATCTGGAACTCACGCTTGAGACGATCACAGATGCAAAGATGATTCCCACCATTGCGCTTGTCCCGGAACTTCAGGGACAGAAGGTGTATATATATCGGGATGGGCAGGTCGAACAGCAAAGCGTGCAGACGGGGCTCCGTACGGAATCAAGCGTGCAGATTATCGAAGGTGTCGAGTTTGGGGACACCATTTTGACGACCGGCCTGCTGCAGGTGCGTCCCGGGATGCCGGTCCAGCTTCAGCAGGTCCAATAAAAATTGTAAACGGGATTGCTATGAGTCTCTCATCACTAAGCATTCGCCGGCCGGTGCTGGCCACGGTATTCTCTATCGTGATTCTTCTGTTTGGAATCATTGCGTTTACCTTCCTGGGCGTGCGCGAATACCCTGCCGTTGATCCCCCGATTATTACGGTCAGTACCAGCTATATCGGGGCTAATGCGGAAATTATTGAGTCGCAGATCACCGAGCCGCTCGAGGAGCAGATCAACGGCATTGCCGGAATCCGGACCCTGACCTCGGTAAGCCGGGAGGGACGGAGCACGGTGACGGTGGAATTTGATCTGGATGTGGACCTCGAGACCGCCGCCAACGACGTGCGCGCCCGGGTATCGCGTGCCGTGGGGAACCTGCCGCCTGATGCGGAACCCCCGGTCGTCACCAAGGCCGATGCGGATGCCAGCCCGATCCTTTTTTACAACATAAAGAGCGATTCCCGCAACCTGCTACAGCTTACCGAAATTGCGGAAAACGCGTTCAAGGAGCGCGTTCAAACCATCCCAGGGGTGAGCAATGTGATGATCTGGGGCGACAAGACGTACGCCATGCGCCTCTGGATGGACCCGATGAAACTGGCGGCCTACGATCTTACCCCGCTGGATGTCAGAAACGCCGTGCTCCGCGAAAATGTGGAACTGCCCTCCGGGCGTATAGAGGGGAACCTGACCGAGCTTACGGTTCGTACCATGGGCCGGATGACCCAGGTGGAGGAATTCAATAACCTGGTCATCAAGGAATCCGGCGGGAACACCATCCGTTTTCGGGATATCGGCCGGGCGGAACTGGGACCACAAAACGAGCGAACCATCCTGAAGCGGGATGGGGTGCCGATGGTAGGCGTGGTGCTGGTGCCGCAGCCGGGAGCCAACCAGATTGCGATCGCTGATGAATTCTATAGACGGGTGGAAAGCATCAAGCAGGACCTGCCCGCCGATATCGAAACAGCGGTGGGCTTTGATACGACCGAGTACGTGCGGGCGTCGATAGATGAGGTGCAACAGACGATCTTTATCGCGCTGGCGCTGGTTATTCTAATTATTTTCCTGTTCCTGCGCGATTGGCGTACCACATTCATCCCGATTATCGTTATTCCGATCGCCTTGATCGGCTCCTTTTTTGTGATGTATATCGCCGGCTTTTCCATTAATGTGCTGACATTGCTGGCTATTGTGCTGGCCATCGGCCTGGTCGTGGATGATGCGATCGTGGTGCTTGAAAATATCTATTCCAAAATGGAGCAGGGACTGCCGCCCATCCAGGCAGGAATTGTAGGGTCAAGAGAAATTTTCTTTGCGGTTATCGCCACCTCGCTCGCGCTGGTTTCTGTGTTTATGCCGATACTGTTCCTGGGCGGCGTTACCGGTCGCCTGTTCCGGGAGTTTGGAGTGGTGATTGCAGGTGCGGTCGTGATCTCCTCGTTTGTGGCGTTGACACTGACCCCGATGCTCTCTTCAAAAATGTTGAGGGCGGGACAAAAACACAGCTGGTTCTATATCAAAACAGAACCCTATTTTAAGCGCTTGAACAAAGCGTATAAAAGCACGCTTGAATCATTTATGAGGCACCGGTGGATTTCCATAGCCACAATTGGGATTTGCGGGCTCTTTATCTGGGGACTGCTGAACGTGGTGCAGCAAGAGGTGGCCCCGCTGGAAGATCGCAGCCGCATTCGAATGTTTGCCCAGGCACCCGAGGGCGCTTCTTTTGAGTATATGGATAACTACATGGACCGGCTCATCACGCTCGTTCAGGACAGCGTGCCCGAAGCAAAATCCATTATCTCGGTCACTTCGCCCGGCTTTGGGGCTTCCAGCTCGGTCAACTCGGGATTTGCATTCGCAATTCTTACCGACCCGGATACCCGGGAACGTTCGCAGGATGAGATCGCAAATGATTTGACCCGCATGGTCGGGAATCTTTCCGGGGCGCGGACTTTTGTCACTCAGGAACAGACCATCGGAAACAGCCGCGGCGGGCTGCCGGTGCAGTTTGTGCTGCAGGCTCAAAACCTTGACAAGCTGAAGGAGGCGATACCCGTTTTTCAGGAAGAGGTCCGCAACAGCAACGTATTCACCGTACAGGATGTGGATCTGAAATTCAACAAGCCGGAACTGCAGGTTCAGATCAATCGGAACCGGGCCAAAACACTGGGAGTATCCGTACGCGATATTGCCCAAACCCTGCAGCTGTCGCTGAGCGGGCAACGATTCGATTTTTTTGTGATGGACGGCAAGCAGTACCAGGTTATCGGGCAGGTGGAGCGGGCCAACCGGGATGAGCCTGTAGATTTGAAAACACTCTATGTCCGGAATAACCAGGACAGGCTGATCCAGGTTGACAACCTGGTATCGGTGGCAGAGCGGAGCAGCCCGCCACAGTTGTACCGCTACAATCGCTACGCATCGGCCACCATTTCTGCGGGACTAACCCCGGGCAATACCATTGCCAACGGCATTGACGAAATGAATGCGATCGCTGACCGCGTGCTTGATGCCTCCTACACTACCAGCCTTGCGGGACCTTCCCGCGATTTCGTGGAGAGCTCCTCCAGCCTTTGGTTTATCTTTGCGCTCGCACTCGTCCTTATTTACCTGGTGCTGTCGGCCCAGTTCGAGAGTTTTAGAGACCCGTTTACGATCATGCTTACCGTACCGCTGGCCCTGACCGGCGCGCTGATTACGCTCTGGTACTTCAATGACACGCTCAATATCTTCAGCCAGATCGGGATGATTATGCTGATCGGGCTGGTTACCAAAAACGGCATCCTGATTGTGGAGTTTGCCAACCAGCGGCAGCGCCAGGGTCTAAGCATATACGATGCCATTATGGATGCGGCGGCAGTACGGTTTCGCCCCATCCTGATGACCAGTCTTTCAACGGTGCTCGGCATTTTGCCAATTGCCCTGGCCCTGGGAGCGGGAGCGGAAAGCCGCACCTCGATGGGTATTGCCGTCATCGGCGGACTTATTTTCGGCAGCGTCCTGACGTTGTACGTAATCCCCGCAATGTACACATACCTGTCGCCGGTAAAAAGCGCGGATGATATCATCGACCAGGAAGTGGTTGAAGAAGCCGAGCGTAAATATGAGCCGGTGAAAGTTTGATTTCATTAAATCAACTAAATTTATCAAATCTGTTGAAAGTTGAGGGTTACAGGTTGAAAGATAAACCTTCAACCTTCAACCTGTAACCTTCAACACGAAGTATGTATATGTTTCGAAGTCCTATCCTGACCCTGATTCTCATCGGTGCTATAACCACAAATGTAACAGCCCAAAACCAGGAGCTGCTCACACTTGACCAGGCGATCCGCATTTCCCTCGATAATAATTTTTCGATCCAGATTGCCCGGAATAATGCAGCTATTGACGATAATAACCAGTCGTACGGCAACGCAGGCTTTTTCCCTGAGCTTACGGCAGCGGCTTCGCGCAGCAAAAGGATCGAAGACAGCAAATCTGAGTTTTCCGGCAACAGTATTCCTGACCGGGACGTGAAGGGAGCCGAGACAACAACCACCAACGCCACGGCCTCCCTGAACTGGACGATATTTGACGGACTGGGTATGTTCACCACGTATGAAAAACTGGGGGAGCTGAAGAAGCTGGGGGCGATAGAATCGCGATTGACGATCGAAAACAATGTGGCCCAGATTATTACGGCATATTTTAATATCGTTCGGCAGCAAAAGATAGCAGAGGTACTTGAAAGCACGTTGGAGGTGTCGGAACAGCGTATCCAGATTGCCGAGACGCGCAAGGATCTGGGGTCAGGATCGGAATATGATCTGTTGCAGGCGCGGGCCGACTATAATGCTGATCGGGCCGCCGTGATCCGGCAGGAAGTCACCCTGGAGGATGCCAAAATTCTGCTGAACGAGCTTATGGGTCGGAATGTGGAAAGCACCTTTTCCGTACAGTCCGAGATCCCTGTAAATACCGACTTGGTATATGGCGAAATCATTACCCGGGCGTTGTCCGGAAATATAGAGCTGGCGCTGGCTAAAACGAATGAACGGGTTACCGAGCTTGAGATTCAAGAGATTAGGGCAGAACGGTTTCCTGAAATTGATCTGAACGTGGGATACGGGTATAACCTGAATGAGTCGGCTGCGGGTTTTATGGAGCTCAGCCAGAATAAAGGCTTTAACTACGGGCTCACGGCTCGCGTTACCTTGTTTGACGGGTTCGATCTAGAGCGTCGCAGGCAAAACGCCGAGATAGCACTCAAAAATCGCCGGCTCTCTATACGGGAACAGGAGCAGCGGATAAAGGCGGGCATTAATTCCGAATTCAACAACTATCTCAGCGCTCTTCGGCTGGTTGAGCTGGAGGAGGAAAATCTTTCATACGCCGAACAAACGGTTGATATCGCCCTTGAACGATTCAAGCTGGGTACGATCAACTCTATCGAACTTCGGGAAGCCCAGCGCACCCTGATTGATGCGGAAAGCCGCCTTATCCAGGCCCGGTTTGAAGCCAAGGCCGCTGAAGCTGAACTTTTCCGACTGATGGGCATCGGGAGCAGCCAGGTTGATCGGTAAACTAAACGGGTCTGAAAAGCAGAGATTAAATTGGCTAAATGGGGCTTGGACTAGGTGTACCTAGTGTTGACCAAGAGAATATCTCAAAAAATACCCTCCCCCGATTACATCAGGTTCTCACAAGATAGTGGCCAGCACCTGCAAATTGAACTCCTTACCACGATAGCCGGGAATCGGGAAGAGTTATTTTTTTACTCTGCGATTAGATCTTTCGATAAAGAAACAATCATGTAAGTGAAGTATTTTCAAATGTTTGTAACAACTATTGAAGTGGGAGTTCTTACTTGTAGATCAGGTAAATGTTTTTTGAATATTTACCGGGAGAAGAAGTGTGGCAAAGGATTGATCAACAGGTAGTGGATAGTACATTTTACATAACTGCCTGATACCCGTCGGGCGGATTGGGAAATGTTGAATATTATCACTTATTTTAGACTGCTGAATCTAAGGGAACCGATAAACCGGGAAAGGCAGGTCAATCATATCCACATCAAAACGAAATAAACACCAAATGTTAATCAAGAGGTATATGAACTAGATAGGTACGGGATCTATTGCCATGTCAGATAAAAAGATTCATTCGGTAAGAAAGGTAACCCCGGATGAAAACAATCTTTGGGAACTGTTTTTGAATGGAAATCTGGATGCGTGGGAACAGATTTTCACCCTGTACTATGAGGACTTGTATGGATATGGCCTCAAGCTGTCGGGACGCCCGGAGCTTACCAAAGACTGCATCCACGAGCTTTTTGTCGTGCTTTGGGATCGCAGGGAGCATCTCTCCGAAGTGGATTCCACAAAGGCATACTTGCTGGCCTCCCTGCGAAGAAGTCTGCTGAAAAAGATAAAGAAACGTCGCAAATATTTTGAGGAGCAGGAAGAACCGTTGGAGAGTATACCAAAGATTCAGTTCTCACCAGAAGTCATCTTGATCAAGGATGAAGTGAAGGCGGAAAAATTGAAAGCGCTGTATAAAGCGCTGGATGATTTGCCCAGCCGCCAAAAAGAGGTGCTCTACCTGAAATATTTCAACGGGATGAGCTACGATGAGATAGAAGATATCCTGTCAATCAAGTACCAGTCGATCAAAAACCACATCTACCGGGCGATATCCAATCTCCGTGAGATTATGGGAGATGATATCACCAAAATTGCAATTTCATTACTTCCCCTCCTATTGTTTGTGTAGCCTCTTGCATGAAAGCCTGCTTTCAATCCATCATTCGACTACATCACGCTGTAGTATCGTCTCCGCGATTTGGTTTTATCACACATCCGACGAGAAGCCCCGTCTATGGTTGAGGGCTTGTGCATCCACGCATCCCCATTCCGGGTTAAAGACGAAGATGAGTGAAGGAACACGAGCAACCAGGGCTAATTCAGGGACGGACGACCCGGTGGATCAGGTAGCTCGGTTGCCCCCCTCTCCCGTAAGCAGGGTAACACCGAGGGTAACGGCGGTGGTAGCCGCGGCAGGGAGAATCCACCAACGCGGATGCCGTTCCCAAAAGGTTGCAGGTGGAGATCCGGGCGATGAGGCAAAAGCCGTTTTTGTGAGTGTGCTTGCCCTGCTGCTCGAGGACAGCGCCGGCGGGCGGAGTTTGGTAACCAGCGGAATATCTGTTGCCAGTTGGCCGGTTGGCGGAGCGGATTCATACCAGTTGCGAAGATGAATTACCGGCTCATCATTGATTTCGATTATCAAGACCAGGTAGCCGTTGTCGGCATAGGCGGGGCTGTTCCACCGCTGCTGAAGTGTTACTGCAACAATACCGGGTCGCGTGGGATGCTCATAGACTGTAGCCCGGCGGAAATCGATCTCTATATGATGACCGGAATCGTATACTTTGCGCTTCAGGCGTTGAATATATTGCGAAGGTGACATGCTTAGGTACCAGAATCCGGGATTGCCGTCCTCCCGGGGATATGCGTTTATCGAGCCGGTAACGATCTGGGCATTGTCAGTAAAAAAGGTGGGTATGGCCGCAGTATCTTGTCGTGCCAGGGTGGTACGGAACGTATTAAGAAATGACTGAACGTACAGCTGTTTTTCGGGAGTCGCCGGTATTTTGTAGTCCAGTATCAGCTGAAAGTTATGGATGTCAGGGCCCAGCCGCGCGTCGATGAGTTGTGCGCGACGGTTAAACTCCAGGATCAGTTGCCGGTGTTCCAGCGTGTCGGTCTGGCTGGTACTGACTTAGAGATCCTGCACGCGATACGTTTCATCTGCCTGGCGGAGCAGGTAAAT
The DNA here is from genome assembly GCF_043951865.1 of Halalkalibaculum sp. DA3122. Taxonomy (NCBI): domain Bacteria; kingdom Pseudomonadati; phylum Balneolota; class Balneolia; order Balneolales; family Balneolaceae; genus Halalkalibaculum; species Halalkalibaculum sp. DA3122. The sequence goes on from NZ_JBINJF010000025.1 coordinate 57,816, forward strand.
GGGGCCGGGCTGCCGGATCGTTGATATGTTGTGACTGTCCACCAGTTGGTTCAATCGACCGATTGCGGGGTGCTGACCTGTCATCGTAAAGTCTTTCCATCCCCGGGAATCGTGAATCCCGCGCTTTATTTCCGCTATATGGTGGGCGATATGTTCTTTAAAGCCGGTTGCGCTCGTTCCGAGTACCGGGCCGGGTCGTTCCTGTTGAGCGGTCACTTGTTGAAAAGAGAGCAGCCAAAGTATTGCAATTAACGAGAATAGCTACTTCATGGCGTTTTCTTTTAAGATGTTCATAGCGTTGGATAGGAGATTTGGGAGAGTGGTTATTTGATGAGGATCATCTTCCGGGTTTTGATCTGCTGACCGATTTTTATGCGGTAAAAGTAGGTTCCGCTGGCCAGCCGACTTGCGTCAAAAGAGACTTCATGCCAACCTGCCGATTGTGCCTGGTCTACCAGCGTACCTACTTTTCGTCCCAGAATATTGTATACCTCCAGCAATACGTTGTTTTTGCTGTTTAGACCATACCGTATAGTCGTCGTCGGGTTGAATGGATTGGGGTAGTTCTGCTTGAGCGAAATTTGCTGGGGCAACAATCCCTCCCGGACGGCATCAAGTTCAGAGCGGGAGCCGGTATAAACTTCAAACTTCGTGATTCCCTTTTCGACCGCCAGGCGGTATCGGTCACCATTGTTGAGGATTTCAGAGCGCCCGCTTTGTGGGTTGGTAACCAGTACGCCAGACTGGGAATCCATCCCCTCCATGCGAACGGTCCACTCGGTCGTGGTGGCTGTTTCGGACTTCACCCGAATGATATAATGGTTGTTTCGGCTGTCATGGCTGTCTCCCAGGGAATAAAGCAGCTGCTTGCGTTTTCCAAGCTGCTTCTGTTCAATGGCTGCACCGAACCGACTTAGATTCAGCGGCGGGTGGTATTGATTTAGTTCTTTTCTCACCTCGGGGTCGCTGGCATAAGCAATAGCAATAGTGCTCTGCAGGTCGTAATCTGTTGCGGCGATATCCAGCTCAACCCGTTGGGGATCGGTTTTCTTTTTCGCCCGGCTGTTTTCCGGATTGCCCCGTTTGGCCAGGCTGGTGTAGGGGATCTCCAGTTCATATTCTGAACCGGTGTCGTTGTACAGGTAGTATCCCCGGTACGGCTGCATCTGTTCACTTTCCGAAAAGCTGCCTTCATATCCAAAGAGCGGAGCCGAGAAGTTGTTGAACACCTCAATTTGTTCCCAGTCGGCGGTCCGTGTAAAGGGGTTGCTGATAATATTCCAGCCGGGTCGAAGCGTGATGCTGTAGGTATCGTTATCCGATATTGTGACCGGAGGAATTTCGTCGTCGATATTAACGGGGTTCCGACTCAGGATCCAGTATCCCACACCAGCCCGGAAGTTGAATGCCTGGGTACCTGAAAACTCTACCAGGTAGTCCTCGGGTTCGCCGTTGTCAGCAAATACTTTCCAGTCTGTCCCGTAGTCTCCTTCAAAGAGCTCCCGAACAGGGGTTTCTTCGCTGCCCGGCAAGCCGACCAGCCGGTAGTCAAACGACTGCAGATCGTCACTGGCTCCGGCGTCAGGCTCTCCTCCTCCCGTATCGTCACCAAAAACGATCTCTACGTCCGCAGGCGTGCGTTCAGAGGGCGCGCGTGTCGTAAAACGACGGGTTGGTGACCAGTCGCTCCGGGTCTGTGGAGTCTCTACCCGCACGGTCCAGTAATAATCCGTATCGGTTTCCAGTCCACTGAAAGCTACTTCACGGGCATCTGCCAGCGTATCGGCGACAAGGTTCTGCAGTTCGATATCCCCTGCAAGTCGGACCCGGAATCGGACCTCTTCATATTCCGAGGTCCAAGTCAGCTGTGGCGCAATGCTGATGCCCTCTTCCCGGGGAGCGGGGAACCGGAGCACAGGGGCGTGCGCCCTGGTATAAAACTGCCGGTAGGGCGACCAGTTGCCGGACCCGCCGCTATTCTGCGCCCTCACCCGCCAGAAATAGCGCTGGTTGTCCTCCAGCGGATCGGAAAGCCTGAATGAGGTAGCTGCCAGATCCGATTGGCTGAATATGACATTCCGGAAGTTCTCATCAGCAGCCAGTTGCAGTTGGTAGGTTTCTGCCCCGTCAACGGGCTTCCAGGTCAGTTCAGGCGTCATTGAGACCGACCCGGTTTCATTTAACGGCGTGGAGAGAGTAACCGGCTTCGGTGCGGCTGGCACCGTTTTGAACTGGTATACTTTTGACCAGGCCCCGTCTCCCCCGGCGTTCACACCCCGCACCTGCCAGTAGTACCGGGTTTCGGTATCCAGCTCCGGGGAGATCTCAAAAGAGGTGCCGTTGATTGAGGAGACTTCAACAACAGGAGAAGAGAAACTCCTGTCGGTCGACAGCCGAAGCTCATAGGTTTCAGCTCCCGTTGTCGGCTCCCAGGACAGGGAGGGAAGCAGCGGCATGTTTAAGTCCCCGTCCGATGGTTTCACAAGTGTTATCTGGTCAGGCGGGTTCGGAACAGTGGTAAAGGAAAACGCCTCTGACCAACTTCCGGCAGTCCCGTGATTGATGCCCCGGACTCTCCAGTAGTAGGTGGCGTTGCGACTTAGCGGATGTTGCAGGATATGCTGGTTGGTTTCGATATCGGTTTCCTGCAGAACCAGGGACTCCTGTTCAAACGAGGCGGCGGTCGCTATTTGTAACTCATAATGCGTGGCCGGGGAGATTTTTTTCCACAGGAAAGTGGGAGAGAGGTCGATATCGCTATCAGAATCAATGGGAGCAGCCAGGGCAACGCGGCTTGGTACCTCGGCACGTACCGTGAGGGTAAACGTGGTGGTGATATCAGTCCCGGCCTGGTCGGTAGCGGTTACCTGCACGGTGTTCTCCCCGAGGTCGGTGTCCGTGGGAACTCCCGTTATACTGTTGTCTGAGGAATTAAACTGTAAGCCCTCCGGCAGTCCGGAAACGGAGAGCGTGATGGTATCTCCGGCATCCGGGTCGGCAAATGCGTCATCGGGAACGGTGAACCTGAACTCATTATTTTGTGTGGCTTCTTGATCCTCAATTCCGGCGTCTACCACGGGAGCGTCATTCCTGTTGTCAACCGTCAGGTCAAACGCGGGCAGGGAAGCGGAGGCATCATCGGGATCACTGACAGAGATGGTGATATTTTCAAATGTGCCCACATCATCATTGCCAGGGGTACCGGAAAGCTGACCGGTGGCGGGATCGAAGCTGAGCCAGTCCGGCTTATTCTGAATGGAGAAGGTCACCTCGTCGCCGTCGGGATCGGAGGCGGACGGGGTGAAGCTGTAGGCGGCGCCCTGGTTTATGGAGGTCGGCGGATCCCCGGAAATGACGGGCGGATCATTGACATCGGTTACGTTGATCGTAAAGGTCTGGCTGGTGCTGTTTTCCCCGTCGTCCGTTTCTACCGTCACGGTGTATTCATTATCCCCGTCGTTGTCAGCGGGTGCTTCATAATCCGGGGCACTGGCAAACGTCAAGAGGCCGGTGGACGGATCAATTGTGAATTGAGGACCGTCCCCGGAGTTTGCGATCCTGTATGAGACATTTTCGTCGGCCCGGCCGCCGTCGCCGTCGTTGGCGTCAATATCGATGACAGGGTTCGTGTCCTGCTCGGAAAAAGCGATACTGCCACTCTCCCTGGTAATGAAGACCGGAGCCTCATCCACATCGTTGATATTAACGGTCATCACTGCGGCAACAGGAGGGCTTCCAGGCTTGTCGTTGACCTCGACCGTGAGACCGTAGCTGGAGGTGGTTTCGTAGTCTAGACCTGTGTCATCGGCAACGGTGACCTTGCCCGAGTTGTCAACAGCGAAGATGCCATCCGGGTCGCCACCGGTGATTTTGAACGTGGCGGGGGGATCCCCTTCGGTTGAGATATAACCCACTACCGCGCTGTTTGATGCTGTCTCATTAATGGCGCCGATCTGTTGATCGGAAAGCACGGGCCGTGTATCGGCAACCGTGACAGTTAGGTTTTGGCTGACGGAATGAAGACCGTCATCGGCCTCAATAAGCAGCTCGTATACGTTGTCCTGGTCTTCATCGGCGGGAGACTCGTAATCCGGGCTGTTATTGAATTCCAGCTTCCCCGTTTGGGGATCCAGTGAAAAACGTCCGCTGTCGGTCCCGCCCAGCGCATAGGTGATATTCTGGTCGGAACTCCCCCCGTCGCCGTCGTGTGCCTCGACATCGAAAACAGTTCCGGTGCTGTTTTCATCCACAGTGGCTGCCGGACTGGAGGTGATGACCGGAGGCCGGTTCTCGATAATGGAAATCCGGGTATTGCCCGCCTTTTCCGTAATATCCAGGGAGAGGGTATCGATACCGGGTGCGTGGACGATGATGTCATCGGCACTGCCAAAACCGTCGCCGTCGACGTCGATCTCAATTTTACCGCTCAGGGTACGCACCGTGGCGGGGTAGGAGAGTCCCGTGGTGCTGGTGACCAGCAGGGAGTTGCCCGTTGTGGCATCAGTAACCGTATCTCCGTTCAGTTCTTCCGGCGTCCCTTGAATTTGGTCTGCGCCATTTCCGAGCGTGATCGTATCGGCTCCCTTCCCGGGGCGTACCAGGTCGTCCCCGTCGTCTCCCGCAAAATGTTCTCCGGCGTCACTTCCAATAAGGATGTCGTTACCCGCTCCACCTTCAATGGAGCCCGTAATTGTACCCGATTCAGCAGTAAACGTGTCGTCACCGTCGCCCAGGTTTACCGCCGTACCATCGCCCCCGGCTATATCTCCGCGGTTAATAACAGTGTGATCCGCGCTGCCAAGCTGCAGGGCCACGCTGCCCGTACTTTCAAGCGTTCCACCCGACTCATTGACCAGTGTACCGCCGATGGCCCCGTCGATTCGCAAAGCGTTGCCTGCAGAAGATATCGTGCCGGAGTTGATGACACTGCCGTCCACATCTTGTGCCAGATAGCCCCCGTAGCTGTCGCCGGTAATAGTACCGCTGTTAAATAAATCACCCTTGACAGAAGTACGGAGATCAATGGCTGTAGCGGCGCCGGCAAGGGTTCCCGTATTGGTGAAATTCCCGCCAAAGGTGGAGCCGTTGTCGATAAAAATGAGTTGCCTCGTTGGCGCACCATAATCGTTCTTGACAAGGCCGTTGTTTTCAAATCCGCTGGCAAGCGTGGTGTTTTGGATGTAGAAAGCGAGGGTCGGGTCAGTGGAACTATTTTGGCCTTGTTTCAGGTCGCCGTTGTTTATGATCTTTTCAAATGAACTGTCATCTGAACTAAAGATATAGGCCCCGTTGGTGCCCGTACGCGTTACACCGGGGGCGATTTCCAGTACGGCATTGACTTGCCGCTGCTTGCCGGAGACAAAAATCTGTTCCGAGGATGTCTCCGGCTCCTCGATGCGGATGGTATCGAGGCTGCTGGATTCCACCTGGGCCAGCCCGATCGCCTCGTAGACATCGAGCCCGCCCCCCGTCGGTACGTTCCCCGGCTTCCGACTTGCCGTCAAAGGAATCCTGGGAATCCCCGTCCACTACAAACGTTTCTGCCACATCATGGAGTGTAATATCAACTGCTTCACTGGCCGACAGTCCGCCGTCATCGGTGGCTTCGATCGTCAGCGTTACTGAAGTGCTCCCCTCATAATCCAGGTCAGCCGCATCATCCACCGTAATTTCGCCTGTTTGGGGATCGATAGCAAAAGCCGAGGTGCCATCGGAGTTGTAATCCTGGTTTCCATTTGAAATACTGTAAGAAACGTTATCATCGGCCGAACCACCATCCCCATCGGTCGCATCAATATTTACAACAGGTGTTCCGGGTGAAGCATGCTCATCAACACTTGCTGAAATAGGAGTCGATACAAAGGATGGCGGCTCGTTGGGCTCCGACTCATACGCCCCTATATCTACGGTGCCGCCCCGGGTGCGCTGGTTGCCGGCAATATCGGTCGTAACACCTGATGGAATAGCATCGTTATCGCCGGCATCCACAGCGGGTGAACTGGGCTGCAAGACCAAGCCATCGTCGTCGGTGAACCACTCACCGTCTGGCCCGGCGGGATTAGCAGCGTCTACGAATTTGGGATTGGCATCGATGTTATTTCCGCCGTCATCATTGGGATCTCCATGCACTCCTGATCCGTTTACCCCATTTTCAACAAGTGAATAACTGATGGTAGGGGTTGCATTAAAGTTTTCAATATGATTTCCTTTATCGGAAGCATTATTACCGTAAAATATAGTGTTAGTAATCGTTGGAGTGGATGTACCATTGGAGCCGTCACTGTATAAAGCTCCAGCATTATAATCAGCACTATTATTGGTAAAAATAACATTAGTTATCGTAGGACATTAGTGTCCCGTTAAAAGTCGAAGAGTCCCAATTGGTTACGGGATTGGGCCTCAATATCGCTGAGTGTTTGGTCAGAAAATAGCTCTTTAAGG
>NZ_JBINJF010000026.1:0-63408 GCF_043951865.1 Halalkalibaculum sp. DA3122
TGAGAATTAACATCCCTAAGATATTGAATATCAAGCGTTTGCATGGCCTTTCTTAGTTTAAAATTGTTAAAATCCTAACCCCTAAACGCGTTATGATAAATAACATACTGACTTAAAATCAAGTAGGTACAAAATCGGTTTACTTTTAAGAGTAAAAAATGCATTAGGGCGTTTGACGTCTTTTAAGATTTACGGAAGTTAATCCCCCATTAAAAATATTGACCATAGCGTTGGTCAAATATTAAGACCTAACTTTGTTCAAAACTACAATTTCGATTCTTGTGTGTAACGTTTCTCTCTCATTCGCAACTGGATGACCCAGGCCGAGGCAAATGTGAGCGCTCCGATAGCAAACACCGCCGTATAAATCCCGAACCAGTCGGCAAGAACACCTGTAAGCAGGGCACCGATGGCATAACCCAAATCCCGCCACAGCCGAAATATGCCAATGCTTTGCGCCCGCTGCCCCGGGTGGGTGTTATCGGCCACGGCGGCCAGGAAGGTCGGATACACGATGGCGGTACCGAGCCCAAGCGTAAAGGAGAGCAGGATAAACTGAAGGTAGCTGACGGCCCACCCCATCAGCACGAGGGTCACCCCTTGCAGCAGCATACCCCAGAACAGCATCTTCTTTTTTGACAGGTGATCGGCCATTTTACCCGTAGCAAGTTGTCCGACACCCCATACGGCCGGGTAAATGCCGGTAATCACGCCAATAAGCCCCAGCGAAAAATCCAGATCAGCCAGTAGAATCGGCAGCAGGCCCCATACCAGCCCGTCATTCAAGTTGTTGACAAGCCCGGCCTGGGTGACCGACCCCAGGTTGGGGTGCTTCCACGAGGTTTCGGCAAACAGGCGTTTGAGCCTGGGAACAGTCGAGGTTTCGGATTCGGCCCGGACGTGGTGGATGGTGTCTTTGATCAGCAGCCAGCTCCCCAGCAGTCCCAGCCCGGCCAGACCGATACCGATATAAAACGGGTAGGGACGCAGGCCGTATTCGGAGGCAACCCAGCCAGTGGCGAAGGCTACGAGGGCTACCGAGGCGTAACCGGCCGACTCGTTCAAACCCATTGCCAGGCCGCGATTACGCTCGCCTACCAGGTCGATTTTCATGACCACGGTACTCGACCAGGCCAGCCCCTGGTTAATGCCCAGCAGGACGTTGGCGGCAATAATCCAGCTCCAGCTCCCCGCATACATCAGCATAAAGGGGACCGGCAGGGCAAACAGCCAGCCGGTAATCAGCAGCTTTCGGCGGCCGATACGGTCGGCTAGTGCACCGGCATAAAAGTTGGAAAGGGCTTTGACCACACCGAAAACAACAATAAAAGAGAGTATGGCTGTCTTGGCCGCCATACCAAAATCCACTTCGGCAATTTCGGGCAGGATGGTCCGCTCCAGGCCGACCATGCCGCCAACAAACCCGTTGATGATGACGAGCAGCGTGAACTGTTTCCAGTTTTCTTTCAGGCCGAGGCTCACCTTGCTGCTATGTTTACTGCCTGTCTTCATATGTGTCGTTTGCTTTGGGAAACGTATTACCTGTTAATATTCTCGATGACTTTTTCTACCAGGTTTAATGAGGCGATACTCCCGTTTTCGAGACCCTTTTCAAAGTCTCCGGTCTCCCGGGCCATAGTGTTGGTCAGATGGGCAAAGCAAACTACCTGTTGCTGCCGATATTCAGCAAAGGCATAAAGCGCAGCCGCCTCCATTTCTACGGCGTTTACCTGTTGTCGCTCAGCGTATTCAATGGCAGATGCGGTTTCCCGGTAGGGCGCATCCGTTGTCCAGCTTTTCCCAATCCCCACCGACAATTCAGGGTGGGACCGGAGCGGCTTCATATTTTCCAGCAACTCACGGTTTAGCAGCGCCGGTTTCCCAGGCGGCAGGTAATGGCAGCTTGTGCCCTCATCCCGCAGGGCCTCCTCAATCAGGATAAACTGCTTGCCGTCCGGTGGCGGTGTGATCGTCCCGGCCGAGGTGATGCTAACCAGTAGCTCGCACCCGCTGGCGAACATCTGCTCGGCCACCAGCACTGCAAACGAAGCACCGACCGCCTGCCCGATAATGCCAACCGTCCGGCCACCCAGCTCGAATTCATGCATCGTCGTGTGATACCCCGCCCAGCAGCGGTTGACCGAAGCTCTGCCGCTTCTGTTAAGATACGTTACGATATCCCCGTCGGGGTCCAGCAGGCAGATATCCGGGATCTCGCATTCCGGCAACGATTTCTGTCGCCGGGCCTCCCGCAACAGGTTTTCCGGTTTGAAGACCGATTCTTCCTCGTAATCCTGTTTGTCGAAAAGTAGGTTCTTACTCATTGTGTTTGCTTGCTTTGATTACGACAAAACTTCCTTCTCCATATCCCGGTTTGGGTTGCTCCACCTGTTCGGGTTCCGGGCTAAAAAGCGTCTGCCGGAACTCGATGTCGGAAAAGCCCGCCTTCCTGAGGTGGGCTGCTGTCTGGTCGGGGGTGTGAAAGGTGGCCCGGCTGTAGATAATCCCGGATTCCTTTGTATTTCGATAATGCCGGGCAATGGCCCCGTTTTTGTCCAGCATGCCGATCACCAGACGCCCGCCGGGCTTCAGGACGCGATGGGCCTCCCGGCAGGCGGCCTCCAGATTATCCAGGAAACAATCGATGGTGACCATCGTGGCAAAGTCGAACGACTCATCGGCAAAGGGGAGCTCCTCGGCTCGGGCTATCTGCACCTGGATGCCTTTCTTTCGGGCCAGATCCGCCATGTTGGGAGCCGGCTCGATTCCAGTAGTGATCCCCAGCTCGTCGGCAAACCGCCCGGTGCCGGTGCCGATATCCAGCCCCTTGCCCTCCCGGGGGATGAAGGTTTTCAGGGCTTCCAGCTCCGACCGGTAGAGCACGGAGTGCTCCTCAAACCAGGCGTCATATTCTTCAGCAATGTCGTTAAAGGGATTCTTAGTCATGTTCCTATTATTTAGCGTTTCATCTTGTCCTGGGCGCTAATGGGTTGTGCTGATAATGCAATCAATGCGAAAACGAGCGCTATGGTTAGTGATCTCATAATCGTAAAGAGTTGTAATTCACCTTTCTACTCATGGTTCGAATATTCAATCGGAAGCTCTTCAAGCATCCATTCGGGATATCCTTCATCGAGTCGTTTGGCCTGAAATCCCTTCTCCCGGAGCAGCTCGACCGCATCGTCGGCAAACACGCAGAACGGTCCCCGGCAATAGGCCACGATTTCCTGGTCATCCGGCAGCTCATCCAACTTTTCCGAGAGCTCCTCAACCGGGATATTCACCGCCCCGGCAATGTGTCCCTCCTCAAATTCATGCTTCGGGCGCACGTCGATAACCGTAATGTCCCCGCCCCTCATCTTTTCGGCCAACTCCTCGCTCGACAGCGTTTCCAGGGATTGGCGTGACTCCCGGAACTGGCGCAGCACCCGCTCAACTTCGGCTACCCGTTCGATGCCCAGGTCCCGGAGCGCCTTCCACGCCTTATATACGCTTTCCCCGGCCAGCCCGTAGTACACGTGATTGCCCTCGCGCTGTGTGCTGACCAGCTGCGCCTGTTTGAGCACCTGCAGGTGCTGGGAGGCATTCGCCCCGGAGATGGCGGTTTCTTCGGCAATCTCTGCTACCGAAAACCGCCCCTGGGCCAGCAGTTCCAGGATTTCCAGCCGGTGGGAGTTCGACATCGCCTTTACAATGTTGGCCAGTTGCTGATAGACTTTGTTTTTGAAGATCCGTTTTTCCATGTCGCTCTGTTGGTTTTCCTGAATGATGCATCGTCAATATAGTAAGCAATAAACAACTATTCAATAAATCAATTGATTAGTTGTTTAAAATATGTTATCATGCAAATGAGTTGAAATTTTGATCACTAACACGCTATCGATATGAGCAGCCGGCCACCTATCGCTTGTGACTTTTCAGCAATTGATGATAATGAGATTGAAGAACACCGCGAGAACGGCCGGGCGGTCTTCGAGGCGATCAGCGAGATTCGGGAGACCCCGAACGGATATTCGTTTAAGCTTCCAGCCGATACCGATATTATTTCACGGGCTGGTGCTTTCATAGCCCGGGAACGACTGTGCTGCCCGTTCTTCGAATTTACGTTAACAATTCCACCGGATCATAATCCGGTGTGGCTGAAACTCACCGGACGGCAGGGCGTGAAGCCCTATATAAAGGAAACGCTACTGCCCAAGCTGGATGCCTCAGTTGCAGGTTAATCTGAACAGGGCTTCTTTTAACAAGATAATTCTATGCTTGACAATGCTTTAGCGGATAAATTGGGTGAACGAAATACAAGGTTTTATGGGTTTTTGCCAATTATGTGCATATGGTGCGGCGGGCAGGAACCATCGCTACCCTGAAAGACGGTAACAACCGGTAATCCTTGCATCTGGTGTTCATTTTTTGAATGAGCAAAAAATGAACCGGCAACACTCACCATAAAATCCCAGATGTTGTTCTTGAGGGAGCTTCATTCAGGCTTCTGCTTATCAACGTTGGCAGACGTTGCTGGCACCAGTAGCAGGGATTTTCTGGACTTGGGGCTGCCGGTGAGACTGGGTTTTATCCCTCCGGCCTATGGATTTATGAGCCGCCCGGGCAAACGCAGCGAAGGCGCGGGTTAGTTATTGGTTATTTGGTTAAACCAATAACTAATTCCTAACAACTGATAACGAATAACGAATTACTGGTAACCAATAACCAACCAACGCTATGCAATCATTACTCGCAGCGCTGCAACAATCACAAGTGATCGCCATGCTGGCAGGACTGCTCCTGCTGTTTTTGTGGGAGAGCCTGCACCCGTTTTACGAGCATTTTCGTGGATCTTTTAAAGACCGGGGCAAACACGCGGTGCGCAACCTGGTTATGGGGGCACTCAATTCGGCTCTGATAGCCGTCGTTTTTGTGGGACTCTGGTTTGCCGCCTCGGTCTGGGCCGACGACTACCGGTTCGGGATGATGCACTGGCTGCAGGATGGGCTCGGCCTGCCGGGATGGGTTCATGCCGCGGGTGCGGTGCTCCTCTTTGACGCATGGAGTTACGCCTGGCACCGCATGAACCACGAGATACCGTTCTTCTGGCGCTTCCACCGGGTCCACCACTCCGATCCCAACATGGACGTGACCACCGCCAACCGCTTTCACATCGGGGAGATCTTCTTCTCCTCGCTGTTTCGCATTCCCCTGATCGCCCTGTTCGGCATCTACCTGTGGGAGCTGGTACTGTACGAGACGCTGATGTTTGCCGTGGTGCAGTTCCACCACTCCAATATTAATATTCCGGCGAAGGTGGATCGCGCCCTGCGGGCCGTCATCGTTTCTCCCAACATGCACCGCGTACACCACTCCCGCTGGCAGCCGGAGACCGATTCCAACTACAGCTCCCTGTTTTCGTTCTGGGACCGGCTGGCCCGCACCTTCCGGCTGAATCCCAATCCAAAAAACATTCGACTAGGGCTGGATGAGTTTGACCGGGAGGAGGACCAGACCGTGGGAGGCATGTTGAAGACGCCTGGGGATAAAAAGAAAAGGGAGTAGCTGCGCAAGACCTGTCACGTTTTGGGAACCTGCCAGGTCAGCCTAAACGGGAAAAGAGAGTTTACCTGAATTCCCTTGCAGAAGTTATTCAGTTGTATCGATTCATGGAGTATATTGCTGAATGTCCTTTTCCTGCAGGAAAGAGAGAAAGTTTTGGGTTACAGGGGTCAGCTTTTTCTTCTTGTTGTATAACACATGCCACCGTGTCAAAATTGGGAAATCGTCGATACTTAATATGCTAATCTGGTTCAGGGAGAGTTCATTCCCCATACTGAGCCTGGATATCACGGAGATTCCTATCCCTGCCATTATCGCTTGCTTCACCGCCTCGTTGGTACCCAGCTCCATCGCGGGCTTCACATTGATGCCTTTGTCTCTAAGATACTGTTCCATTACCATGCGTGTACCCGAACCGAGTTCCCGGTAGATGAATGTCTGCTTGGCCAGCTCCTCGAGGGCGATGTGTTCCCGATAGGCAAGAGGATGATCGGGGGGAGCGGCCATCACGAGTGGATTGTCAAAGAAGGGTTTCGCCTCAATAGATTCATCTTCAGGAAGCTGGGTGAGGACAGCCAGATCAAACTCATTTTGAGAAAGGTGATGAAGTACCTCATTACGGTTGGTCACCTTCAGCTTGATCTCCACCAGCGGATAACGGCGTTGAAATTCCCCCAGTAAATAGGGAACAAAATACTTGGCTGTGGAAGCTGCGGATATGGAAAGTGTGCCCTTCAGCCCACCCTGAAACTGCGATACAGCCGAATCAAATGATTCCAGTTCCTGGGTAATACTCTTGTAAACTTCGTAAAGCCGTTCTCCCGCATTGGTCAGATAAAGCCTGCGTCCCACTATTTCAATAAGCGGTATGCCCACAGATTCCTGCAGTTGTTTAATCTGTATAGATACGGCTGGTTGCGACATGTGTAACTGCCGGGCTGCTTCCGTCATACTTTTATGACGAGCAACCATCCCAAATATTTGCAGCTGATGCAGAGTGAAATTCATTGCATAAATTATAGTTAATGCTAATTATCAATATTATTAATTTTAATTAATATAAAAAAGAATTTATTGTTGGGTGGTTTGAAAAGCATCATTCCCTTTTAGTGAAGAGATTCGGAATGTAGTTGCCGGATAAAGGGAAGAAAGCAAAATAGTAATCCCAAAAAATCACCCAAACATATCAGACATGAAAACGGAAGTTAATAACCTGACAGGCTATGAACTTGTAAACGGAATGTTCACTGCCGAGGAAGCCCGAGAGGTATTGATGAGTTTAATCAGCAGCAAACTCAGATTTCACAGCAAAAAAAACCTGCATTCATACGAGAGGTCCGGCGTGGAAGATCCCAAATCAGAAGAACGCATTAACGAGCTGCAGCAGCTTCGCAAACAGATACTGGCCGAGCTTGAAAAAGCAAACGAAGAGGGATTGATGGCAGAGCTGCAGGCAAATGTACAACTCAAGTTCCGGGAACCGGTGAGTAAATGAAGTTTCATTCTTCCAGATCCGGTATTTAAACGGAAAATTTTTTGCATTCAGAGCTTGTCATTGACCTGGATATTAGCAGGAAAAATGTGGCAGGATCCTGTTTTCCCGTACCGCGGATGTTCGAAAGACAGAAAGCAAAGAGTACATAAATAAATATTTATATAAACCATATAATATATTAATTATGCTTAATCATAAGTCTTTAATAGCTTCTGCGGTGGAAAAATTCAAAGGCACTTACTTTTTATTAATCATCAATCTCATATGAAATCCACCGCACCCGAAAGCTTAACAGAAAAAAATAGATCTTTTTCCGACGCCTTTATTAAAGTAATATGGACCCTGTTCCTGGTCTTCCTGGTTATTACCGCTATTACACTGTTTCGCCCTGTTGAGTGGCGTATTGAGGGCATCATTGTTTTTGATCAGCTAAGCCTGCTTATGAGCACGGTTTTGACCCTGTTTTGCGGTATCGTACTAAGCTATTCGAGCCGCTATCTTGCGGGCCACGCCAAGCTTTCCCGGTTCTTCATAAACTGCGTGCTGTTTACGATGGCCGGTTTCCTTATGGTGACTGCGGATCATATTCTGCTGTTTACGGCAGGTTGGCTGGGCATGGGGTTGTGCATGGCCGAACTAATTGGCGGATACACTCATGTTCTGGAAGGAGCAGCTTCCCGTAAAAACGCCCGCAAGTACTTTTTACTGAGTACATCCCTGCTGGCCGGGGGATTCGGTTTGCTTGCAGTACAGGCTAACACGTGGAGTATATCTGCCATAATCAATGCAATCGGAGACGAATCGACCAGTCATTTGACGGTATATATCGCTGTACTGCTGTTAATTGTGGCAGCGTTTATACAGTCGGCCTTGTTCCCCTTTCAGCGATGGTTAATGTCGTCGATGACGGCGCCCACCCCGGCTTCGGCCCTTATGCACGCCGGGTTTGTAAACGCCGGGGCCATTTTGCTTACGCGTACCGCTCCCCTGCTGTTCATCACAGATCTGCTCTGGGTGCTGGTACTGGCCGGGGGTATCGGTGCTTTGGTGGGTAAATTCAGCAAGTTTGTACAGGCCAATATCAAGCAGAAACTGGCCTGTTCCACCACTGCACAGATGGGATTCATGTTGCTGCAGTGTGGTCTCGGTTTTTTTTCGGCGGCCATTACCCATCTCATTTTGCACGGATTTTACAAAGCATACCTTTTTCTCTCGTCGGGGAGCAGCGTAAGCCAGGAAACACCCTATGCCACAGAAGAACAGCATTGGAGTGGCTGGCAGCTCCCGGTAACCATTGTGAGCGGGCTCGCAGGCGGCGTGCTATTTGCCTATACAACAGGTAAGGGATTACAGCTGAACAGCGGCTTATTTCTGACGCTCGTCATCGTACTCACGGTGATCCACGGTACGCAGGACCTGCTGAAGCAAACCGGCCTGTCTGCAGGTGCCAAACTCTTGATGCTCCCCATTGTCATAGTACCAGCTCTTTTGGGATACGCCTTAATCTTTAATGGTATTTCAAGCTTGTTGAGCGGAATGCCGATGGCGGAAATCCCGCTGCCCATCGCCTCGGATCAGGTAATCATTGGAATCCTTTACCTCGCTACATTTATCACCATCGAATTAAAGTTGTACAGAAAATCCAGACGACTGTACGTGCACCTGCTAAATATCTCCCAACCCAAATCCAACACCATACTTCAGTAGATGAACGAACAATCCATTACATCCCTCATACAGGAACTCTCGGAGCAACTTGTGCAAAACTGGCCCCTGTATTCCTTTGTGACCTCTAATCCCTTAAGCGGCCTTGAAGACCTGCATTTTGAGGAAGCGATATCCAATATTCGGGACCATATTTCGATTAATGGATATCCCTCCGCTTCGGTTTTTAAGCAGGCCTGGAAACGAAATCAGATTAAGCCCGAATTAATTGAAGAACATCTTCTGCAAAAGGACATCACCCTTACCGCGGGAGAATCGCTGGAAAGAATGAAGGTGCTTGAAGCCCAACATTCAAACGAGCGGATACTCGATGAGATAGACCGTCACTTGATAAAATGGCTTGCGGTGTTTATGGATCAAGGGTCAACGGAATGGAGTATGCCCGATCGTCAACAGGGATTTTACAGGGCGTGGCGTAATATCGCATATCTCGACGTTTCTCTGCCAAACAGGGGACAGATCAGCATGCTGCCTGAAACCCCTGTGGCAACACTCCAGCACCTTCTCAAAGAATACAATACCGATGCCTGGAAGTGCATATTCAAACATCACCTGCTGGCGTTACCGGGGTGGACCGGTTATATAGCGTACCGTTCCGGCAACGAAAATGACTGGCAGAATGTGAGCCCGGTTTCCCTGATCGACTACCTTGCCGTTCGCCTGTCCATTTGCTTTCTGTTTCAGAAGGATATGATGCCGGATGATGAAGTACGCGATGACCAACTGCTAAAAGAAGAGGATAACCTCAAGGCGGCCTGGCTCAAAGCGATGGAACACACCTACCAGGAGCAGCTGTTTGAAAAGGTCAGCTCACAGCATCTCAATGGGCAGTCCCAGCACAACCAATCGCCTGATGCCCAGCTTGTATTTTGCATCGATACCCGCTCCGAACGCATCCGACGTGCGGTGGAACAGGCGGGGCCTTACCAAACCTTCGGGTATGCCGGCTTTTTTGGGATCCCGATGGATTACAAACACCCCGAAAAAAATATCACGAATAAATCTTGTCCGCCGATTTTGGAATCGGCATTTGTGGCTACTGAAACGACGACCACGGAGTCAAAAGAGAAACTTGAAAGATTCAACTTTTATAATAATCTCAAAAAGACACTACAAAGATTTCGATTTACCCTTAAAAATAATGTACCGGCCTCATTTGGATATGTCGAATCTGCAGGATTGTTCTACGGCACGGCCCTGCTGTTTAAGACACTTGCACCGGACCTGGTACATCGATTTTTTGAACGCATTTCGGCGCATACCGGTCACCCGGAATGGTTCAGCGATGTCTCCT
The DNA here is from genome assembly GCF_043951865.1 of Halalkalibaculum sp. DA3122. Lineage (NCBI taxonomy): Bacteria > Pseudomonadati > Balneolota > Balneolia > Balneolales > Balneolaceae > Halalkalibaculum > Halalkalibaculum sp. DA3122. The sequence continues at coordinate 10,059 of NZ_JBINJF010000026.1, forward strand.
TGTCGTACAAATCACCGGAGAACTCCGTTGCCGAGCCGAACCTTTCAACCGCAGAAAAGGCGGAAATTGCCCAGTCTGCATTTAGTGCCATGGGGTGGCAAGAATTTGCTCCGCTGGTAGTCTGGGCAGGCCACGGCAGCGATACTGCAAACAACCCATTTGGCTCCAGCCTGGACTGCGGGGCTTGTGCCGGCAACAAGGGGCGCCACAATGCACGTGTGATGGCCCAAATCTGCAATGACCCCGGCGTACGCAAACTACTGGCAGAAGAGCATGGCATACACATACCCGATGGAACGTGGTTCCTGGCGGCAGAACACAACACCACAACGAATGCTATTGAACTGTTTGATCAGCAAGTGCCTGAGCATGTTCGGGCACAAATTACCGATTTGAAAAAAAACCTGTCCACGGCTCAAGATTACGCAAATATGGAACAGTTTAATATGATTTCGGCAGATCCCCAGGATGTCAAAAGAGAAGCGGGTCGCCGAGCGGCAGACTGGGCGGAAACCAGGCCGGAATGGGGACTGGCCGGCAATGCCTCATTTATCATTGGTCCACGCGAGATGACCTCCAACCTCAATCTTGAAGCCCGCAGCTTCCTACACTCTTATAACTGGAGAAAGGATACGGATGGCGAGCAGCTGGCTGGCATTTTACAAGGCCCCATGGTCGTGACCCAGTGGATCAACAACCACTACTATTTTTCCACGGTGGATAATGACCATTTTGGTGGTGGCAGTAAAGTGACCCAAAATGTGACAGGAAAATATGGCGTGGTACAGGGAAATGGCGGAGATCTCAGGCCTGGATTACCGCAAGAGTCGTTGCAGGTGGATGACTTCCAGCTGCAACATTTTCCGCTCCGCCTAACAGTGCTTGTCCATGCACCCAAAGAATGGGTAGAATCCATTCTTCGTGAGCATCGCAACTCGCTGGGTAACCTGGTAGAGCATGAGTGGATATACCTCACTGTCATCGACCCGAAAGCAGGTAATACCATTTCTTATATCGGGCAAGAAAAGCAGGAGGTGGCCGCGAAAGATGAAGTCACTGTGCCCGGATAATCTGTTCCTGGCAATCTGAATCCTTAGGATAGTGATAGTGAAGAAGCCCTAAAAGAAAAGACCCACTCCGGCCGCAGGCGCGGGAGCCGTTGAGATGCGACCTGTCGCCTCTGTACTGGATCTTGTTTTGGCTTCCTTGTCCCATTCAAGTCCGGGAAGCGGGTGCATTTTTGTCGCCCGCATCTTGCCAGACCCGAAAATATTCCTGCTGGGATTTGGTGCTTTCACCGGTTTATGCGACGTCCTTGGGATTCATAATTCTTTGTTCTTCATTCTCAATTTCCGGCCGGTGATTTTTCATTTTGTTTATACAATAAAGAACACTCCTTGCCTGGAACAAGCGTTCATGATTTCTTCATAGAAGCACTGATTTTTTGTTACCCTCCTCGAACCAGGTTATATATAAAATAATCGGCATTACTACCCTGTGTTATCTTTTCCGCTAACCTCCCGTATAGCTATCACGAGCAGGGTGACCGAAGATATCGGGATTACAAAACAGAGCATGGCAGTACTAAACGTCGGCAAGATCTCGTGTTGGGTCGCAGCCAGCACCAGGTACAAGGTATAGGCCACGTAGTACCCTGCTAATAAAGCTCCCTCCCACCTGTTGATTACTCCACCTGTGAAAAAGACGGGAAGACAGGCAAAAGCAACGGCAATCATGACCGGGATATCAAAACGGAAGATCCCTTCGGACACTTCGATACCGGCAGGTGCAAATATACCTGCAAGGCCCAGCACGCCGACAATGTTGAATATGTTGCTTCCCACAACATTGCCAACGGCTATATCTCGTTCGCCTCGAACAGCTGCAATCAAAGAGGTTACCACTTCGGGCAGTGAGGTACCAGCGGCAACTATGGTCAGGCCGATGACCACTTCGCTGACTCCCAAGTACTGGGCAAACGATATGGCGCCATTGACAAGCCAGCGCGAGCCGATTACCAAAAGGATGAGACCCCCTCCCACATAGAACACATCACGAACCCAGTTTACGTTGGCATTATCTCCGTCAGTACTTCTTTTATCAGTAGCTAAATTCGTCTTGTAGGCTTTTCGGCCCTGGTAAATTAAAAAAGCGATGTACAGGCAAAGTCCTGCCAGCAGCAGTCCGCCGTCTACTTGACCAATATTTCGATCCAAAGCAGCCAGCAGAATCACGACCGACAGGGCAATCATCAGGGGAACATCCAGCCGAATCAATTGCTGCGAAACACGCAAGGGCACGATCATTGCCGAAAGGCCCAGGATAAAGAGCACGTTGAAGATATTACTTCCAACCACATTCCCGAGCGCAATGTCGCCTTGTCCCGACAGCGCGGATTTTATACTGACGGCAAGTTCTGGAGAGCTGGTACCGAATGCCACTACCGTTAAGCCAATTATCAGGGGGGAAATACCCACGACGGCAGCCATTCGGGAGGCCCCGCGCACTAACATTTCTGCACCGATGATTAGGAAAGCCAAACCGGCAAGAAAAAGAATGACAATCATTTAAGATCTATTGTTAATATCTCCAGGTGATCATCCCAAATACTTTTTTGGTCGGCCCGGGAAAAGTTTTGATGACAGTGGTACAAAATACACTCATGGAATGGAAGATGGCAAGACAACTATTTAATCCACGAAAACCAGTTACGATAATATCCATTGACCATAATTGTTAACACCACAAACGGCAATCAGGAAATTACATAACATATTGTATGGAATTATTTTTGCGGTTATCAGGCGGTGTTATCCTTCTGCTATTAAATGCATTTTATGTTGCTGCTGAATTTGCGCTAACCCGTCTGAGGCAATACGACCGTAGCGAGCTGGGTGACAACAGCGGCCTGAAGCGTGCCTGGGAAATGACCAGGACGCTGGAAATATACCTTACTTCTTGTCAAATCGGGATTACCACAACCAGTATTTTGCTGGGTGTTATTGCCGAGCCTGCGGTAACGGAATTAATTGAGCTGCTGATGCCGGCCATAACGATCGGTCCCGTTTCATCACATACAATCTCCATCATACTGTCCGTCTCTATCATAAATCTCGTTCACACCATCTGGGGTGAACAGGCTCCGACCTACCTGGGGGTGGAGCGTGCGAAAACAGTAGCCCGATATTCTGCATATCCTCTCTACTGGTGGACATACGCCATTTACCCGCTGCTGATATTCGGCGACCGCGTTACCAAGGCCACTCTCAAGCTATTTGGCATTGAAATGGAACGAACCTGGATTAAGGAGGAATCCTCTCCTGGTTCGGGTGATATCCGCTCTGAAATGATCAATCTTCTTAAAACAGGGGGTGTTTCCAGCGACCGCAGAGAGGAGGTAATAAACGCCTTAAATATTGATAATTTGACAGTAAAAGACATTATGATTCCGCGGGATGAAATTATAAGCCTGAGTACAGAAAATTCATTTCAGGAAAACCTGGATATTATGCGCGGTCATATGCACGCTCGCTATCCCCTTGTTGGCGAAACTGTTGATGACTTTAAAGGTATTTTATACACCCCGCAGATAGCGGCCAACAGTAAGGAGTTAATCGCAAACGATAAGGAACTCGACGATTTTGACTGGCCAAAGATGATTGTTTCACAGGATATGGCGGTCAGTGAATTGATAGACCATTTCCAGCAAGAGCATCATGAGCTGGCACTGGTAAAAGCAGATAATCAAATTACAGGTCTTGTAACCCTGACCGATGCTATGGAAACGATTATCGGCAGTGCCGAAGATCCACTGGACTTAATGGAGAACTGACGCTTTCAGCAGCTGTTGGAAGCGATAATACTAGAATGGGGTGTTCATTTTTTGGTCGTACAAAATGAACAAGGAAAGAATAATGAAGAAGTCCCAACAGGAAATAAACTGATTCTCATAATAGAGGTATTTCCCTTGGCTTGATCCAAAAGAAACACTTCTTGCTTTGGAGAAAGCTTTTCTGCCTTTTTGAGAAGCCCCAGATGATCAATCTCAGGTAGGTTTTCGGACAGCCTCAAAGCCTTCTATGAACTTACTTGATTCTCATGAACTGTTTCAGCGATGGCAATTCCCGCAAATAGAATGATAAGATCTTTAATTAAATATTGCCCCTCTGGGCTTGGGACAAAAGGGATCTGTACAAAGCATACGTCAGGGTGTATGAAAAAGGCTAAAATTGTCCCTGGTATTCTGATAAATTGCAAAATAATGGAATACTTAACCCATGGCTTAAAAATCAAAGTAATACCAATAGCGACTTCCCACCAGCCTAACATAGGAAGAACGGTTTCTGGTGGAAAAAAATAAATTGTATGGGCCAGAAGCGAAGTTGCTGTCTTTGCTCCAAAAGGTTTGAGAAGTCCAAACCATATAAAGATTAATCCCAAAGAAAGGCGATGTGCATCATGCCCATATTTAAAAGTACTGACTATTTTTTTGCTGATGTTATTAATTCGGTTCATCTGGTATTTTTTTAAAATTTGGGTAAGACTTTGTTTATTCAATAATAATCGCCTGGTTAACAGAGTGCCAGATACGTTTCCAGATTTCGAAAATAAGCAAGCTTTAAACCACTTGATCCGGGAAACCCGTCAGTTGCAGAAAATCCTCAGATGCCTTTTCTCTCAAGTGAATATGCATCCAAAAACAAAAAAATATCACATATCAGTGTGAATCATCGGGTTGAAGAGAAATCCGACCGGAAGGATTCGACCCTCATCTTCAGACCAAAGCCATAAACAGCAGGCAAATATAAAACGAGTGCCCGATTTTAGTATTAACGCAGCCCAAATGCAGAACTGCCTGAAGACATTGAAAACGACTCATACAGCTATTTATCTCCTGATCGTTATCCTGCATCCACTTATATTTTTCAAACTGAATATTCTTTACTCTAACCGGTGCAACCTTGACGATCTCCATAGATCTGCTTAAGACTACTGAATTGATGGAAATCCGGTTATAGAAAGCCATGACAAGCTGCACATCCTTTCGGATAAAAAGGATATGGCTGAAATCAGGCAGCTTCTTAAATAAAAGGAGTATCAAGCGCCATAAGTATGATAGAAATTAGAGTACGCATTCTTTCTCCGAGTTCCTATATTTATAAAGTATGCATGCCTTTATAAAAATATTTCTGCTGGTTTTTGCCATTCATTCTCCCCTTAATGCAATGGGAGAACTCCCTTCGAGATACCTGGATAATCGATCCGAAATACAACCCGGGGAAACGGATCATACCCCGTTTGAGTATCCTTCTGCTCAACCTGATTTCTATGCGATTCATCCACAGGCAGAAGGTTCGGTTCAAATAACAAACAGAGTTCCTCAATCACAATCTTCTACCGAGCGAGAATATAATCTGTTTAGAGGCTCTGCTCCCGAACCGGTAACAGAACAATGGGTAACATGCTGTATCAGGGATGGAAGCTTAATTGAAACAGGGCTCACGCCAGGCAAGCTTCTATATCCCTTCCATTTCTTTTTGTAATTCCACTGGCTGAACATTCAACCATTATTAGGCCAGAATTATACCCATATGCTCATTTTGGGTATGGTATATCAATTACAAAAAATATCACCATGGATATCGATTTAACTTCAGTTATTATCAGTATTATTGCCTTGTTGATTTTTGCAATTCCCATTGCTATTGATCAATGGAAGAAGAAATCAAAGGGTGAAAAATAAGTGGCACCTCTAATAAGTAGTAGCCTCAAAAACAGGGGCTACTACTTTTTCTTTCGTTACATTAAAGGCAACTTTGCAACTTGTTTATCGATCTGATCCGTTATTTTCAGGTAAAATAGTTACAGCTGCGGTATAATAAGTACCTGTTGAGAGGAAATAAGTAGGTATTTGGTGTACATTTTGATACCCATGTGTTTGAACAGTGTTGAGAAAAGAGGTGCTTTCACTCTATAGGTATGGTTTTGAGGCATTAATGGCTGAATAAATGCAGTACCTTCTGTAGCACCAGCTTGTAATTTATCGGAAGATAGGCAGGAGGGGAAATAGAATGTGCCCGCCAAAAATGACGGGCACCATTATTTAAAAGCACGCCCGGGAGTATGTGAACGCTTAACCTTTTGGCCAGGACAAACTGATATATGACCTTATGATTCATAGAGGTTTATTTTAAGAGGTCATGTTACCTCATCTGTACCAACACATAGGAAAGCTGTGAAAGTGTTTCATTAAAAATAGTTGTCTTCTGACCTGTAATTTTACATCTGATCTATCTGTGCGTGAAAGATTAATAAATTACCAATATTCCCTTATCCTCTTATTATTGTGTTGTAGCTCGGAACAATCCACCACCTTTGCCTATATATATGCTAACGAGCTATCCTTTTATTTCAGGCACAATCACCTATATCATTTATTAATTTTTTTTAATATTCTAAACTAGTTAGGGATCTGCGAAAAATTAAGGTGTTCCTCATTTAAAAACATGAAGGGCTGGGGAAAATTATTGAGGTGTCAGATATGGTAACACCACTTTTTACAGAGAATTCCAGCCCTATGTGGATTGTAGCAAACGATTCAATGAGCATTTTAGATGTCAATAGTGCTGCGATTGAAATCTATGGATATGGGAAAGAGGAATTCTTAACAAAAACGATTGGTGACCTCCAACCTAAGGCCAATTTGGTTTCTGAATTTGAGGAACAGGCCTTGCCCTCCAAGCAATTTGAACGCATTGGAACCATTAATCATGTGGACAAGTGGGGGAATACCTATCCGGTAGAACTATTCAGCTGTCCAATGGAGTATGGAGGGGAAAAGGCCCAGCTAATAAAAGCAGTTCCATTAGAGACTGGTCTTGAAAACATTCGCCTGATTGACAAGACGGAACAGGAGCTAAATTATCACTTGGCCAACAGCCCGTTGGCTTATATCATTTGGGATAAAAGGTTTCAGCTCCAAGAATTCTCTCCAAAAATTACCCAGTGGCTTGGATTTACGGAAGATGATCTTCGAGGTGAAACGTCTATAGAGCTGGCTTTTGAACATGTCGTAGATTGTGATTTTAGCAAGGTAAAACAAAAGATTGATGCACTGCTTTCAGGGGCCGAAAAAAGCAATGAAATGCAAGTTGGCGTCACGAGCAAGGACAATGAGACAAAATACCTGCATTTCTATAACTCGGCCCTATCAAATGATGACGGGGAGTTGGTGTCGGTGCTATCTCTTGTTGAAAATGAAACGGCTTACATCGAAAATGAAAAAATCAAGCTGCGCCAACGAGAGCTCATCCAACATACTTCTGATTTTGTAGGATTGGTAGATACAGAGGGTAATATTCAATATATGAACCCGTCAGGACGAAAGCTTCTCGGTCTGGTAAAAGACCAAGATATCATTGGCACCAACCTTGAAAAATTCCATCCTGAAATCACTAATCAGTATCTCCAAGAGGAAGTCTTCCCAAAAGCTGCGGAAGAAGGCGTATGGAGAGGGGAGCTTACCTTTCAAACCGTCGACGGGAAAGATATTCCAACCTCAACGGTAATGACGGCCCATACAGATGCTTCGGGAAATGTCGAGTATTTTTCTACCATTTGCCGTGATATCAGTGAAGAAAAACAAACGATTGCGACGCTTGAAAAAGAGCAGCAAAAGTTGGCGTTGGCAATGCATGCAGGTGATGTGGGTTTCTGGCACTACTATCCTCAGAAAAAGCAGCTGGATATCAGCCACCAGTGGCTACAAAAAAAATTGGGATATAGTAAATCAACATTACAAGATCCGGAAATTTGGTTTGACATTATTCACGAAGATGACCTTTCAAGAATTCTCGAGAAATTTAACTTAATAACAACCGGGGAGGCTGAAATATTTGAAGAAGACCTCAGACTAAAAAAGCAGGACGGAACATATTTATGGATTCGTAGTCGGGCAAAAGTTATTAAACGAAATCGTAATGATAAGGTTGAGGAAATTAGTGGTCTTCACATAGACATTAACAACCAGAAACAAACAGAACTTAACCTGCGAAGAGAACGAGACCTCCAGAACCTTTTAAGTGATATCAGATATAATATAGACCACTTTGAAAAAATTGAAGAGGCCTTAGAAGAAAGTCTTAAAAACATCTGTGACTTTATAAGGTGGCCATTTGCTCATATTTACGTCTTTGATGACGAGAAAGAACAGCTGGAAAGCGCCAGCGTTTGGTATTCCGATACATCTGGTATTAACCCTTTTATAGAAGCATCCCTCAAAACGACCTTTAAACCTGGTGAAGGTCTTGTAGGAAAGGTGCATGCTGAAGACAGCCCTTATTGGGTCAAACAAATTCAAAAATTTCCTGCCTATAAAAGAAAAGATTCTGTAACAGGAATATATAAATCCTGCATGAGCATCCCTGTCAAAGGAGAGCCATCGGCTGTTATCGAGTTTTATCACAAGGATTCAATAGAAAGGGAACAGCAGACTTTGAACCAGTTATCTATTGTTGCCAAACAGCTTGGGCATCTTTTGGAGCGCAGGAAGTCTCAACAGGAAATAGCCGAACGAGAACGTAAGTTTCGATACCTGGCCGAAAATGCTACTGACAAAGTGGCCATTTTTGATGAAGAGGCTAACTGCATTTATGCCTCTCCTTCTACGGAGTTGCTTTTAGGTTATACGCCGGAAGAATATATGAAAAAAGATATCATTGGCTTGGTCCACCCTGATGATCGGCCAGATATCATAAAAAACCTTTCGGAGTTAATGGAAGGTAATGGTAAGAAACGTATTACCTACCGGCTGCAGCACAAGGACGGACATTACATTTGGATGGAAAACAGCATGAAACCCATTTATGATGAAGAAGGGAACCTGTTGGAAATACGGTCGGCTGCCCGAGATGTTTCTGATCGTATTGCGTATGAACAACAACTGGAAAAAGAAAAAGAATTTACCGAAAAAGCCTTAAACAGCCTGCCTGGATTGTTTTATGTACTGGACGAAGCCGGCAACTACGTGCGCTTAAATAAAGGATTTGAAGAAGAGCTGGGCTATTCCAAAGAAGAGGTAAAACAAATGAGCCCGCTGGATTTTCATTATGAGGAAGATCACCACCGGATTTCGGAAGCCATAAAACAAGCATTTACGGAAGGCACAGTAAATGTTGTAGCGAAGGTTAAGAAAAAAGAGAGAGGCGACGCATGGTATTACTTAACGGGAGCCCATTTTCAGCAAGACGGCGAAAACTATATACTCGGTGCGGGGATCAATATCTCTCAACGCATACAAGCAGAGCAACAACTTGAACATCAAAGCGCTTTGCTCTCAAACCTATTCCAAAATGCCCCGGTGGGTATTGCGATGATAGATGGTGAGAATAACGTTCTTGATGTTAATAGAAGCTTTGAAGATATATTTGGGTATTCTGCAGAACAGGCAAAAGGAAAGAATATTGATGATCTAATTACACCAGAAGAGTACCAAATAGAGCAAAAGGAACTTTTTCGTGAACAACGAAAAGGTGGCCAAGACTCCTTCCAATATGAATCTGTCCGACTTAACAGTGAAGGTGGGGAAGTCCCAGTTTTAATTGGCTTGGTCCCTATAGTGGTTAGCGATACCTCTACAATTAGTTACCTCATTTATGTAGACATTACCGAAAGGAAGTCGTACCTGGATAAGGTACGGCAATCGCTTAACGAAAAGCGGATCCTGTTGCAAGAGATTCACCACCGCGTCAAAAACAACTTGGCAGTCGTATCCAGCTATTTGCAGTTACAGAAGTTTAAATCCGATGACGAGCAGTTACAGAAAATACTGTCGGATAGTGAGATGCGAATTCAAACAATGGCCCTTATTCATGAGCAGTTGTATCAAACCGAATCTCTATCAGAAATAAATGTAGAAAACTATATTAGAGAACTTGTAGATTCAATTAAAGATATTCACGACCCAGAAGGCCGGATTGAGTTCATTATAAGTTGTGATGAAATCACCTTAAACATAAATCAGGCGGTTCCTTGCGCCATGATCGTGAATGAGCTCATTAATAATTCCTTTGAACACGCGTTTAAGGAGACCGAACAAGGAGAAATTGAGATTAGTTTAACTGAGAATAATGATAAAATTGAAATGTCCATTAAAGACAATGGTTGTGGGCTTCCAACCGGATTTAATCCCGATAACACCTCTACGTTAGGCTACACCATTATCAATACATTGGTGCAACAACTCGAAGCAGAAATAGATATTGAGAACAACCTGGGTGCAAGTATCTCTATTGCTTTTGATAAAGCAGATGTTAGGGGTTCTAGTAGTGCATTAGTTTGATAGAACTAAAGAGAATTTTATAAAATGAAATTCCGGTATTCAAAATTTAAAAAAAGGCAGTAAACCTGCCTTTTTGATTGAATGGTTATACTGATCTCAAAAGTTTGGTTGTTACTTTCCGAATAAGGCCACTAAATCGAACTAATCCCCCCACCAAACTGATCAATTACAAGCCGTAGCTCATGCAGGAAAAGATCTAACAGTCGCTCCTTTTCCTGCGGTGATAATTTTCTTCCTTCCTCGCTGTTGGGATTGGAGTACGCGGGTACAAACAAGGGTGGTTTTTATTGCATTTCATCAAATGCTTAAAATCAATTTTAGATTAAAGTTCCATATAGTACTACTAGTATCCCCGATTCGAGTAAAATGATATATAGCTTTAGGAAAATAAATGAATTGCGGGATAGTCTTTTTTATTTAAAAATAGATGGATAAAATCCTCTATAATTTAATATGGTTGTAAGAGATCAACGCCATAAAAGTTCTAATCTACCACAGGCTAATAGTTTCCCTGAGAGTCAGGAAGCCTACAAGAGCAATAAAACTTGTATTTAAAGAGTTATATAATGCATATTGTGGGAAATCCCACTATGGTATATATTTATCCCTGATATCTAATGGCAAAAGGTAATTTGTTATGAATACAACCGAAAAGAAAAAGGAGTACGATGCCAAGCTCGACTCCAAAAAACGATTAACTATTCGAGGAGCCCGTACAGAATATTATCATGTCACTGAATTTGAAGATGGCTCTGTTAAGCTAAGTCCCCGAGAGTTGATCCATCCTGATGAGATTTCCAAGCGTACGTTGGAGATGATGGATAAGGCGATGAAGAACCTCAAGGAAGGTAAAGTTTCAGAGCCAGTGGATTTGGAAGAACTCGAAAAGCTACTTGAGGAGTAATCCCATTACATGTTTGAAATATTGATGGGCGTTCCGGAAATGAAAGAATTTTGGGACAATTTAAAGGCCCGAAAAAAGAAGAATGAGTTAAGAGGAGATGAAAAAGAGTTATTTAAAAAGTTTGGTAAAGCCATACAGTTTTTAGCGGCCGATCCCCGGCACCGGGGACTGCAGACCCATGAAATAGAGGATTTGACCCGCCGATATGGCAAAAAAGTGTTTCAGTCATATCTCGGACAAGGAAAGCATGCGTACCGTATGTTCTGGGTATATGGTCCCAATCGAAAGCAAATAACGATTATTGGGCTGGAACCACATCCAGAGGATGCTAAAAGTGGGGCTTATGATCGTATTAAGCTTTCGGATGTGCCAAATCGTTAGTACCGGCTATAATAGATTTACAAGACAGACAATACGTATAGCTGGCATTCCATGTACCATCATTTGTTACATCAGGATGGAGAAAAAATGATCTTCTCTGTGTTTTTCCCGTTAGGATAAAATAAAATGTGCCCGCCAAAAATGACGGGCACTTTGTTTAAAAGTACGCCCGAGAGGACTCGAACCCCTAACCTTTTGGTCCGAAGCCAAACGCTCTATCAAACTGAGTTATGGGCGCTTACAGTATGTGTCAGGTCAGCTGTAAAATTCCTGCAAGTATGTCTGACTGGCCTGTTCCGAAGACACGCTAATATATGACTTATGATGTATATAGGTTGGTTTTGGGATGTCATGTTACATCATATGTAACAACTGCAACAAAAGCTTGGGGAAAAGACTTCATGAATGTGAAAAATTGATACTCTATGATTTTAAAGGTGAAATTTACAGTTTTGATATTGCCTGCCTTTTTACCTACTCTTTAATGTGCTTATAAGTAATAAACATATCGTTACTATTACGGGCCTGCTGCTAGTGGCAGCGACCTGTTTCTGCGTTCTATTCGGGCAGGGAACTCATCTCCATGTTCTCAGTATTCATATTGGCGATCATCTCGACGTTCACGCCCAAGTGCATGCCCATGAAAGTGAAAATCCTGACGATCAGCCATTTAAAAAGGGGACTGATCAAGATGATCACAAGCACCAGGTTAGTACTTCCTCTGATATCATTGGCACGTTGACGAGTCCTACCCAGGTTAATCCTGATATAGCAAACAATCTCGTAGCTTTGTTAGAGGTTGAATTTGTGGCTACCCGGTTAGAGCTTGATGACACTCCGACACTTTTTGATCTGCCACCGCCAAGGCCGGTACCGAACCATTATCACCTCTCCTCTTTTTCCCGTCGCGGCCCTCCTATAGCTTAATTTTCCCTTTTCGGGACTTCCTTTCCTAATCGTATCACATAATTACAATTCAACCATCATGACAAGGTATATCCGGTGGACGCTATTGCTGGTATTATTTCCGGCGTTGGTCCATGCACAACCAACCTCTATTACGCTTGATGAAGCCGTCGAGCTTTTCAAACAGAACAGCCTTCAGCAGGAACTGGCCAGATATGACCAGTTGCGCAAGCAGGGAGAAGCGATCCGGGACAAGGCGTATTCCAATCCCGAGGTCAGCATTAACCGGGAGCAGCTCAATGCTGGTACAGTCGATTACGAGGAAACGACCTACATGCTTTCCCAGCCTATTGAACTGCTTGGGCAGCCCTTTCTGCGCAGTCGTAGTGCTTCCAAATCACAAAAGGCGGCCGAACTGCAATTTGAATACGACCGGCTACAGCTAATCCGGCAGGTAAAATCGCTGTACGTCGAATACTGGCAGCTGTCGGAGAAACTGGGAATCTATAATCGGGCGCTGGACATTATACGCAAAGCCCGTTCGGCAGCTAAGGCGCGACAGGCTGAGGGCACATTTTCCGGCTTACAGGTGCAACGGTTTAACGTGGAGCTCAGCCGGTACCGGAAACAACGCGACCAGGTTCATCTGAACCGTAAGCAAACGGGCAATCGGTTGGCTACCTATTTGTTTTCTGGACAAGAGTTGGATACCCAATTCCAGCTATCAGATAGCCTGACGGTCGATCCTATCAATATGCAAGAGCAGGCACTAATCCAATATGCCCTTGCCAATCGGGCCGACCTGGCAGCTTTGGAACAGATGGTCGATGCTTCCGAGCTGCAGTACAGGGTTGAAAAACGGGATCGCCTGCCCGACCTGAACGTTAACTTCGGGTATAAAAATCAGTCGGATGGTGCCGAGGGCTTTGTCATCGGCGGATCCATCAAGCTCCCCATCTTGAACCAAAACCGGGGCAATGTAACGATTACCCAAGCTCAAACTCGTTCGCGCAAGACCGAACTGAGCTTGAAGCAGCAGGCGGTTCGCAACCAGGTTTCAACGGCTTACGAGCGAGTCGAGCTCGTGTTGGAGCAGTGGACCTCGATGCAAGAGGATGCGCTGGATGTATCAATGCTGGAAGCCGCACGGGCGGCCTATCAACAGGGCCGGTATTCGCTGGTTGAACTCCTCGATGCCACCCAAGCCTACGTCGATGGCCAGACGATGATCTACGAAACCATAGCCGATTATAACAAAGCACTTTTTAATCTGAACGTACAATCCGCAGGACGAATTTCTAACTCTCAAAACAACTAATACCATGAAACGCTTACTTCTTATTCTATCAATCGCAGCAGGATTAACGATAACAGGATGTGGCTCGGATGATTCCGGGCACACCCACGGTGAAGATGGTGACCACACCCATGAAGCTCCTGCTCAACAATCAACTACAAATGACAGTGACGCTGTCCATATTGGAGGTGGTGACCATTCAGCAGACCATGATTCCACTCATACCCATAATGAAGAGGACGATCACAGTCATGGAGAGGATGGGGATCATACCCATGAAGAGGATACCCATTCCCATGGAGATGAAGAACACGGTCATTAATTCCTACCCATCCAATAAACTTGTCACGAACAAAATTTGATGCAATGAAACAACTTATAACGTTAATCATGATGAGTACGTCCCTGGTGATGACGGGGTGCGGAGGTGCCGGTGACGAAGGCCATACGCATGGTGAAGAAGGCGATCATACTCATGAGCAGCCCATACAACAAGCCCAGGAAGATCATGGTCATTCCCATGATGGAGAATCAGATCACGGGCAAGAGGGAGAAGAACCTCAACTTGAGGGTGCCGGTGCAATTACGCAATGGACGGATAAAACCGAACTGTTCATGGAATACCCTGCATTAATTGTCGGGCAGGAAGCTACCTTCGCCGTTCATCTGACCCGATTGTCGGATTTTAAACCCATTTCTAAATCAGAAGTGGAATTCGTTTTTAGCTCAGAACGAGGCAACGAAGGGTCCCTCACCGAAACGGAAGTGCAAACTCCTGGAATTTATGGTCCTGATGTCGTCTTTGATCGAGCAGGACGGTACGATCTTACGATCATCATTCAGGGAATGGTGAATGATACGTTGCAGGTCAAGGGAATCCCGGTGTATAATTCAGCTGATCAGGTGCCTCACGGGCACGCCGAGGAAGATCCTTACCTAATTACCTTCCTAAAAGAACAGCAGTGGGATATCCCTTTTGCTACCCAAAAGGTGCAACAGCGAACGCTTACACAAACCATAGATGCCACCGGGGAAATTATGGCCGCGCAGAATAGCCAGGTTGTCGTTTCCGCTCCATTTTCGGGTATTATTTTGTCCAGTCAAAACGGCAACCTGCCGGTCGTAGGTCAGCAACTGTCAAAAGGAACGTCTATGGCAGTATTGAATCCCGCTATCCAATCGGGCGCCGGTGATAATTACGCCCAGCAGTTTATTAATGCTCAGTCTGAGCTCGAGCTGGCCAAAGCCAACCTGGAGCGGTCCAAGCGTTTGTATGAAAAAGAGGCCATCCCACAGACGGAGCTACAGAAGGCTCGTATCGAGTACCGACAGGCATTGACGCACTATCAGACCATCAATGAGGTAATCCAGGTAGATACCACGACTATCGAAGGGTACGGAGAATCAGCCGAATCCTACCGGTTTGCACTCAAAGCTCCTATAAATGGCACGATAGTCGAATCTTTCGTCACGCCGGGCATTCAGGTTGAAGCCGGACAGCCATTGTACCGCATAGCGGATGCCTCCAGGGTCTGGCTAAAAGCCAACGTTCCGGCTGCTCATCAGAGCCGCATTGCCAACGCCGGAGAGGCCGCCTTTCGGGTGCAGGGCGATGACCGCCTGTATGAAGTTAGTGAGCTGGATGGACGGCTAATCAGCCGGGCCAACAGCATCGATCCACAGACCCGAACCCTGCCGTTGATTTATGAGCTCGATAACACAAAAAATGGGTTGCCATTGGGGATGTTCTCTACGGTACATATTAACACGGATACCAAAGAGAATGTGCTGGCGATTCCCCGATCCGCTTTAATTGAAGAAGAAGGAAACTACAACGTCTATGTACATGTCTCCGGAGAATCCTTCCGGAAGCAGCGGGTCACGACTGGTATTGAACACCGAGGTTGGGTAGAGATCACCTCCGGCCTGCAAGGTGGAGAGCATGTGGTGACCGAAAATGCTTACCAGGTGAAACTGGCTTCGCTTTCGTCCGAGGCACCTTCTCACGGGCATACCCACTAAATACGCTCTGAATTTCAAATTAGTTAAATCGTACTGATATGTTAGATGCAATTATTAAAGGGTCACTGAGGCACCGGCTGGTTGTCGTGGTGACCTCCATCGTGTTATTTGTTGCCGGTGCGTACGTGGTCATCAACATGCCCGTGGATGTGTTTCCCGACCTGACGGCACCTACCGTTACAGTGATGACCGAAGCGCACGGTATGCCCCCCGAGGAAGTCGAACAGCTTGTTACGCTGCCAATCGAAACCGCTACCAATGGTGCCAGCGGCGTGCGACGGGTGCGCTCGGCTACCTCCAAAGGATTCTCCATCGTCTGGGTGGAATTCGAATGGGGTACTGATATCTACCAGGCCCGCCAAATCGTTAACGAAAAACTCTCGATGGTGAGCAGTCAACTGCCCGAAGAAGTACCTCCGCCGGTGATGGCTCCTATCACCTCCATTATGGGAGAAATTATGTTGGTGAGTGTAGAAAGTGACCGGCATTCGGAGCTGGAGATACGCACGGCTGCCGACTGGGAGATCCGGCGGCGCCTGCTGGCGATTCCCGGAGTAGCCCAGGTAGTGCCTATTGGCGGGGGAGTTAAACAATACCAGGTCCGCGTGGATCCCGATCGGTTGAAAGCCTACGATGTAACACTGGACCAGGTGATGGAGGCTACCGAATCCTCCAACGAAAACTTTTCGGGCGGCTTCTTCCAGGAGTACAGTCAACAGTACACCATTCGTGGAATTGGACGGGCTAACTCAATAGAGGATATCAAGCAATCGGTGGTGACTGAACGCAATAACCAGCCTATTACCATTGGCGATGTTGCCAATGTAACTATTGATGCCGCTCAGAAAATCGGCGACGCTTCTGTCAAAGGTGATCAGGCCGTGATTATTTCCATCAAAAAACAGCCGGATACCAATACTCTTGAGCTGACAGAACGGGTCGATGAAACGCTGGCGCAGATTGAGCAAAACCTGCCCGAAGGATTTACGATCAACAGCCACATTTTTCGTCAGGCCGACTTTATCGATCTTGCCATTGACAACGTGATTGAAGCCTTACGAGATGGTGCCATTTTGGTAGTCATTATTCTACTGCTTTTCCTGGCTAATTTCCGGACGACGATGATCTCTCTCACGGCTATACCGCTGGCACTTATTACTTCGGTGTTCGTACTGGAGTTTTTCGATATCACCATCAACACCATGACCCTGGGCGGGATGGCTATTGCCATCGGTGTGATCGTGGATGATGCGATCATCGATGTGGAAAATGTCTTCAGGCGGCTTCGGGAGAACGCCAGGCTACCGGAGTCGGAGCAAAAGTCAGCGATGCAGGTGGTGTTTGAAGGATCCAAGGAAATACGGACCTCCATCATCAACGCCACGCTGATTATCATGATCGTCTTTATTCCGCTCTTCTTTTTGAGTGGTCTGCAAGGACGCATGCTCCAGCCGCTGGGACTTTCCTACATCGTATCCATCGGGGCCTCTCTGGTTATTGCGATGACCGTAACGCCCGTGTTGTGTTACTACCTGCTGCCGGGACAAGCGGCGAAAGGCAAGTTGGAAGAAAGCTGGTTTACCAAGAAGCTTAAATCGGGTTACGACCGGATATTGGATAGCCTCCTAAGCTACAAGAAAAGTGTGCTGACCGGCACGCTGGTTCTGTTCTTGGGAACTTTGGTTATGGTACCGTATCTGGGAAGCTCCTTTTTGCCCGAGTTTAATGAGGGTACGCTGGTGATCAGTGCGGTCACTATTCCGGGCACCGGGCTGGATGAATCTAATGAAATAGGTCAACGGATAGAGAAGATATTGTTGGACCACCCGGTGGTTACCAGTACAGCTCGCAGAACGGGTCGAGCGGAAATGTCCGAACACGCCCAGGGCGTCAACGCCTCGGAGATCAATGCCGATCTGGATATCCCGGAAGGTACGACCAAGGAGCAGGTTTTGGAGGAGCTACGGTCTGATTTAAGCGGCGTTTCTGGAACCAATATCACAATTGGTCAGCCCCTCGGCCACCGGATTGACCACATGCTTTCAGGAACCCGGGCCAATATTGCTGTGAAGATTTTCGGTCCCGACCTGTATCGCCTGCGAACGCTGGCAGAAGAGGTTCGAGGCCAGATGGAGGACGTCCAAGGCGTTGTGGATCTCTCAGTCGAACAGCAACTAAACGTCCCACAAATCCAGATCCGTCCCGACCGCCGGGCACTGGCACGTTATGGCATGAATATCGGTGACCTTTCGGAGAAGGTAGACGTGGCTTTTGCTGGAGAAACCGTTTCCCAGATTATTGAAGGCGACCGGTTGTTTGACCTGGTGGTGCGCTACGATGAGGAACACCGGGGGAGTATCCAGGCTGTAAAGAATGCAGAACTGACGCTTAAGGATGGGACGGTGGTTCCGCTTTCGGAGTTGGCCAGCATCAAGTCGCGCAGTGGTCCCAATACCATCAGTCGCGAAAACGTGCAGCGTAAAATTGTCATTTCGGCCAATGTGGCGGGGCGTGATTTGCGTGGTACGGTGAATGCGATCAGTGATAATATTTCTGAGAACGTCAGCTTTCCACAGGGCTATTTTGTGGAATACGGTGGGCAGTTTGAGAGTCAGGCGCAGGCGACCCGCACCATTTCGCTGCTGAGTATCGTCGCCATCCTGCTTATTTACTTGTTGCTATATCTTGAGTTTAGTTCCTTAAAAACAGCACTGCTGGTGATGGTAAACCTGCCCTTTGCCCTGATCGGCGGTATCTTTATCGTATGGTTCACCAGCGGCATTGTATCCATTGCCTCCCTGGTTGGATTTATTACCTTGTTTGGCATTGCTACCCGAAATGGAATACTGATCGTCTCCCACTACCAGTACCTGCGATGGGAGGAAGACAAGTCCTTTATGGATGCGATCCGACAAGGCGCGATGGAACGGCTCAACCCGATCCTGATAACGGCCCTCACTGCTGGGCTGGCCCTCATTCCGCTGGCACTGGCCGCCGGTGAACCCGGAAATGAAATACAGTCGCCCATGGCACAGGTTATTTTGGGTGGACTCATTAGCTCCACTTTGCTTAATATGATTGTGATTCCGGCCTTGCTGGCACAGTTTGAGAGCAGTGAAGCGAAAATTACAAGCTAAAAAAATACCAAGACTATGAAATTCCTTATTCTAAAATATGCGGTAACGGCCTTTATCATAGTCCTGGTCTCGGAAGTAGCCAAGAGAACCGACCGGTTGGGAGCGCTCTTGGCTTCGCTTCCATTTGTTACCATCATGGTGATGATCTGGCTCTATATCGAAGGTCAGGGATATGAAAAGATAAGCAATCACGCCTTCTATACGTTTTGGTACGTCATTCCCACCCTGCCGATGTTTTTAGCCATGCCGGTGCTGTTAAAAAATGGCATTAACTTTTGGTGGTCGCTCATAATTTGTGTGGGGATTACTATTATCTGCTTTGTTATCACATCCTTGGTAGCAAGTAAGTTTGGCGTAACGTTAATTCCTTAGAATACTGTCGTAATATATTTACCTACAATCATTTATAGGTATCTCTGCTTCTGTTTCGGTGGATCTAATTTCATTATTCTGGAAGAAGACAAACGTAATCTGTAGATCCAATGATGGAATTGCCTTTTTCAAACGAACAATTTCTTGAGGTTTTCAAAACCTACAATACCTCTATTTGGCCAGCACAGATTGTAGCTTATTTATTGGGTGGATTGGCTATATATTTATCTTACCGACCCGCCGCAAGAAATGACAGGACAATAAGTCTAATATTAGCCGGATTTTGGCTTTGGATGGGCGCGATTTATCATCTCACCTTTTTCACCTCCATCAATACCGCTGCCTACGGTTTTGGGGTAATTTTTCTCATCCAGGGTTTGCTGTTTCTTGGCGTGGGGGTCTGGAAAGACTGGTTGAAGTTTCGCTTGAAATTGGATGGATATGGTATAACAGGAGCAGTTCTGATTATCTATGCCATGCTCATTTATCCTATAGTTGGAGCTCAATTGGGCCATGGGTATCCTTATGCTCCAATGTTTGGAGTAGCGCCTTGCCCAGCCACCATTTTTACGTTTGGCATGTTGCTGTGGACTGTAAAAAAAGTACCGTGGTGGATTTTAGTAATTCCTGGACTCTGGTCTGTTATTGGTTTTACAGCAGCAATCAATCTTGGTATTCTGGAAGATATGGGGCTGTTGGTGGCCGGGATTTTGGGAATTCTGTTACTGATGACAAAAACCGACAGGAGAGAGAACACAATCCTTACTAAATAATACTAGCGTGTAGTACTATTTGTATTGTAGCACCAGCATGAGAAATTGATTAGGCGGAAATAAATTTTAAAATGCAAACCACGCCCGGGAGTATTTGAACGCTTAACCTTCTGGCCAGGACAAACTGATATATGACCTTATGACTCATAGAGGTTTATTTTAAGAGGTCATGTTACCTCATCTGTACCAACACATAGGAAAGCTGTGAAAGTGTTTCATTAAAATAGGTGTCTTCTGACCTGTAATTTTACATCTGATCTATCTGTGCGTGAAACTGGCTATGATTTTTGTAATACTTTTTGTGCTACTGTAGGGGAACATTGAAAATAGGGTTCCTGAATTATTCAATTATAAGGAGTGCCTACCCAAATAACTCGACCCAGGATTTCAAATTCCTGTGTTTCATCAGGATTAATTTCTATTGGATCGTATTTTTTATTAATCGTTGTCAGATGTAGCCGGTTATTAGGTAAAGGTTGTAAAATGTTTAATTGCACTAAATTGCCTAATCGTACTGCAAAAATACCATCACCTGTGGGGCTATTTTCATTTTGATTTACAAGCACAATGCTGCCCGGTTTAATTTCAGGATTCATGGAGTCGCAATTTACTTGTAAGGCAAATAAATGATCTGATTGGGTGTGTAGTATCTTGTTTAAGAAAATATTACACATAGGGAGAGTGCGTGAAGGGTTTTCCCAGTTGTCGACCGGTAGTTCTCCTTCAGATTTCAATTCTTTAGATTTCATTTTATAAAAAGGCAAATGGGTGAAATCTATTTGATCTGTTTTTTTACTGGCGTCTTTACTTTGGTCTCACTCTCCTGCAAAAAATTAGATTTAAGAACAAACAAATATATTCCTGATAATTTCCCCTGTTTTTATGCATGAACTCATAATACTCAAACCTTTGGTATTCAGACGTTATAAAATTTACTTCCAACAATACCCTTCTGTTTCTTCAATTCGAAGCTGAGAGTAATACATATCTTATCATCGATGTGGGTTTCAATTTTTGCACTCAATTTCTTCAGAAATGCGGAAATGATCTCCTGGTCTTTTATTTTTTCTGAATATTGACTCAGCTCCTCACTGTAAGGGAAATATATTTCGGTAATTAAATGGCCGTTTTTTGAGTTTGCATTAACAGATATCGTATCGGATTGATCTCCCCGTTTGCCATGGATTTCAAATAACAATTCATTAAGTAACAATCCGTATGTAAGGGCTTGATTAATATTTATCTTTACGCATCCCGTATTTTTGTTTTCTATGGTGAGTTCTGATCTCTCTGCTACGTATTCTGTAATACCCGATAGCAACTCATTGGAAGGTACCAAACCCAGCTCATCGGATTTATATGCCTGTTCTTGAACAATTGCTATAATTTTAATTCTACGAATGGACCGTTGCAGGTATGTACGCGTAAGGGGGTGTTCGATGTTCATCAATTCTAATTCAGAAAAAGCGCTGATCAACGCCAGGTTATTTTTTACCCTGTGATGAACTTCTGAAAAAAGAATCTTTTTTTGCTCAGATACCAGTTTATTCTTATCCGCAAGCGTGTTGCCTATACGGTGTAGTTTATTGTGGTTTCGAACTACTATAATCGACAGGAAAACGATAAGGAAAAAAGAGCCAATACTTACCCAGAGGGTTCTCGTTATTTCAAGTGCAAAATCATCTTCCGGTAAAACCGATACAATATTGATACTTCTGGTTTCAGATATTTGATACGGTTTTAAAATCCCCCACCACTTTTCACCGTCAGCAGTAAAGTTGAATGCCTCATGATTTTCATCTTCTCTTAGAACTTTAAGTAATTCCTGGCTATTTAACTGTTCCGGTGATACCTGCAATTTTGAACTTAATTGGGCCACGGAGAGGTCGGGGCTCAATTTATGTAGTGCTATGACCCTACTGTTATCGGAGGTTAATAAAAAAATGTTTTGATTCCTGGTTAGTTCAAGGTCATCAACAAAGACATTTAAATCACTTAACGTTAAATCAAATGCAATAATTTTAAATTTGGTATCTGGCGTATCGCTTTTAAATAATTGGGAAGCGGTAATCCCAATTTCTGGACCGGTCGTGTATTCATAGGGGTTAGTCCAGAATATTTCTTCTCCACTTTTTTTTGCGCCTTTGTACCACGGTCGTTCTCTTGTATCAATTGCAAGACTATCTTCCCATTCCTCTATTGCAGTAAGTGAATCCCCTAATTCCCATCGTTTCCATTTTTCAATGAAACCCCATTGATCAACAAACACTTTTCTGGTCAGCCATTGATCGTCTACCGTATCCGGTATCACATTAAACTCATAGCCCCGGGAATCGGCAAGCCCCACTGATGAAATGGGCTCATAGTTTTCGATGAGAGAAATGTTGTGAAGTATTGTCTTATCCCTTGGCAAATCCTTCCAAAAACCTGAATCATACTGTTGATCTACAGCATTAATTAAGTTATAAATACGGTCAAAAAAGTTGTCAAGTTCACTTTCTGTCTGGTTGACCGACTTCGTAATAAGCTGGTCTGCAAATCTCTGTTTAGCTAGGGAAATTTCATAAATGACATACCCCATTAATAATACTGAAATTATAATAACGCCATATGCAAAGTATTTTGCGTGTGTAGTCAGTAATGCCTGCAACGTAAATAGCTTTAATATAAAAATCCGTGTAATGCCCTAGGTATAAAAACCTATTTTTATGTTAAAGGCAAGATCTTCAAAGGAGAGAAACCTGTTTAAATATGTAAAGAGAATAACTCCACTGCGATTCTAAACTCAACTTTCACCAAGAAATTTATGTAAGCATAAATGTTAAACTACAATAGGAGAAGATAGCGTCAGATAGTAAGGCTATCATGTTTTCAGATCTCATGAATCACCAATGATGCTGCCCCTATAACTCCGGAATCGCCGTGGAGCTGGGCGGGTACAATGGCCAGGGATTCAATTGCTGCCTTCAGGGCTCGTTCATGTACTCTTTTTTCTACCATCGAAAGTAGGCCGGGAAGGTGCTCGGGCACGCCGCCACCCACGATTATACGCTCTGGATTCAGGATATTTGTCAGTCCCGCCAACCCCGCACCCAGGGCATCCGCCACCCGGTTGACAAGCTGACGGGCCCGTTCATCATTTTTATGATATGCCTCAATAACATGTTTGGCTTTGATGTTTTGGATCTCACCACCGGCCTGCTCCAGGATCAGGCTCCCCGATTCTGGATCCTTCTGGATCGCTTCGGCTGCATCCCGGGCCAGTGCCCAGCTGCCGGCCAGTGCTTCCAGGCAGCCCCTGTTTCCACAATGGCAGGCCGGTCCATGCATATCTACCGTCATATGACCTATTTCACCCGCTGTATTACTGGCCCCTTCCAGCATCTTCCCATTACTGACAATTCCGCCCCCGATACCGGTACCGATAAAAATGCAGACCAGGTGATCGCAATTTTTTCCCGCCCCATACAGCCATTCTCCCCAGGTAATGGCGCGGACATCATTAAGCACGATAACGGGAAGCTGTAACTTATTTTGAAGATCCGATTTGATGGGGGCATTCTCCCAATTTAAGTTGGGGGCATATTTAACGAGACCTTTCCCCTTGTCAATTTGGCCCGCAACTCCAATTCCCACTCCCACAGGTGGCGCCCCCTTGTGGTTGTTGATTAATGTTTCTACTAAAGAGATGATTTGCTTTTTAACGGCGGCATACCCGTGAGGGACATCGGTTTCAATGAGCATCCTTTCATGAATTTGTCCCTTCTCATCTACCAGGGCCGCTTCAATTTTTGTTCCTCCCACGTCAATCCCTATCGCACATTTCATTTTATTCAATTTGATCCTTGTTCTAATGCTTTCCGGAAATATTATCCATATATCTTACGATATAAAACAAATATAAACAGTTACTTAGCTATATTTTCACATCTTCCCTTTTAAACTATTTTATTCAATTTTTTTGCCAATTTAATAGGGGAAAGTATGTGAAAGTCATTACCGATGCATTATTCAAACAATGAGTGTAGGTGAAAATTCCACATCGACAGCAAGCTATTGCTTACATCAATGCTATAGTCGCTGGTTGTATTTTGGAAAACATGCAAAACGACAAACAAACCCATGAAGAAATCACTGCACATTCTCTATGATGAATACCGATCCAAAGAGATCATGCGGTTTTTGGATATTCTTCGCATTCGAAAGTGCAGCTACTATGCGAGCGATTTACTACAGGTAGAAGACGATAAGGCTAAAATAGTTGAAAATTCAGTGCAGCGTACCATCGAGATTTTCAAAACCCTGAACTTGCCGATTGGGGATCATTTCTACAGGATCTACCGCGGCAACCCCGACTATATCTATAAAGATTGGAAGCTGTCCGAATTAGCCTGTATCTATATGATGATGAATGGTGATCCCACAGATCTCAGCAACTTGGCCCGGCAGCAAACCAATCTTATCGATCAAATGCTGCAGTATATGCACCCCTACCAAATAGCTCATAAAGAGTAACTGTTACCATTGGATAAGAACCATATATTCTTCAGCTAGCTTTAAATAATTTTTTGCTCTTTCCCTCCATTTGGGATCTCCCTGGTACTGTTCTTCCCTGAGGTGGCGAACAGACAACAGCGCCCGGATAATTGCTCTATAGCTTTTATAAAAGCTGATTAGTTTTGCTGGAGATGCATCTTCAGCGTGTTTTGCATAATGCCTGATGAAATATTCCCCGACCCAGGGTGCTCCAAACCGGTCACATTCCAATCCCAGGAAGGCCAGGTCATCAAGCACATCCAGCGTTCGCAACTGCTTGCTGAACTCCAGGCAGTCGATGACAGCCGGGGGATCCAGGCAGATATGATCCGGTTTCAAATCGCCATGCCCTTCAATAATTCGTCCTTCAGCAATTCGTTTTTTGAACAGATCAACATGCTCATCAATAAATGCCATCTGTTTATCATACGCTCGATTTATCATCGGGTGATTTATATTAAATTCCGGAGACAGTAGCTCGGCCCGGGACTCTTCCAGCGTTGATTTCATCTGTTCCAGCTGTTCTTTTGGCAATACATGGAGCGGTTGGGCATCCAAATAAAAATTCGTGAGCAGTTCCGCCGCCGGTTGTAGTTGAACTTCGGATATCTTTGTACCGATTTTTATCCTCTGTTCCAGCATTGTTTTTTTTGGAAGCCGCTTCATTTTAACCAGCCAGTCAACGGCCCGTTCTCCTTCTCCCAGCACAAGATTTCCCTCCTTATCTACAGAAAGTGGAGTAACCCCCAAGTAGATATCCTCGGCCAGCCGTTTGTTAAGTCTGATCTCCTCCAGGCAATTGTGATGTCGAGCCGGCGGAGTCAGTAATTTCAAGTGATCGTAGCGAAACGGGATTTTTAGTTTATAAACGAACTGGTCGGTCAGGAACACCCAGGACATATGCGTTTTGACTGCTTTGACATCGGCGGTGGGATGAGGATAGTTTTTCTTCTCTTTCAGGAAGCGGACTTTTTCCTCCAGGGAAATATCATCTGATGCAATACCCGTTTCTCGGTCCGATACAGCCATAATTCAGGATTATTTATCAATGGGATCCATCAGCTCAATGAGCGATCCGCCGTTATATAACCGTAAAATTGCCTCTCCCAGCAGGGGAGCGATATCCAGTACGTTGACTTTTTGTTTGATTAATTCCCCGGGGAGCCTGAACGGGGGAATGGAGTTCGTGATAACGATTTCCTGCAGTGCCTTTTCACGAAGTACTTCCGCAGCTTTTCCCAGGAAGGCGCCGTGAGTGGCCGCGGCATATACCTTCCGAGCATTCATCTCTACGCACGCTTTGGCAGCCCGGGCCAGTGTCGTCCCGCTGCTGATCAGATCATCAATTATAATTACGGTTTTTCCCTCGACCTGTCCTACCACCGTTTCTCCACTCACAACCCCTTTGCTGCGTATTTTTTCGAGGAACACAAGCGGGATGGACCGTCCGGTGGCCCGCTCCATCCGCTGCCGAAACTGCTCGGCGCGCTTCACGCCACCGGCATCCGGAGACATTACGGCTATTTTTTCCTGGCCAAGTGCCCTGGCAAAATATTCGGCAAATAGTTCCTGGGCTTCCAGGTGCTCCGTACGACAACGAAACCCATTCTGATAGGCCTGAAGGTTGTGTACATCCATGGTAAGGATTCTGTAAGTGTTTACCGCCTCAAACAACGCCCCGATGTACCGGGTGGTGACCGGGTCCCGCGGTTTCGTTTTCCGGTCTTTGCGCATGTAACAAAGGTAGGGGGTAATTGACGTCACCTGTCGGGCCCCGGCATCCCACAGGGAGCCGATAAAAAACAACAGTCGGCACAGCTTGTCATTGACGCTCTGCTGGTCATCGGCATATAACGACTGTACCACATACACATCACCGTTTCGCACGTTTTCAAGTGAGCGAATTTTGTGTTCTCCATCCTCGAAATCGCGCTCTTCGTGTTTGCTTAAGGGAATCTTCAACGTTTTGGATATTCCCTCTCCCAGCTCCCGGGATGTATTAAGAGCGAATAACTTGAGGTCACTTTTGCCCGCTTTTGCCATATAGTGAATGATAGCCTATTACTTATTGACCGATTCCGTTAAGAATTGACGGATCCTGTTCAAGCTCCTGAGCGTACTGTATTCTTCTTCCGGGATATCCACCTTTAGCTCCTCGCTGAGCGCCACCATCATGTTGTAAAAATCCATTGAGTCGATATCCAGGGCACGGCCTAAATCCTCATCGGGCTCCAGCGCCTCGAGGTCTGCTTCCGGGGCTACCCGGTGAAGGTGCTTTTTAATAATGGCAATGATATCGGGTGCACTCATAATGTATCCGGATGCTGAAGGTGATCGTTTAGTGTTTCCAGGAAACGGGAGCCGGTGTGTCCGTCGGTAGCGCGGTGGTCGCCCGCCAGCACGGTGGAAAGTACGGGCCGAATGCCAATCGATCCATCGACCGCACGGGGGCGTTCCGTAATCTTTCCAAACCCGACCAGGGCCACCTGCGGGGGATAAATAACACCATATACTTTTTCAGCGCCCCGTTCGCCCAGGCTGGTAATGGTGATGGTGGCACTGCTTAGCTCCCGGCTGCGGAGGTGTCCCTCTCGGGCACGCATTACCATATCGACAAACTCAGTCCGAATTTCATCCAGGGATTTCAAATCCGCGTTCAGGATCGCCGGGATAACCAGTCCGCCCTGCCGCAGCGAGATGGCAAATCCCACGTGAATACCCTCCTCGATATGCATCGCTTCATCGGTCCAAAAGCCGTTGAGTTCGGGTACCTCCGTGAGGCTATTAGCTACCGCTTTTATAAGCAACACCGGTGGCAGCAGACGCTCATTGACCGGCCGTTTCTTGTTCTGTTCCTCCAGCCACTCAAGCGGAGCCTTCATATCTATTTCTGTCTCCAGGTAGTAGTGCGGGATCTCCCGGTTGGACCGGCTCATAGCTGTGGCAATCGACTGGCGCATGTTTTTCTGTGTTTCCATAGTGGATATCTTTTCCGCCATCTCCACCTCTTTTTCAAACGTTTCATCAGCCGTCGCTTGTTGAGCAAATGCTTCTACATCTTTCCGATGGATGGTTCCGCCAACTCCCGATCCCTCCACTTTGCTGATATCGACATCCAGATCCTCGGCTACGCGCCGCGCCAGTGGGGACGCCTTAATCCGGTGCAATGAGACTTCTTTTTCTTTCGATTTCGGTTTCCCGGCAGGGATTTTCTGCTCTCCATTTCCTGTCACTTTCTCCTTCTTCTCTTCTGGAGCTTCCGTCAATTCCACTTTCTCCTTCTTCGTTTCTCCCTTGCCATCGATAACTGCCATCACCGATCCCACCGGCACCACATCACCTTCTTTGGCCACCAGTTCCGTGATGACGCCGTCTTCGAAAACCTCGATGTCGATCAGTCCCTTTTCCGTATCTATCTCCCCGATGATGTCGCCTTTTTTAACGGAATCGCCGGGTTCTACCAGCCATTTGACTAGCTTGGCCTCAATCATCTGGGAGCCCAGGCTCGGCATGATGAATTTACCCATGGAGACCTCCCATTTTTTTGACCGTATCTACGATATTTTGAGGTTGGGGGAGTGAAGCCTGCTCCAGATGCTTGGCATACGGCGCGGGCACTTCTTCTCCACATACGCGTTCCACCGGGCAGTCGAGGTCGTAGAAACAATGCTCCATAATCCGTGCGCTCAGTTCCGCCGAAATACCGCCACTTTTCCATCCTTCATCTACGATAACGACACGGTTTGTTTTTGCCACGGAGGAAAGAATCATTTCATCATCAAGGGGGCGCAGCACGCGCAGGTCCACCACTTCGGCCTCAATGCCCTCTTCGGCCAGCATCTCGGCAGCTTCCAGGGATTTATGCAGCCCAATGCCATAGGTGAGGATCGAGACGTCACGGCCCTGGCGACGCACTTTAGCTGACCTTATGTCAACAGCAGATCCATTGCCCGACCATGCTTCTTCATAATTATACAGGGTTGAGTTTTCAAATATCAGCACCGGGTCGGGATCTTCGAGGGCCGGCCACAGCATGCCGCGCGCATCCTCAATTGTAGCTGGGACCAGGATCTTTAGTCCCGGGATATGGGCGTACCATCCCTCCATGCTTCGCGAGTGCTGGGCGGCCAGCTGCTTGCCCCCGCCCGTGGCCATGCGAATTACAATGGGTACATTAAATTGTCCACCGGACATATACTGCAGGATGGCTGCCGTGTTAATAATCTGATCGGCGGCCAGCAGGCTGAAATTAATGGTCATAATTTCTACAATCGGCCGCATGCCGGCCACCGCGGCCCCGATACCACACCCGGTAAATCCTGACTCCGAAAGCGGCGTGTCGATAATGCGATCTTCTCCAAACTCCTTCAGCATCCCCTCGCTGACGTTGAAGCAGCCGCCGTAGCGACCCACATCTTCACCCATCAGGAATACGCGCTCATCTTTTTGCAGGGCCTCACGCATCGCTTCTCGTACTGCCTGGCGGTACGTCATCGTTTGTTGTGTTGTAGTTTTCATGGTTTCTTCCTTGTTAATCACTGTAAACATACCGGGCCAGGTCTTCGACCGCTTCTTCCGTGCCATTTTCAGCAAATTGGACCGCGGCCTCCACTTCATCCGCAACCTTGTCCTGCAATTTTTTTAGCTCTTCTTCGGAAAGGATGCCTTCAGCTTTCAGTGTTTCTGTAAATGTGGTTATGGGATCCCGCTTTTTCCATTCCTTGACTTCTTCTTTGGTTCTATACCGTTCGGGGTCAAACATGGAGTGGGCCCGGTAGCGGTAGGTCTGGCACTCCAGGAAAAACGGCTTTTGCCGCTCCCTGACGTATGTGATGGCTTTCTCGCTGGCCTGCATCACGGAAAGTACGTCCATGCCGTCAACACGTTCGGCCTTCAGATCATAAGATTCCGCCTTTCTGACGAGGTTGGTCTCCGCCTCGGCAAGCTCGAACGGCATTCCCATGGAATAAAGGTTGTTCTCGCAGACGAACAGGACCGGCAGCTCCCAAAGGGAGGCCAGGTTCAGCGATTCGTGGAACTCCCCTTCATCAACAGCGCCTTCTCCAAAGAAGCAGCAGGCGATGGCGTTGTTTTTTTGCCTTTTATAGGCAAAAGCCACACCTATCGCCATCGGCAGCCCATTGGCCACAATTGCGGATCCACCAAAAAAGCTGGTCGCCTTGTCATACAGGTGCATCGATCCGCCCCGGCCGCCGCTGCACCCCTCGGCTTTGCCGAACATCTCCGCCATGATGCTGTCCATCGAGACCCCGCGGATAAGGGCATGCCCATGCTCCCGGTATGTCGCAACAATACTGTCTTTAGGCTGCAGATTTTCGATGACGCCCACGGCCACCGCTTCCTCACCGTCGTACAGGTGCAGGAATCCCCGGATCTTTTCCTGTGTATAGAGCTCATAGGCTTTCTCTTCCATCGCCCGGATTCGCTTCATCTGGTGAAGAAGGTGTATCTTTTTTTCATTTCCAATAGTTGTGGACGTGGCGCTTTTCGGGGCCGCCTTCTTTTTTATTGGCATCTGTTTCTCCTGTTACCGTGATTATTTTTCAACCTTTTCTCTTT
Source organism: Halalkalibaculum sp. DA3122 (assembly GCF_043951865.1). Classification (NCBI taxonomy): domain Bacteria; kingdom Pseudomonadati; phylum Balneolota; class Balneolia; order Balneolales; family Balneolaceae; genus Halalkalibaculum; species Halalkalibaculum sp. DA3122. Next base: position 40,306 of record NZ_JBINJF010000026.1, read on the forward strand.
CCTGGTCCCTGAGCAGCCGGCGCATGATTTTTCCGCTTCGGGTTTTTGGCAGTTCACCGGTGAACTCGATCTCTTTCGGGGCCACGGCCGGTCCCAGTCGTTCCCGCGCAAAGCCCTTTATCTCCAGGTTGAGCTCTTCGGTCGCTTCAAAATTACTCTTCAGGGTGACGAACGCTTTCACCAGTTCGCCCATCATCGGGTCCGGCTTGCCGATCACTGCCGCCTCTGCCACGGCCGGGTGCTCCATCAATATATTTTCCACCTCGAATGGGCCCACCATGTGCCCGGCCGTCTTGATGATGTCGTCGGCGCGACCCACAAACCAGAAGTAGCCATCCTCGTCGCGGCTGGCCAGGTCACCGGTGAGATACCAACTGTTGGCAAAGCATTTCACATATCGCTCATGCTCATCCAGGTACCCCCGGAACATTGAGGGCCACCCCGCTTTCAGGGCCAGGTGACCGGAATCACCAGGCGTGTTTATCAGGGCAGGTTCAGCTTCTTTATTGTCGGGTGTGATAATGGCAGCTTTGATCCCCGGCAGCGGCTTGCCCATCGATCCCGGCCTAACCGGCATGGAAGGATAGTTGGCGATCATAATGCCCCCGGTTTCGGTCTGCCACCAGTTGTCGAGAATCGGCATGCCCAGTGTTTTCTGTGCCCAACGCACCGCTTCAGGATTCAGGGGCTCCCCCACGCTGAGAATCAGTCGCAGTGCACGCAAATCGTACTCTTTGCGCACATCAATATCCATCCGCATGAGCCGCCGGATGGCCGTGGGAGCGGTGTACCAGACAGTGACCTTCTGTTCTTCGAGAATGCTATACCAGAGCCTCGCATCAAATTCGGCCTCCACCACAATGTTGGTGATGCCGTGCATCAGGGGCGCCAGGATGCCATACGAGGTGCCCGTTACCCACCCGGGATCGGCGGTGCACCAAAACCGGTCGTCGGGGTGAAAATCCAGCACATACTTGCCGGTGATGTAGTGCGTCAGGGCGGCCTGGTGTACATGTACGACGCCTTTGGGCATGCCGGTGGTACCGCTCGTAAAGTGCAGCAGCGCCTGATCCTCGGGGGCTGTGGCAACAACTTTAAAGCTGCTTTTGGCCCGACCCATCAGTTTTGGCAACGAGCGGATGTGGTCGTTCTGCTCTTTTTCCACATCGGTCAACAGCACATATTTGAGATGCGCCAGACGATCCATCAACCCGGCTACTTTCTTCCGGTACAGCATCTCCGTGGTAACCAAAACCTTGGCTTTTCCCTTGCTTAGTCGCTGGTAGATCGGTTCAGGACCGTAGATGGAAAATAGCGGGCAATATACGCTGCCATTTTTGAGGGTGCCCAGCGCCGTGATATACAGTTCCGGTATGCGGCCCGTCAGCGTGCATACCACATCTCCCTTCTGAATGCCCAATTTTACCAGCACATTGGCAAAACGGTCGGTCTCCTGCTTCAGTTCATTATATGTAAACTCCCGGCTTGTCCCGTTTTCGGCGATCCAGCGCAACGCCACCTTTGCTCCCTTTTTCCCCACAGCATGCCGGTCCACCGCTTCATGGGCTATATTTAAGCCTTCCCGGCCGGGGAATCCCGACAACTCGTCAAGAACCTGTTCCCACCTAAAGGATTTATACTCCTGCTCGTAATTAGCCATATTGGGGGAAACAGGCTGAACTGGGGGTTCTATGATCTCTTTCTCGGGCATTGGATTCTCTCATTTTTTTCATTTGATAAAAGTATATCCAATCCGGGGGGACAGGCGACAGAGGGAATCCATGCTTTAGCTTGTAGATGGATTTCCTACATCAAAGGGATGGTAAAGTCAGATCAGTTTGCTAACCGTAATAGTCGACCCTACAAGCGTATCCGTCAATTTCCTATAGCAAGAGATCCAAAGAATAACCAGTATTAAATATAGCTGGTGAAATAATTCATTCAACCGGATCATGAAAATAGAACTGGATATACCCGCTGATGACGTAATGCTGAAAGGCGATATCGTGGTGCCGGATAATTCAAAGGGCTCAGTAATCTTTTCTCATGGCAGTGGAAGTAGCCGGCTAAGTCCACGCAATCGTTTTGTAGCTTACACCCTTGAAACCCAAGGATTTGCCACGTTGCTTTTTGACCTGCTGACAGAGAAGGAAGATCTAAACTACCAAACACGGTTCGATATTGATCTTCTAACCCAGCGACTTGTCAAGGCAACAGAATGGCTCAAAAGTCAACAAGATTACAAGCAGCTGAATGCAGGATATTTTGGAGCCAGCACTGGGGCCGCTTCGGCACTGAGGGCTGCCGCAGTATTGGGGCCTGAGGTTGTGAAGGCCGTTGTTTCCCGCGGTGGACGCCCGGATTTGGCCGAACGGGTATTGGAATCAGTCAAAAGCCCCATATTGCTGTTGGCAGGTGAGTTGGACACCCCGGTGATCAAACTCAATCAGCAGGCGTTCAAAAAGATGCGTCGCATCAAGAAGCTTACAATTATTCCCGGCGCCTCGCATCTTTTTGAAGAACCGGGAACGCTTGAAGAGGTTACGCGTCATGCAAATGAGTGGTTTTTGAAATATCTCTATCGCTATCAAAAAGAAATCGAAAAATATTTTATAAAGTAAGGAGAAAATCAGAATGGAACGCAAGAAAAAAGGACACATCTTTAAGCAGGATCGTGCCCGAATATTCAAAGATGAACGATCCGATGTGTATCGGGAGAAGAAAAAATACAAGGAACCTACAAAATGTCCGACCTGTGGAGCCTCATTCATTGAAGGACGATGGAGATGGGAAGAGGTTTCTGAACAGGCATATAAAGAGCTGTGTCCGGCATGCAGGCGAATTCGGGACCATTATCTTGCTGGAACTGTGGAAATAAGCGGATCCTTCTTTGAGGAGCATCGCAAGGAGATTATGCACATGATAAAAAACCTGGAACGGACAGAGAGCCAGGAACATCCGCTGGAACGTATTATGGAGATAGATACAGACAACGGCAGCACCCTTATTTCGACCACGGGCATACACCTGCCCCGGCGAATTGGTGATGCATTAAACCAGGCCTACCGGGGAGAACTGGAGATCTCCTACGATGCTGAAACCTATATCCGTGTAAGCTGGAACCGGTAAATGACGTGGACAGCCAAAAGCGAGCTGTTGCCCACTGGAGCTGGAAATTCCAATACAAAAAGTTCTGAACTCATCATGGAGAAAGGAAATGAAAACTACAGCACTACTGCTTGTACTATTTGTCGGAGGGCTTCCGGATACCGTTTTAGCACAGATAAAAGGGGTACACGAAGGCGATCATATCAGGATCACCGCTCCAGCTGTTTCGGATAGCATCATTACAGGCCAGGTGGATAGCATTACGCAAGACAGGATTCTGGTTACAGGAGTATACTCACCAAATTCCTGGACGGAAATTCCCATCAATGCTATTGAACAGCTTGAAATACGCAAGGAAGTTCGGAAAACAGGTCGCGGTGCACTGGTCGGTGGGGGCATAGGTGCCTTTACCATCGGAATCATTACCCTGGCTTCTAATGAATCTTGTGATCCTGATGATCAATGGTGCACCATTGAATTTTCGGATGGTGAAGCATTTCTGATGGGTGCAGCCGCTGGTTCCCTGGCAGGAGTGGTAATCGGGGCAATTATTGGCTCTGCCTCTAAAGGTGAAAAATGGGAAAGAATACCGGTAGAAATAACCAGCACTCCCTTAAGCGTACGTATGTTTGATCGAAATAACAGGCATGCTCTGGGGATCAAACTTACATGGTCATTTTAGACCGGTTCAGAAATATTCAAACGAAAGTTTCTATACGATTTTGGAGTTTCCCAGGACGATCCCCAAAGCGAGATTCGAGCGCTGAAACCGGTTCCGGGCGATCGAATTCTGTGCATCGCCAGCGCGGGTGAAGTACCGCTTGAATTGCTGGTTAACACTCATGAGTCAATTAAAATCGATGCCGTGGATATTGCGGAATCACAGCTGTTTCTCTCCAATCTCAAGCTAAAGGCGGCCGCAATTTTAAAAACCGAAGAGGCAGCCCGTTTCCTGGGATACCTGCCTTCAGATACAGCGAACAGAACAGAGTTATTTAATTTGATCAAACCGGAGTTGCCTGCCTCGGAAGTGAAATACTGGAGGAATCAGAAACGGATATTCGAGCAAGGCCCTATTCATCTCGGCAGGTATGAAACCTACATCGCCCGTTTTGCCCCGTTGGGACGATGGCTGTTGGGGGGCTACCACAAAATGTTGGGATTATTTGAGACGAGAAGTATCGAGGAGCAGAAAGCGTATTTCGATCAGAAGCTACGGACCGGCCTGCTGAAAAATCTTTTCAAACTGATGTTTCATCGTCGTCTTTATCGCAAAGGGGGCATCGCCGAGCAAGGCTTAATTCATATGGGGGATCAGAACATCGGGCTGCGGTTTTATGCCAAGTTCAGAGGTTTCTGCACCAACACCCCGGTTCGCCAAAACTGGATGCTGCAACTTGTGCTATTCAACCGGGTACTGTTTGAAGAAGCCCTGCCCTCCTATCTCACGCCAGAAGGCCGGGAACGTTTACAAAACGAGCGGGACCGCCTTCAGTTCATCAAAATTTCATATACAGATATTCTGGATACGGCGGACCGCGGCCGATACAACAAATTTGCACTTTCAAACGTCAGCGACTGGCTGACGGAGGAGGACTTCATGACGCTGATGGAGGTCATTTCCCAAAAAGCCGGTGAGGATGCCCGCGGATTGATCCGTTATATCCATTCGTCCGGCATCGTTCCTGCACAATTGCCTGGCAACATTCAGCTCAATTATGCATCGGGAGAGCGGCTGTTGGAACAGGATCGATTCCCCTTCTACAACCTAGTCCCATTTACAATTACCGGTGATGAAAATTAAACAAATTGACAATAAATCGATCGATTCTTCCCGCTATGAATTACGAGTACTGGGACAGGAATGGAACGAGAGACTGCTCCGTTTAACAAGCCAATCACCGGTAAAAGCCGGGAGATTTCAGATCCATTTTGACCGCTCTCCGGATATCTTCGCGATTCCCAGACTAACCTCCTATAACTACCGCTGCCTGGGACTTTTCAGGAATGATGAACTCTTGGGATATGTGTTCGCATCGTACCAAAAACGGTATATCAACCAACGTGTTACCGATGTGATTTACCTGGGAAACATGCATGTGTTCCAACATGGGCTGGGTCGGGAGTTCCTGAAATTATTGTCAGATCGCCTGTCCGGGATAATCTCAAAAAACAGGCAGATCAAATTCATTTATGCATACATTATGGATCGAAATATTCCTGCAATGAAGTTGTCTGAGCACGGATTTTTTTCTCCAAGAGTTGTCGGTCAAATTTCGATGGTCAATATTTTACTGCTGTTCCCAAAACAGTTAAGCCGTACATACACCGTCAGGAGAGCTCAGCCAGCGGACATCAATGCCATTGTAGAGCTGCTCAAAGAAGAGCATACAAACAAATTCCTCGCTCCAGAAATGAACGGGGATCTCTTTCTGCAAAATCTTACTCAAAGGCCCCTATTCGGCATTGAAAATTATTTCCTTGCTCTATTGGGAAATGAAATAGTGGGAGTTTGTTCAGCATGGGATATGACTGCCCTCAAAAAGAACCGGATTCTGAAATATGGTCTCAGGATGGAACTCAGCCGCATGCTTTACAACCTGGCCGCATCGATTGCCGGAGCAGCCCGCTTGCCGAATACGGGAGAAGCCCTTCGCGATATTACTATTGCAGAGTACGCCGTAATGGATCGGGATCCCGCAATTATGGAAGCCCTATTGCGATACGTTTATAACACGTTCCGGCAGGACGGATATCACTCAATGATATTTGGAGGGGGTGCCAATGAGCCGTTGTTGGGAGCAACAAAACCATTCATTGCAAGAGAGGTCCGATCGAACGTCGTACTAGGGACCCTGCACAAGACGCATCCGGAAATCAAAAACACAGGACTAATCTATGCGGATGCCATACAGATTTGATAACCTGCATAATCACATATACTACTATAAATACCTTCTACAGCAAAAGCACCGAATTCGTCAATGCTTCCAGGTAATCACCGGGGTTCTGAGTCAGGTTGTCGCGCGAGATGATCAGCAGTTCATTGCGGTAGTATTTCAGCTCTTCGGGAGAAAGGTCGTGGTGGCGTTCACTGATCTTTTTCACGGTCTCAAATGAGACCGAAAGCGGGGTGTTGCTTTTCATATCGTCCAGGTTCAGATCGAGTTCGGCCGGCCAGAACAGGTAGGCCCTCCGGTTCATGATATCTGCCAGGGAGACTGTCCAGTCTATAACCGGGCCGCTGCGGTCAGGCGTGCTGCAGATCCCGATAAATGACTGCGGCCAGTTGCTGCCGGCATTCCAGACCAATACCGGCACGGGACTTTGTTCAGCCAGCTCTCTTGCCGAGCGGCTCAGTTTGTAGGGATGCCTCACCGGATGTTCAGCCCACCGTACCACAACCAGGTCTACCCGGGCAGCGGCATCCAGTTGCTCTTTATTGACCACGCCCCGAACCTCGTGGTAGCTATAACGGATATTCATCAGCCGCCCGATATCAGTGAGGGTGGTTTGCAGCAGCCGTTTCAACGCTTTTGACTGAATGGTAATATGCTGTTCGGAAAATGGAATAATCTCTCCGGTATAGCTGCTTATTTGCTGGGTAAAGCTGTGTTTGCTGGCTTCAAACCACTCAATATCCTCAACATAAAGGGCCAAAAGCTCAGCATCTGCTTTATGAGCCAGCTCAGCCGCTATTTTCATAAGTGTTGTGGTTCCAGTCGAGGAGTCCAGAGCGATCAATATTTTGGTCAGGTTCATGAGTTGCTCTCCTCTTTCTGTTTTAAGCCGTTACCCGGCATAGCATATTGCTGGCGGATGGCGGCATATCGGTCCAGTTTTTCCTCAACCAGTTGATTAATGCTTCCTTTGGGGAACCGGCCTTCAATATTTCTCCGGCCCATCTCCAGGTCGGTCAGCAGCTCCATTCCTGCATCGATGGTTTCGACGGGATAAATATGGAATCGACCCTTTTCAACTGCCTGCACTACGTCATGCTTCAGCATCAGGTTTTTGACATTGGCCCGGGGTATCAGGACCCCCTGCTCGCCGGTCAGGCCGCGCTCGTTGCAGAGATCGAAGAAACCCTCAATTTTTTCGTTTACGCCGCCGATAGGCTGAATCTCGCCATGCTGGTTGACCGATCCCGTGACGGCAATTGACTGTTTAAGCGGTATTTCGCCGATGGCCGAAAGCAGGGCATACAATTCGGTGGATGAAGCGCTGTCTCCCTCTACCCCGCCGTACGACTGCTCAAACACGAGGCTGGCATTGAGCGAAAGCGGCTTTTCGGAGGCGTACCGGGCGCCCAGGAATGATGAAAGAATGAGCACCCCCTTGGAGTGAATGGGACCGCTCATCTCGACCTCCCGCTCAATATTTATGACCTGCCCGCGGCCCAGCTGAACGCGGGCGGTTATCCTTGTGGGATGACCAAACATGCTGTTCCCCAGCATTACCACCGACAGGCCGTTGACCTGTCCCACCTTGCTGCCTTCGGTATCGATAAAAATATTCTTGCGGATCATCTCTTCACGGATACGGTCGCGCAATCGTCCAGATCGATAGATCTGTTGCTCAATGGCTTGTTGTACCGCATCGCGACCGATGACCTTTTTGCCATCCTGGCCGGCCCAGAAATCGGCCTCTCGCAACAGGTCAATCACTTTTTGGATGTGCGTGCTGACTTTCTCGTTGTCGCTCACCATCCGCGAGGCGTGCTCAATCATGCGCGATACAGCGCCGCGATCCATCGGACTCAGATTATATTTGCGGAGCAATCCCGCAATAAGCCGGGCATAGAGGTGCTGGTTATCGCTATTCCAGTCGATCTCGTCTTCAAAATCCACCTCCACCTTGAAGAGATTCATAAAGTCAGGATCATAGGCACAGAGCAGGTAATAGAGGAAACGACTGCCGATCAGCACCACCTTCACATCCAGGTCTATTGCGGCGGGTTGCAGGGTAACGGTACTGAACAGCCCATACATATCGCCCGGAGACTCCACTTTTAACTGGTTGCTTTGCAGTGCGCGCTTCAACCCCTCCCAGGCAAAGGGCTGGGTAAGCAGACGCAGCGCATCCACCAGCAGATATCCGCCATTTGCACGATGCAGGGCCCCGGGACGGATAAAGGTAAAGTCGGTTGTGAGAGTCCCCATCTCCGAAACATGCTCAATCCGGCCAATCAGGTTATTATACGTGGGATTATCCTCGTAAATGACAGGCGCACCCCTGGCCGTGGCATTGTCGATCATCACGTTCACGCCATACCGCCAGAGTACGGGATGCTCGCTGGAGGGGATGTTCGTCTCCTGCTTCCCGGTCATCGCCTGGATAAATGGATTTGTACCGCCGGGGTTGATGATCCCTTCCACATGTTCCACAATATCATCCTGAACATGCTTCAGGTATTCCAGGACTTTCGGTTGACCACTGAATTCGGCTTCTATCTCCTCGAGCAACCCACGCACCGAGAACTGTGTGAATTCCTTGTTCAATTTTTCGCGCATCGCCCGAAATTTACGCTGCCGTTCGGGGACCTGCCGCAGCACTTTTTGAAGTTCTTTCTGGAAGATCTGGATCTGTTCTTCAATCGCCTTGCGCTCCTCCCCGGTAAGCTGCTGCATCTCTTCCCGGGTCATCAGCCGGTTGTCTTTGGTGGGTGCGAACGAATATCCCACGGGCGTTGTGATGAGGGTCAGCCCCTGCGATACAGCTCGCTGCTGAAGCTCAGAAAAGGCGGTCTGCTCCTCCTCTTTGAGCTGCTCTTCAATAGTCTGCCGGCGATTCTGGTATTCCTCACTCTCAAATGCGCTGGTAAGTACATTCGGGAGATCATCCGCAAGACTTTCCATCATCGTGCGAAGCCGCGCTGCTTTACCCGCCGGCAGCTGCAGTGCAATGGGCTGGTGCTCATCCCCGAAGTTACAGACGTAGCTCCAGTCGGCCGGCACCTCCTGGTTTTCCGCTTCGCTCTTGATGAGTAGTTCCAGCAGATTGCGTTTGTCCGTCTCTTCCGCTCCCAGCGCGTAGATATTGTAGCCGTCCCGATGCATCCGAATCCCGAAGTTTGCCGATGCCAGCGCACGGTCCTGCCCGATCATCTGCTGTTCCAGCGGCTCGAGCTCATCGGTGGTCGAAAACGTAAAATCCTCCGGGTTGCAGTTTCGATACAGCTTGTCTATTGAAAGTTCATTACTGGTTAGCATAGATTTGTTATTCATAATGCGCCTCTTTGTTTATTTTCCAGTCGTTGTTGCTCAGCTGCTTTTGACACCGAGCGCTTCACGTTTAGCGGTCACGAATTTTTCTACCCCGTTCCACTCTCTCGTGTTTATGATGTGCTCTCTCTGGCACCAACCGCGGCGGGCTGTTGTCACCCCCTGGCTCATGTATTTGAAATTGGCCAAGTCGTGGGCATCCGTCCCTATTACGAGCATTACTCCCTTTTCAATAGCCATTTTGGCCCATTCTCCGCTGATGTCCATCCGCTGGGGCTGGGCGTTGATCTCCAAAGCCGTGCCGGTTTCAACGGCCTTGGCAATCACTTTTTCGATATCCAGCGGGTAGGCCTTTCGCTTTCCAATCAGGCGGCCTGACGGGTGACCGATGGCGTTCACGAACGGGCTCTCGCAGGCGGCCAGGATACGATCGGTATTGTCGCGGGTAAAATGGCTGTGAATGGAAGCTGCCACCCAGTCCATCTGCTCAAGCAGGCTTTCTTCCAAGTCAAGCTTTCCGTCCGGCAGGATGTCCACTTCCACTCCCTTTTTAATAAAGTGCCCGCCCATCTTTTGATTGATCTGGTCAATCTCTTCGAACTGTTCCAGGAACCGCTGTTCATTGAGTCCCCCGGCTATGCGCGATGACTTGGAGTGATCGGTGAGCACCATGTAGCTGTAGCTCATTTCATCCCGCGCATATCGAGCCATCTCCTCTATGGTTTGGAGGCCATCAGACCACTTGGAATGGGTGTGGAATTCCCCCTTTATATCATCCACAGTTACTAACGTTGGCAGCTTATTTTGAGCCGATTGTTCAATTTCCCCGGTGTTTTCTCTCAGTTCCGGCGGTATCCAGGTCAGCCCCAGTTTTTTGTAGATACTTTCCTCGGTCTTGCCGGCGATCCTCGTTTTTTTACCGGTGGATTCATAGAGTCCGTACTCGTTTATTTTCAGATCCCGATCTTTGGCGATGGTCCGCAGGTGCACATTATGCTCCTTCGATCCGGTAAAATAGAGCAGCGCAGCGCCCCACTCCTCGTCATCAATAATGCGCATGTCCACCTGCCGATGCGCCTGATCTATGACTACGCTTACTTTCGTATCTCCTTTGACAATCACTTTGCGCACGCCCTCCATCTCCGCAAAAAAATCAATAATACGTTCTCTTTTCTGGGGCTCGGCGGATACCAGCAGGTCAATATCTCCAATCGTTTCCCGCCCTCGCCTGATGCTGCCTGCCACCTGTACCTTTATCACTCCGGGCTGAGCTGACAACTGTTCGACCAGCCAATCCGCAATCTCGATGGCATCCGCCAGCAATATTCGCTGGTCAGCCTTTTCCTGCTCGTTCAATCCTTCAAGAATATTCTGAACCGATTTTTCCCTGAATCCCTCCAGCGCTTCCACGCGGCCATCCTCCAGGGCCTTAACCAGTTCCGCCCGCGTTGTGATATTCAGCTCTTTCCAGATCGTTTTCAGGGTTTGCGGTCCGAGGCCCTTGACGTCCAATAGTTCGATAAAATCCGGGGGAATTTCTTTTTTTAGCTTCTCATATTTTTTGATCTTGCCGGTTTTTACATACTCCCGGATCTTCTCCGCGATGCTTTCCCCGATGCCCGTAATTTCCTCCAGCTGATCATCGGTCATATAGTTTCGGATATCCTCTTGCAAGTGCTCAAGTACCGTTGCGGCCTTCTGGTAGGCGGTTACACGAAAGCGGTGTTCCTCTCCCTTGAACCGGTATATAGCTGACAATTCGGAAAATATTTCTGCCAGTTCTTTATTGATCTTATACATGAGTTACAGCCTCCCTGCCTCCATTCCGGGAAAGTGATCTGAACACGATACATTCATGAACGTTATTCATGTCGATCGCTCCAACCAGTTGATTACAATCCCTTCATCAGCGTTTCAGTTAAAACTTAATATTCAGTCGCCACACATTAAGGTTACTGAAATACTACAGAAAGAGTGTCTATTGATTGTCTGAATAATCACAGTTTTTAGTGTAGGAATAGTGCTATATGGGCTGTAAGAAAAACCCCTAACGGGGTATTTTAACCCGAACTTGATCTGTTTCAACCGATGTCCTGTTTGTTTCTATTTCTCCCCTCCATCTGGCATAAACGGCATCCAAAAACAATTGCTCCTGTTGCCTGAACAGCTTAAGCATCTCTTTTCGGTCAGCCCCCTTGATCAAATTACTTATCGCAATAGCTGACGCCTCATCGGCTTCCGGGAACCATTCATACAGGAATCCCTCTGCGGCAAATATAAATTCCGGATGTTCCAGGCCGGCTGCCGGTGCCGGGAGCTGGGTACTGTTTATGTTATCATTCCATTGAGTGGCGGATGCGTTGATCGGCAGCCCAATTCCAATAACCAACAAGAGTACTGTTATGTAAGATATTATTCTCACGCTCCACCTCTTGTACTACGAATCTTTCGTTCAAAATTTAGCAGCACATTTTCATACTTGATGACTACACAGATCTTACCCTTTAAGAATACCATCTGTTAACATCTATGGATGTAATATTGTGTCAGCAGTAATTGTAGTGATTGAGATTATTGCATTGTAAGGGAAAACAGGATGGACATTCCATTTCGATTTAAGAAGGTTATGCAAGTCTAAGTTTATCCCCTTCACTATCCTTGTACTGTTTCCCCTTACCTAAAAGCATATGTTTTACTGTCATTCAATGACCAAGTAGAGAGGGATATTTAAATTGATCTAGTTCTTATTGCGATAAACAGCAGTAACATCAGGAGGATGATCTCATGAACAAACTAATATTATCAGGTTTGATGCTTGGATTGCTGGGAAGCTTCAGTTATGCCCAGTCGCCCTGGCTGAGTGATTCAGAAACGAATAAAATTTTGGTGGAATGGGACAAGATGATATTCAGTCATGAGAGGGAATTCAATTGGAGGGAAGTGATATCAGGAAGTACCGTATTCTTTATTACGGGGGAATTGGGAATTACAGAAAATGCCAGTGTTATGGTAGAGCTTCCATTCTCATATTATGGTTATATGGAGGAATTTAATGTTCCGTTGTCTGAATATGAGCGTACAATTATCGGGAATATCTATATCGGTGGAAAATTGCACATCGAAAGGTCCCAAGACCCCGATCATCACATGTTTGTTGAGTTGGGAGTCAGGTTACCCACTACTCCTGAACCTGGAATGGGAGAAGGTTATGCCCATTCTAACGGCCTGCAATCTGAATTGAGTGATCGATTTGAAGCATTTGCTTATTATAATGACTGGTCCATACCGTTAATAGGCAATTATGTGCGTACTATCCGGGATCCTGTTGCTATTAAATTCAGGCTGGGAACGATTTGGGTTGAGCGCAAAAAATCGGAGAATATGCTTTTTCTTCTTTATGGTCTAACCGGACTGTATCGCACATCAGCTATTGAGGGGTACCTGGGCATTAATGGCAGAAGCCCCTATTATGGAAATAATCCAATTTTTTTTGACGACGGAATCTCTCAACTTCGAGCCGGTGTGGGGCGCCCATTCAATGAAGTTGTACCCAGCATTTACATACGAAAAACGCTGGGAGAAAATTACAATCAGATAGTTGACTGGGGATATGGGATAAATATTGAATACCGGTGGTAAGATATACGGGCAGTAAAACCATTTTCTTTGGATCAAAAAGCCTCTCCAAACTGCAGGTAAAATGGGTTCCAGGGCCGGCGTTTTCCAGTTTGAATTGCGGGACCACTACCCCGCCGAAAAGAAATCCGGTTTCTGGAGATAAGCCAATTGCCGGCAGAAGCAACACGCGATTTCGGTAAGTCGTGTCGTCAGCAGCGATAGTGTCCTGGACAATCGCTGCAGCAGGATCGAACAACAAACACCAAAAAACAGGGAGACCGAACGTTTCATTTTAATCGATCAATTTCTGATTTCCACTCTTACCCCATCCTCAATACGCTCATCGGGATGGGTCAGCACGATTTCGCCGGCCCTCAATCCGTTAACGATTTGCGTATTTAATCCACTTTGACGACCCGCTTCCACCGTGCGAAATCGGGCCGCTCCCCCCTCGACGGAAAACAGTCCCCATTCCTCACCGGTCCGGAACAGGGATGAGGAAGGGACCTGCAGCACGTCGTCGCCCTGCCAGATAATAAATTCCGCCACCACGCGGTAGCCGTCGCCCAGCGCCTGCCACTGCTGCCGGGGCGAAAGGATATCCAGGATTACCGGTACCCGCTGCTCTTCCACGCCCAGTGCCGATATACGGGTATACCCGGAGGGTTCCACTACGCGAACAATACCGTCCAAAATCATTTCATCGCCCCATCGCTTGATGCGCACCGGCATTCCCGTGCGCACCTGCACCGCATCGGTTGACAGCAAATCGACCTTTATTTCCAGGGAGGATGGATCGCCGACCTCCAGGATCGGAGTCCCGGCCTGTACCGTCCCCTCACTTTCCTGGTAAATTTTCAAGAGCCGGCCGTTGACAGGGGATTGAATGGCGACCTGCTCCCGCCCGCCTGAAGCCTGGAACGAACGCAGCGCCGACTCGGCCGCCTGCATCTCGTGCTCGGCGATATTCAGTGAAAACTCGGCCGAGGCTTTCTGCGCGGCTGCGCGCCGGGCGGCCAGCTTGGCATTATCGAGTCCCTGCCGGCTGCCTATGCCTTGATCAAAAACTTTTTGCAGCCGCTCCAGTTCAACGTCAGCCATTCGTTGCTCTTCGGTGGCAAGATTGAGATTCTCCTTCGCCAGCTTTAGTCGTGATTTGGCTGCTTCCAGCTGCGCCTGGGCCATTTCGTGCTGTCGGGCGCTGATCAAATCGGGGACGGGCTGGATCTGGAACAGCTCCTGGTTGGCGGTTACGGTATCTCCCACTTCGTACTGAATGCGCAGGAAATATCCCGTTACGGGGGCCGAAATAGTATAGCGGTCAGCTACCCGGGTTTTGCCTTCATCTTCAATGGTTACCTCAAGCGGAGCCACCCGGACCTGTTCCACATTAACCGGTACCGGAGAAGGTAGAAATCCCCATACCACAAACAGTACTATGACAATGGCTAAAATCGATATGAGTATTTGTTTTTTTGTGATTTTCATTGCTCTATTCTCTTGTTTTTAAGACGCCTATCAGATCCAGCTTGTGCAATTTTCGGCGGACCATCCAGCCCGATAACAGGGCTGAAATAATGACGACCAGTGCCGCCAGGGCGTAGGTTGCGCGTGTAATATTCATGGGAATACGGTACAGTTCTGTTTGCAGTGACCATACGATGAAATAGGTTAATCCCCAGCCGATGAGAAATCCGATCGGGATGGCCAGCAGTACCACAATGGTCAGTTCGCCGAGCAGGATGTATGAGATCTCCCCGCGGGTTAGCCCGAGCACGCGCAGGCTGGCCAGTTCCCGGCTGCGTTCGGAAAGCGATATCCGCGCGTTGTTATAGACCACGCTGAACGCGGTGGCCCCGGCAAACAGGGAGATAAACAGGGCAATTATCAGCCAGGTTTGGGCCGTGGCTTCATAAAAGCGCTCAATCATCCGCTGTTTGGATATAATCTCTCCCACAAGGGGGCTCTCTTTCAGCGTGGCGGTGATTTCATCCTCAAACCTGCGGTCGATGGACAGGTAGCTGCCGGAGACTACATTTTTTTCGGGCAGCAGGCTGTTCAGCTTTTCAATATTCATGTAGCAGGTCAATCCAAAAAACTGATTGACAAACCCGGTTACCGGTATCTGCGCGATACGCCCGCTGCCATCCATAAACTCAACGGTGGCCGTATCTCCGGCATCTATCTTCAAAATTTCTCCGAGCTTCCGGTTGATCAGCAGTCCTTCCTGCGGTATAGTAACAGGCTTCTGTTCGGTATCCAGTATTTGCCGCAATTTCATATTGGTGGAGTGCCCCTCAATGGCTGTGAGATATCTGCGGTGTTCCGATATCACCCGAACCGGAACCGCGCGGTACCCCTCGCTGTAATACACGCCGGGCGTTCGCTGTATCTCCATGACGGCGTGGTCGGATACCTCTTCAATGAATGACACCCCGAGATCAAACAGGTTGGCCTGGCGGAACTCGACCTCCACGGAGTATTTCACCGAATCGTTGCTCATGCGGCCCAACATCACCAGGGCAGCCGCAAACGCCACGCCTGCAATCCCAAAAGTCACTTTTACTCGCTGCCGACCCATTTGCCGCAAAATCATTTTAGTAGGTTGATCCAGCAGGGCCGAAGCGCCCATCTTTTCCAGCAGACTCCGGTGATATACTTTGGGCTGCTCCGGGCGCATCGCCTCGGCGGGCGGCAGCGTAACCGCTTCGCGTACGGAAAAGAACACCCCGCTATAGGCCGCCAGCATACTGATCAGGGAGGCCGCAATGATATCCCAGGCACTCATCTCAAAATCGAGATAGGGAAACCGGTAGTAATTGGCATAGAGGTTGGAGAGGCGGTGGCCGAGATCGTACCCCAGCAGTATGCCCCCCGCCAGCCCGATCGCCACGATCACCGATACCATCAGCGAATAGTGAAGGCCGATCTCCGTATTTCGGTACCCAAATGCTTTGAGGATACCGATCTGCTCTCGCTGGGTTCGTATCAGCCGGCCGATCACCACATTAAGCAGGAAGGCGGCCACCAGGATAAAGATGGTGGGGATGATAGTGGCAATCTGCCTGAGCTGGTTGAACTCCTCGGTAATAAAAAAGTGGGAGCTCTGGTCTTCCCGGCTGATGGCCCCGAGTCCGCCATACGGCTTCAGCATGAGATCGAGCTGGGTGATAACATCCTTCTCATTGGTACCACGGGTTACCGAGAGTACCGCATTGTTGAACGCGCCGTCCATGTCGTAGGCGGCCTCCAGCGGAGCGCGCCGCATCCAGATGATGGCAAACCGCTGCAGGTCGCCCGACGCATTGCCGGGCTGTCCCTGGAAGATAAACTCCGGCGACAACCCGATTCCGACAATCGTAAGCTCTTTCTTCTTCCCGTTTATGACGGCCGCAAGCTTGTCTCCCGCACTGAATTCGTGCTCTGTCGCAAACCCTTCGCCCAGCACAATCTCGTCTTCCACATAGGGATTCGGCAGCCGCCCCTCGCGCAGGTAGAGTCGATTCAACAGGGGCTCGCGCTCATCGGGCAGTGAGGTGATCATGCCGATGACGGCCTCGTTAAACCCGGGAACTGCCAGGTTTACGCCCGACTGGATCCGGGTCTCCACGCGGTTAACGCCCTCAATTTCCCGGATGCGGCTGGTCAGCGAGTTGGGGGCCCGTTTTAGTGAGGCAAACACATTCGAAAAGTAATAGTCCTGGTAATAGGACTCTTGGGATTGGCGAAGCGAATCCAGCGTACTCAGGAAGGTGATATAGGTGGCCGCCCCGCAGATAATCATCAGGGCGATAACAAACACCATGCCCCACATGTTTGAGATATCCCGCAGCAGTTTTCGACTCATTGCACGCATGGCGTTACCACTCCATCTCGTCCGGAGATACTTTTTGCTCATTTTCCCTGATGCCGGCAATTTTACCGTCATGCAGGCTGATGATCCGGTCGGCCATACCCCCGATTACGACATTGTGGGTGATCAGTATGGTAGCCGTTCCCAGGCTTTCGTACACTTTCTGCAGCGCCTTCAGCACTACGATGCCTGTCTTCGAGTCGAGCGCGCCGGTCGGCTCGTCGCAAAGCAACACATCCGGATTTTTGGCTACAGCCCGGGCAATGGCCACACGCTGCTGCTCGCCACCCGAAAGCTGGGCCGGGAAGTGATCCATCCGGTCCTGCAGGTCAACGAGCGCCAATGCTTCCTCAGGTTCCATGGGATGTTCGGCAATCTCGGTCACAATGGCTACGTTCTCGCGGGCGGTCAGGCTGGGGATGAGGTTATAAAACTGGAACACGAATCCCACATTCAAGCGCCTGTAGTTTGTAAGCTCACTTTCCGAGGCGTGGGTAAGATCCACATCACGATACTGCACGTGACCAGCCGTCGCCGTATCCAGCCCGCCCAGGATATTCACCAGCGTAGATTTCCCGCTGCCCGATGCCCCGAGCAGAACGACGACTTCGCCCGCATAAATTTCCATATCAATACCCCGCAAAGCCTGAACCTCCACAACGCCCATCTGATACACTTTAGTCAGTGCGCTGGTGGAGAAAATGATTGGGCTGGTTTCAATATCTGGCGCGGTTGTACTCATGAATATCATATTACCATCAATACCATCCAAAAAATGTAAAGGGATCCCTAAATCGACTACATGAGAATGGTACTCTCCTTGTAGGTGATTTTCTTACGTGCACCTGGCTGGAACCATAGAATAGAGCTTCCAAAATCAGCCCCGATTCCTGCGAAAAGTAAAGACCAACCGAGAGCCTGGAATCTTTTTTAATTCCTTAAAACCCGGGATAAGCAGCTAAAATATTCCACTCTCTTTTGATTTCTCCTATACCAGGATATTACGATCGCAATAGTCGCAATCCATTCAATACGACGATTAACGTGCTTCCCTCATGTCCCACGACCCCAAGGGGCAGCGGCAGGTTGAAAAAGAAAACGGAAAGTACAAGCATGACAATGACCGCTAAACTAAAAATTATATTCTGCCAAACGACCTTTTTGGCCCGTCTTGCCAAATCGATCATATAGGGCAGCTTTTCAAGGTCGTCTGCCATCAGTACTACGTCGGCTGTTTCCAGCGCCACATCGGTTCCCACCGCACCCATGGCAACTCCCAGGTGGCTGCTGGCCAGCGCAGGGGCGTCATTTACCCCATCACCCACCATGGCCACGGCCTCATCCCGGGCCATTTTCCGGATGATTTCCACTTTTTCTTCGGGCAGGAGCTGAGCGTAGTACTCATCAATATTTAATTCGTCGGCGACCCTCCGGGCCACACCTTCAAGATCGCCGGTAAGTATTACAAATTTTTTGATCCCCAATTCTCGCAGTTTGTTTAGGGCTCCCTGCGCTTGATCCCGAATCTGATCTGAAAAGACAAGAAGACCGTTCAGCTCTCCATTGCGACTTATATAAATGATAGTCTTTCCGCTCTGCTCCAGTTTTTTAATAGTGGCCTGCCGTTCGTTGTCCAGCCGGTACAGCAGTCCGTCAAACAGTTTACGATTGCCCACCTTGACTTCATCACTGCCAATACGGGCCAGCACGCCCTTGCCTATTTCAGCCCTCACATTTTCTGCTTTCGGGAATTCAATATTTCGCATATGAACTTCCCTTAATATGGCAGCGCCCAGATGATGCTCGGAGTGCTGCTCGGCGGATGCCGCCAGGGCTAAGAGTTTATTTTCGGAGTTTGTACTGGTACCATTGCCGCTATTGAAGGCGATGATATCGGTAACGGCCGATTGGCCGGTGGTGAGTGTCCCCGTCTTGTCAAAGGCGATCGTGGAAATTTCTGCGGCTTGTTCCAGGTAGGCCCCTCCCTTAAACAAAACTCCATTCCTGGCGGCATTTGCTATGGCGGAGAGTATGCTGGCAGGGGTACTGATAATCAGTGCACAGGGAGATGCCACCACCAGGATCGTCATGGCACGGTAAAAGGTGGGATCAAAAGGCTGATTGAATACCAGGTAGGGAATGAATATTAATCCTGTGGTGAACAGGATAACGCCGATTGCATATCGCGATTCAAATTCATCCAAAAAGCGCTGGGTTTCGGCTTTCCGGCTCTGGGCCTCTTCCACCAACTTGATAATCTTTGCCAGGGTGGTATCCCCGGCCAGGCGGGTGACCTCAATTTCCAGCACCCCGTCTTCATTCATGGTAGCAGCAAATACCTCGCTGCCCGGCTCTTTGGTTACCGGCATACTTTCCCCTGTGATGGCCGCCTGATCTACTGTGCTGACGCCCGATTGTACCTGCCCGTCGATGGGAATGCGTTCGCCCGGTTTGACGATGATGAGCTCACCGATGGCCAGCTCTTCTACAGTACGGTACGTTTCGCTTCCATCCTCATTCCGGACAAGCGCTTTGTCAGGACGCAGTTTCATCAGTGAGCGGATTGCCCTGCGACTTCTGCCCATCGCATAGTCCTGTAGCGTATTGCTCAATGAAAAAAGGAACAGCAAGATAGCTCCCTCCAGCCAGTTGTCAATGAGGGCGGCACCCATCGCCGCCAGTATCATCAGTACATCAACATTTATCTGGAGTCTCAGCAAGGCTTTTACGCTCTGAATAGTCCCGGAATACCCGCCCGTCAGGTAAGCGGCCATATAGAAAAAACGGGCTGTATGGTCAGTGATAAGCCCAAAAACAGATCCAAAGAACCCAGCTGCCAGGCTAATAGTGCAAAGAATAGTTAACCAGGCATAGAATGTCGGAGCAGTGAAGAAGACAGCGGCGTTATTTTTGGGCTCGTTTGTCATGCAAATTCACACGCTTTCGCTAAATTGTTGGCATGGAAATATTACTATAAAATTGTGACCCCAACCGCCCTCAGTTTGTATTATAAACGACCCGGTTAATCTGTATATGTGTGCACACTTAAGGTATTCATACAACATGTTGACAAGTTGAATAAATGATGAAATTGTTATTCTCTGATGAATTTTCAAACATAATGGAAACTGATTGGTAACAAAGGCTTATAAAAAATATTTGGTGGCACTGAATATTGAAATTGAACTGCCCCCCCCAGTAATGTTCGGTCTAAGCTAAGAAATAAGGATTTAATTCTGTTCGAAAAATTGAGAGACAAAAAAATTACCAACGTCAAAAATACCGGTTAAACCGTCCGCACTTTTTTACCCTGGAATATTCATTAATCATCTTCAGATTCCATACTTTGGGAAGGCGGAGGATCGCCGGTCAATTCGGGATGCATGATTTTACCGCCCAGGTATGCCGTGTAGCCCAGCATTGATCCCACCGCTAAACTGTAGATAAGCAAAAACCAGATTATCTGTTTCGAGTATCTGATCTGTTTGCTCGTCATAACGAAGGCTGCAACAGCTACAGCTCCCAGAACGATGGCCAGCCACTGTGCAGTTTCAGCCGCCTCTTCGTGATCGTGAATGGCTTGCTCAGATACGCCGGGAACCGATTCAACAATATCTTCAGCCCGCTCTCCGCTCTGTACGGCGACAACGGCCGTCAGACCGGCAACGATAAAGCCAACCAGTGCCACTTTTTTGATCGCCGGTTGATTGGCAATGATTCCCCACGCCAAAATCGGAATGGAAAACAGTGTTGCCAAAATAGGTATGTGATTGACCATCAGGTGAATATGTGCCGCATTAAAGTCCATGACTACCTCTCCTTCGTATGTTGTGGAGATGAACGCCAACTTCTGATCTCCATAGAATTATTGAATATTGTTGATTTAGAAAGACGGTCACTGATTATTCCTCATGCCGCTCATTCTCCAGCCCCTCCATACCGGGAACCCGTTTTGATCCCTGAGCTGCAGTGTCATCTCGTTACGCTTCACCGTGGCTGCAACAAGAGCCGGGGCTCCATTAAAGGTGATGCGAGAGCCGGTAACTTCGATCTTGTCTCCCTTGTTAAGTTGATCTTGCTCATTCAGGTACCAGACTGGTCCCAGGTGTACCGGTATCGACTCGGTATCAGTTTTTACAACCACATGTACGCCCATCACAGCGGCGTTCTTTTTACTTGGAATGTAAGAGATGTCCACGACTTCGCCCTTCATCGTTTCGACAGTACTGACGTCATAATTCCGGGTGTACATCTGCCCCATCCCTTTGCCGGGCCGCTGTTGTGACCACGCGGTTGAAAGCAGCGTTACTGTCATGATCACGATGGATAATACCGTACTCATTATTACTTTGTTCATCTCCGATTCCTCATTCAGATTAGTTTTTTATTTATTTAAAAATTTATACTCCAACCAGCGCCGATACTGAAGTCGGATGCCGACTCTGTTAATCCAACAAGCAGGTTGGTATTCAGGGCGACATTCGGTGCCACCTGGAAGCTCAGCCCGGCTCCGGCATTCATTGGTGGATCGATATCCTCGATAATTTGCGTAGAGCCAAAGAAACTGGCCGTAGCCATCAGCTTGCCCTCCTGGAAAGTCTGCCCTAGGGCGGCGCTGTAGCTCAGAATGTTTTTAAAATCCAGGTCATCCATGTCGCCAAGCTGCCAATACATTCCGCTCAATATCAGGAGTGTATTGCCGGCCACGCGCTGCGACCAGGATAGCCCGGCACCGAAATCCCACGCCCCGGTGCCAAATCCAGAATCGGCATCAGTCAGCGGAAATTTTATGCCAAAATTCCCATTGACGGATGTCTGTCCGAACCCGGAGCTGTAAATTCTTACGCTTCCCGAAAGAGAAGGATCCCCAAAATGGGTTTCGGTGAAGTTCAGGGTATCGGTAGTACCCGGATCGATTCTTCTCCTGCCGCGACGGTTTCCTTGTCCACCGTCGCTGCCGTCAACTAATCGGTTATGGGGCCCGCCTGTGGGTAGTGGACCCATTCCTGAGCTGGTGTAGGAAATCCACGGGGTGTTCTGGGCGATGAAGGGGACATTCAGGTGCAGGCTTAGCCTGTCTCCGGAAATACCAAGCCCGTTGTTGAAATAAAAGCTCCCGGTTTGCTCGGTAAAATAGTAGGAGCCGGTGGCGTATTGTACAGACCCATTATAGGTCAGGGCCTGTCCACTGGCCTGCCCGGCTCCAGCTGCCCAACATAGCACTCCTCCTACTAACAATGCTCGCATTTGATGCCTCATCTCAGAAACCTGGTTTAATTGTTGCTACCGGTGGATTGTTGTTGATGCAGGCGTTTGGTAATCCGCTCCATGGTTTGGACGGCCTCTTCAGCTTGTCCGGTCATGTTGTTAAGATGTTGACTGAGCCGATCCATATCCTGTTGCATGGTTCGGTCGCGCGTCATCTGCTGGTCTTGTTGCATCTGATTGCATCGCTCGGCGGCATTCTTCATGGTGCCGAGGGTCATCTGCATCTGTTCATTGAACCGGTGCATCATTTGGTACTGGTTTCTGGTCTGCTCATCCTGAACCTGCTGCATACGACGATTCATCTCCTGGTTCATCATATGGGTCCGCTCCATAAGCTGATTCATCTTTTGCATCATCTGGTTCATCTGCTGCATTTGTTGCTGCATCTGCTGTTGCTGCCCGGGTTGTTGGGCATATGCGGACGTAAAACTGCCCAGCATCAATGCTATTAATAAGACACTTAAGCGTTTCATAGCTCATTGTATTTAGTTGGAGTTTATTTAACGGTTAAAATTTCCTCAAATAACTTGTCACAAGAAGTGCTGAGTTCCTTTAGACAACATGTGGTTTAAACACGCTGCAAGTTGTAGAGCAAACCCTTACAGCCTGGAACCTTTCCATCATTATTCTCCGAATATTCATTAATACCAGCCTGTGCTATTTAAATAGGGCCTCCTCAGACCCACATTACTTCATTGGCTAATTTGTCCAAAACCCTTCCGTTTCTGCGATCCCCTATGCCAATGTAGGATCCTGATTTTATAAAATAGCTTTATTTGTCTCATATGGGTGTTCATTTTTTGAATGACCAAAAAACGAACCCAAAAAGTCACCAGAAAATCCTAGATATTGTTTTCCTTGAGGTCCCAAACAGGCTATTGCTTATCCACACCAGGTGGTTTTACCGAGACCAGCTGCCGGGATTTTCTGGACTTTAGGGGAGCTCGCTGAAAATAAGCTTACCCCTCCGGCCTGTGGATTTGTGAGCCGCGGTTTAGTTATTTGTTACTGGTTTATTAGTTATTTGGCTAA